>NZ_JADOTX010000001.1:1851200-2159734 GCF_015751765.1 Micromonospora ureilytica
CAAGGGCTTCTTCGGCTACAACCTGGACGACCCGGTCAACCAGCGGATGGTGTACTTCATCATCGCCGGGGCGCTGCTGGCGTTGCTCGCGCTGGCCCGTCAGCTCATCCACAGCCGCTACGGCGAGCTGTTGGTGGCGGTCCGCGACGGTGAGGAGCGGGTCCGTTTCCTGGGCTACGACCCGGCGTCGGTCAAGCTGGTGGCGTACGTGGTCGCCGCCGGCATGGCCGGGCTGGCCGGCGCGCTGTTCGTGCCGGCGGTGGGCATCATCTCGCCCGCGCTGATCGGCATCGTCCCGTCGATCGAGTTCGTCATCGGCGTCGCGGTGGGCGGTCGGGCGACCCTGCTCGGGCCGGTGCTCGGCGCGGTGGCGGTGGTCTGGGCGCGTAGCGCCCTCTCCGAGCGTTTCCCGGGCACCTGGACGTACCTGCAGGGGTTGCTCTTCGTGGTCGTGGTGGCGTTCCTTCCCGGCGGCCTGGCGTCGCTGTGGGCGTTGGCCCGCCGCCGTGACGTCGGCGCGCGACCGGAGCGGCGCGGCGGGTGGTTGTCACTGGGCCGGCGACGCGCCGACCGAACGGAGGTGCCGGCGGCATGAGCGAACGCACCGAGCGCAGCGAGGGCCGTGAGCGCATGCCCAGCCAGCACAGCATGAGCGGCGAACGGTTGGACGGGTTGTCCGTCCGCGACGTGCGGGTCAGCTTCGACGGTTTCACAGCCGTCGACGGCGTCTCCCTGGAGGTGCCCGCCGGCGACATCCGGTTCCTGATCGGGCCCAACGGCGCCGGCAAGACCACGCTTGTCGACGCGATCACCGGCCTGGTCCGGGCCACCGGCTCGGTCCGCTTCGGTGACGAGGAACTGCTCGGCCGGCCGGTGCACCGGATCAGCCGGCTGGGCATCGGGCGGACGTTCCAGACGTCCTCGGTCTTCGAGGAGCTGTCGGTGTTGCAGAACCTCGACATCGCGGCGGGCGCCCGACGCAGCTGGGCGACCCTGGCCCGCCGCCGTCGGGGTGTCCCCGACGAGGTCGCCGCCGCACTGGAGACCATCGGTCTGGCCGAGCGGGCCGCGCACCTCGCCGGGACGCTCGCGCACGGCCAGAAGCAGTGGCTGGAGATCGGCATGCTGCTGGTGCAGGACGCCCGGCTGCTGCTGCTGGACGAGCCGGTTGCCGGCATGAGCCACGAGGAACGCGACGCCACCGGCGCCCTGTTGGAGACGGTGAGCAGGGATCGCACTGTCGTCGTGATCGAGCACGACATGGACTTCCTACGTCGGTTCGCGCGCAGCGTCACAGTGCTGCACGCCGGCCGGGTGCTCAGCGAGGGCACTGTGGCGCAGGTCCAGGCGGACCCGCGCGTGCAGGAGGTCTACCTTGGCCACCCGGTCGACGCCGGGTCGGCCCGCACCGGCCTGGAGGCATGATGCTGACGTTGCGCGGGGTGCACGCCGGGTACGGGCGTTCTCGGGTGCTGCACGGGATCGATCTGGCGGTCCCGCCCGACGGGGTGGCCGCCGTGCTCGGGCACAACGGTGCCGGCAAGAGCACCCTGTTGCGGGTCGCGGCCGGGCTGCTGCGCCCGAGCGCCGGCACCGTCGAGCTGGACGGCGAGGATGTCACCCGCGCCGGGCCGCACGAGCGGGTGGCGCGGGGGATGGCGTACGTGCCGCAGGGTCAGCAGTGTTTCCCGCACCTGACCGCCGCGGAGAACCTGCGGCTGGTCGCCGACGGCCGGCGCGACGGTGCGGTGGCCACGGCCGAGGTGCTGGATCTGTTTCCGGCGCTGCGCGCGCTGCTGCGGCGTCGGGCCGGGCTGCTCTCCGGCGGTCAGCGCCAGCAGTTGGCCATTGCCCGCGCCCTGATCACCCGGCCCAGGCTGCTGATGCTCGACGAGCCGACCGAGGGCATCCAGCCGTCGGTGGTCGCGGAGATTCAGGAGCGGATCGTCGAGCTGACCCGGCAGTCCGGGTTCAGTGTGCTGCTCGTCGAGCAGCACCTGGGCTTCGCGCTGCGGGTGGCGGACCGCTACCACGTGCTGGAGTCCGGGCGGGTCACCTCGCACGGCGACGGGGGTGTCACTGCGGAACGGGACGTCCGGGCGGCCCTGGCGGTCTGATCGGCGCGTCGGTCAGGTCCTCGGCGCGGGCCCGGTCGAGTCGCGCACGACCAGCACCTGCCCGGTGGGCCGGCGGCGGGGGCGTGTCGTGCGCGGCTTGAGCGCGAGGGTGAGTGCCGTGCGGCCCATCTCGGTCATCGGCAGGCGGATGGTGGTGAGGCTGGGTGCGAGGTCGGCCGCCACCGAGACGTCGTCGAAGCCGACGACTGACATCCGCGCGGGCACCGGCACGCGGCGCGACCGCAGCGTCGACAGCACGCCCATGGCCATCGCGTCGTTGAGCGCGATGATCGCCGTGGTCTCGGGGTGCTCGTTGAGGATCTGCTCGGCGGCGGCGCGGCCACCGCCGCGCGTGAAGTCGCTGTGCACCACTGCGAGGTCGGCGGGGGACCGCCCGCGCTGCCGCAGGGCCGACGACACTCCGGCCAGCCGGTCGGCGACAGTGGTGAGGCCGGCGCTGCCGGCGGCTACCGCGATCCGCCGGTGGCCGAGGTCCATCAGGTGCTGGGCGAGCGCGTGGCCGCCGGCCTCGTTGTCCGGCAGGACGGCGTCGACGCCGAGCGCGTGCCGTCCGATGGCCGCGGCCCGTCCGCCGTGGTCCTGGAACGCGGCCAGCTCGGCGCGGGCCGCGCTCTCCATCCGTGGGTCGTCGTAGCCGGAGCCGCTGATCAGCACGATGCCGACCCGCTGGGCGATCAGGTGGCGCAGTTGTTGCAGCTCGTAGCCGGGGTCGCGGCCGGACTGGCAGATCTGCACGAGCAGCCCCTGCTCGGCGGCGAGCTGGATGACCCCGGCGGCGATCTCGGAGAAGTACGGGTCGTCGACCTGATGGACGATCAACCCCACAGTGGAGGTCGCCCCGCTGGCCAGGGTGCGGGCGTACGGGTTGGCCACGTAGCCCAGCTCACTGGCGATCTGCCGGATCCGATCGGCCACCTCGGCGCTGACCCCCTCGCGGCCGGCGAGGGCGCGGGAGGCGGTCGCCAGCGAGACGGCGGCGTGTTCGGCGACGTCCACGAGGCGCGGCCGTTGGCTGGCCCTGGGCATCCGCAACCCTCCGGAAACATTCATGTCACCCGATCTATTGCGAGTGGCATTCATCGAAGCCTAGGGTACGTAAGCGCTTTCGTAAGCGCTTACGTGACCGGCATCCGGCATGCCGCGAAACGAGGTGACAGCCATGTCCAGGGCCCGACGAGCGGCCGTCTCACTCCTGGCGATCGGCGCACTGACCGGCGCCGGCACGCCACCGGCGCAGGCGGATCGCGGCATCTCGCCCGACGTCCACCCGGCGCTGCGCGCGCACCTGGTCGCCGCGTACGACTTCGACCATCCGGTGCCCGGCGACCCCGCCCTGGAACGTGACCAGGGGCGCTCCGGCACCGAGATCGAGCTGATCAACGGTGGTGCCGCCATGCGGGTGCCGGACCACGCCTACCGGGGCAGCCGCAACGCCGTGCAGACCCGGCAGGTCGCTCCCGCCGTCGCCGGCAACGACGACTGGAAGGCCGGCACCTGGTCGGCCAGCGGGGTGCGGACGCTGCGCGCGTTCAGCGCCACCGCGGGCACCACGGTCATGGGCTGGTTCAAGCTGAACATGGACAGCCCGTTGCCCAACTCCACCACCGCCGACCCGGACGACAGGTACAACGCGATCGGGCTGGCCGGGGTGCTGACCGGCGACTCCGACGGCCACGGCGTCCGCGCCCTGCTGGAGCTGATCGACGTCGACGGGGAGTTGCGCCTCGTCGCGCTCGGCCGACGGCTCGACGGTGGCAACTCACAGACCTTCGCCGCCACCCGGGACTGGCGTGAGCTGCTGCCGGTGGGGGAGTGGGTGCACCTGGCCGCCACCTTCGACTTCGACACCGGCGCGCTGGCCCTCTACCGCAACGGCGAACCGGTGGACGGCTTCTACACCCGCACCGACGACCCGTGGCTGGTGTCCGGGCCCGGCCCGCACGTGACCACCGCGTCCGACCCCCGGGGCATCAAGATCGGCGGCAGCTTTCCCCAGGACAGCCTCGAACGCAACCCGTGCGACTGCCGCATGGACGGCCTGATGTTCCTCGACAGTGTGGTCTCCGCGAACGACGTGCGGAGGCAGTACCGCCACCTTGCCCGCTGACCACCCTCGGCACCGTCCCACCGAGAAGGAGACACGCGTGCGCACCCTGCACCGCCGCGCCGGCACACGCCGCCGGCCCACAGTGAGGGCCGGCCTCACCGCCCTCGTGCTGATCCTGTCCACACTGGTCGCCACGCCCGCGCGGGCCGCCGACGCGGTCGACGACCCGATTCCCGACATGCCGGTCCAGTCCCGACTGGGGCTGGTCCTCAGCGAGTACGCCAGCTTCCCGCAGTCGTACCCCACACCCGCGCCGACCGATGCGCGGCTCATGCGTACCGCCCGGATCAACACCATCATGGAGGTGCCCGACGGCTCCGGCCGGCGGGCGGTGCCCGACCTCAACGGCAGCCTCTACCTGGTCGAGGGCGGCGTGCCGCACGTCTACCTGGACGTGGCGGCGACGTTCGCGCCCCGGTTCTTCTCCGGTCGTGGGCTCGGCCAGGGCTTCGGGTACGTCGCGTTCCACCCGGAGTTCGGGGTGAACGGCAGGTTCTACACCATCCACACCGAGTTGGCGTCGACGACGACCGCCACACCTGACTACGCCCAGCCCAACACGCTCTTCCACGGCGTCATCACCGAGTGGACGGCTACCGATCCGGCCGCCGCCACCTTCGCCGGCACGCACCGCGAGGTGCTGCGCATCGGCTTCGGCGGCCAGGTGCACGGCATCCAGGAGATCAACTTCAACCCCACGGCCAAGCGCCACGACCGCGACTACGGCCTGCTGTACCTCGCCGTCGGCGACGGCGGCCAGGGCGCGCGCAACACCGACCCGCAGAACCTGGCCCTGCCCCACGGCAAGCTGCTGCGGATCGACCCCCGGGGCACCAACTCCGCGAACGGGCGCTACGGCATCCCGCCCGCGAACCCCTTCGTCGGTCAGGCCGGCGCGCTCGGCGAGCTCTACGCCGTGGGTTTCCGCGACCCGCACCGGTTCAGCTGGGACCGGGCGACCGGCCGGATGTACCTCGGGCACATCGGTGAACACGCGGTCGAGGCGATCTACGAGGTCCGCGCCGGAGACAACTTCGGCTGGAGCGAGCGCGAGGGCTCGTTCGTCTTCGACAAGACGGCCACGAACCCCTGCGACCGGCTGCTCCCGCTGCCCGCCGACGACGACAGGTACGGCTACACCTACCCGGTCGCCGCGTACGACCACGACCCCGCCGCCGGTTGGAACTGCACCGACGACGTCGGTGTCGCGGTGGCCGGCGGTTTCGTCTACCGGGGGCGGGCGCTGCCCGCGCTACGCGGCAAGTACGTCTTCGGTGACCTGGTCGACGGGCGGGTGCTCTACACCGAGGCCGACGAGATGCGCCGGGGGCGGGGTCTGGCCACGATCCACCAGCTCGCGCTCTTCGACACGGCGGGTGCCCCGGTCCGGATGCGCGACCTGTCCGCCCCGGGCGCGCCCGGCGACCCCAGCCGGGTGGACCTGCGTTTCGGCACCGACGCCGCCGGTGAGCTCTACGTCGTCGCGAAGGCCAACGGAAAGGTGTGGAAGGTGACCGGCACCAGGGAGTTCGCCAGCGGCGACGTCGGGGACGTCACACTGCGCCGCACCGCCGGGGCCTCCCACTGGGCGCCGGTGACGCCGGCGAAGTGGCAGTTCACCGGCGACCAGGTCGTCCTGGCCGAGGCCGGGGAGAGCCGGCCGGGTCCGCGCCGGCCCTTCGAGTACGCGGTGCTGACCAACGGCCCGGCGTGGTCGTCGGTGCGGATCGACGCCCAGGTACGCCTCGACACACCGGTGGAGATCACCAACCGGGACGTCATCATCGTCTTCGGCTGGCGCTCGGACACCGAGTTCTACTACGCCCACCTCTCCACCGACAACACCATCTATCCGCACAACGGCATCTTCAAGGTCAACAACGCCGACCGGGAGCGCATCGACCACCAGTGGAACGGCAGGTCCCGGGGCGCCAACCCGGCGATCACCGACGCCAGGTGGCACCGCGTCCGGGTGGTGCACCTACCGGCCACCGGTGAGATCGCCGTCTATGTCGACGGGCACCGTGACCCGCTGCTGACCGCGAAGGACAGCACGTTCGGCTCGGGACGGGTCGGCTTCGGCTCGTTCGACAACGTGGGTCGACTGCGCAACCTGACCGTCACCGGCACGCCGGCCCCCACCGGTTAGACGGCTCCGTACTGGAGGGACAGCCCGGTGGCGGCCCGGTCGGCGGTGATCTGCAGCATGCTCCCCAGCATCGTCGCCCGGTCCGTCACCAGGGCCGTCCCGTCGGGCGCGTACGTGATCCGGTCGCTGACCAGCACCGGCGCTCCCTCGGCCTCGTCCAGATGCCGGGCCACGTCCGCACTCAGCACGTCCGGCCGGATCGTCTCCGCGGCCCGGGCCACCACCACCCCCAGGTCGGCCAGGGCCGCGTACAACGACGTGCCGGTGAAGTCCACGTCGTGCAATCGGTTCGCGTGCGGCTCGCGTACCCAGGAGATCTGGTGAATGGCGCGGCGACCGGCGAACGCGCGGACCCGCTCCAGGCGCAGGCCCGTCTCGGCCTCGCGGACCCGCAGCCGGGCCGCGACCCGCGAGGGCACGCGGCGCTGCGCCCGCGAGATCACCGTCGTGTGGACCTCGTGGCCCTGCTCGCGCAGGTCATCGCCGAAGCTCCGCAACGATCCCAGCTGGTACGCCGCGTGGGGCGGTGCGACAAACGTGCCCTTGCCGGGCTGCTGGACGATCAGCCCCTCGGCGCTCAGTTCGCGCAGGGCCTGCCGCAGTGTCATCAGCGTGACGCCGTACGCCGTGCTCAGCTCGCGTTGTGCGGGCAGTGCCTCGCCCGGCACGTAGTGACCGTCGCGGATCTTGGCGGCGAGGTCGGCGGCGATGGCCCGATAGCGTGCCACGGCCACTGGTCTGCCTCCCGCTGCGTCGACTGTTCGCGCCCGTCGTCGACGGCCACCGCCGATCATCGCACGGGGGCGACCAGAGACAGGGCGGCCCGCAGCGACGCCACGAAGGCGCCGACCTCGGCGGGACTCGCCCCGTCGAGGATGCGCCGCATGACGGCCGCGCCGACGATGACCCCGTCGGCGACCGCCGCCGCCTCGCCCGCCTGCTCCGGGGTGGAGATGCCGAAGCCCAGCAGCACGGGTAGGTCGGTGACCTGCTTGAGCCGGGCGGCCAGCGTGACGGCCGACGGTGCGAGACGGTCGCGTTCGCCGGTCGTGCCCATGACCGAGATGGCGTACACGAAACCCTGGCTGCGTCGGCCGATCTCGGCGAGCCGGACGTCCGGCGTGGCGGGCGAGGCCAGCAGACTCACCTGGACGCCCGGCACGTCCAGCCCGGCCAGCTCGTCGAGGGGCAGGTCGGGCACGATCAACCCGGTCACCCCGGCCGCCGTCAGCGCGTCACCGAACCCGGGCCGCAGCGCGATGTTGGCGTACGTGCTGGCGACGAGGGGGATACCTGTCCGCACGTCGGCGAGGTCCTGCAGGACCGAGGCGGGCGTGGTGCCTCGGGCCAGCGCCGCGTCCGAGGACTCCTGGATGGTGGGACCGTCCACAGTGGGATCGGAGAACGGCAGCCCAACCTCGATCAGGTCGGCTCCGGCGTGCTCGAAGGCGCTCAGGTACGCCGTCCAGCCCGGCACGACCCCGCCGGTGATGTAGGGCATCAGCAGCTTCATGCGAGGTCCGCCTCCGCGATCAGGGTGGTGATGTCCTTGTCGCCCCGGCCCGAGAGGGTCACGAGCACTGTCGATCCTCCGGGCAGCTCCGGCGTACCGGCGGCGCGGACGACCCAGGCGACCGCATGGGCCGACTCGATGGCGGGCAGCACGCCCTCCGCCCGCGCGAGCCGGACCGCTGCCGCGATCGCCTCCCCGTCGGAGACGGTGACATACCGGGCGCGCCCCAGATCGCGCAGGTACGCGTGCTCCGGGCCGACGCCGGGGTAGTCCAGCCCGGCCGCGATCGAGTGCGCCTCCTTGATCTGCCCGTGCTCGTCCTGGAGGAACAGCGACTGGAAGCCGTGCAGTACGCCGATCTCCCCGTTCGCCGCGCCGGAGCCGCCCTCGGCTTCCACCCCGACGAGCTTCGCCGATGTCTCGACGAACCCGGCGAACGTGCCCGCCGCGTTGCTGCCGCCGCCGACGCAGGCGACCACGTAGTCGGGGATGGCCGCCGGCAGTTCGGCCGCGCACTGCCGCCGGGCCTCGTCACCGATGACGCGCTGGAACTCGCGGACCATCGTCGGATACGGGTGCGGACCGATGACCGAGCCCACGCAGTAGTACGCCTCGTCGGCGTCTGTCACCCAGTGCCGCATGGCCTCGCTGGTGGCATCCTTCAGCGTGCGGCTGCCGGTGGTCACCGGAACGACCTCGGCGCCCAGCAGCCGCATCCGGAAGACGTTGTGCGCCTGGCGTTCCATGTCGCGCTCGCCCATGAACACCTTCACCGGCAAACCCAGCAGGGCGCCGGCCGTCGCCGTCGCGACGCCGTGCATGCCCGCCCCGGTCTCGGCGATCAGGCGCGTACGCCCCATGCGCCGGGCCAGCAACGCCTGTCCGAGCACGTTATTGATCTTGTGTGATCCCGTGTGCGTCAGGTCTTCCCGCTTCAGCAGCACCGTCACACCGAGTTCGGCCGACAGTCGCAGGGCCGGTGTCAGCGGGGTCGGCCGTCCCGCGTACGCCGACAGCAGCGCGCCGAGGGTGCCGCGGAACCCGGGATCGGCCCACGCCTCCGAGAATGCCTCGGCGACAGCCTCGCAGGCGGGGATCAGGGATTCCGGGACGTATCGCCCGCCGTAGCTCCCGTATCGCCCGGGAACGACTGTCGGCCGCACTGTTATAGAACTCATACGACAGTTATAGAACAGTCTGGCCACCCTGGCAATAGCAGCTTCGCCGCGTCATCCCGTCGACAGGCCCCGCAGGGCACGGTCCGCTTCGTAGAATTCCTGCCATGCCGGAGATCGTCGAGTTGCTGGCCTCGCCCGTGCACCGCTTCCTGGGCCGGCCCGCCGACGGCCCGGCCCCGGCCCCGCCCGGCGAGCTGGTCGACGCCATCCGGATCCGGGCCGGCCTCGGCATCCTCGGCGACAGGTACTTCGGCCAACAGGCACACCGCGACGCCAGCGTCACAGTCATCGCCCAGGAGTCGCTGCCGGTCGGCATCGGCCTGGCCGAGGTGCGGCGCAACATCCTCACCACGGGAATCGCCGTGGACGAGTTGATCGGCAGAGTGCTGGTGCTGGACTCCGGCGACGGCCCGGTCAGGCTGCGAGTCAACCGGGCGGCCCGGCCCTGCGCCTGGATGGACGTCACCGTCGGCCCGGGGGCGTGGAAGGCGCTACGCACCACCGGCGGCATCCGCTGCACACCCCTCAACGACGGCACCCTGCGCGTCGGCCCGATCGACGCCCTCGTCAACTGAGGAAAGGGCTCGACGCCGGCGCTGCGAACCCGGCTGGCGGATTCGGCGAGGTGACGCCCCGACGGGCCGCTGCGTGGTAGAACCAATCCGCGCATCGGCTCGCAGGTCTCCGGGCAGCCGGGGGCATTGCCGGACGGGACCTCATCCGAACAGAGGTGATGCAGTGAACCTCGAGCTGCGGCAGCTCATCGAGGAGCTGCGCGCTGATCTGGCCGATCGGCCGGAGAGCCTGGCGTACGCCGAGTTCGGCGAGGGGGCGGCCATCGATGCCGTACCGGCAGGGCTCCCGGCCGACCTGCGGGATCTCCTACTGGTGGCCGACGGGCTGCGCGCGGGTCGGGTCGAGCTGGCGTCCTCGTCGACCCTTCCCGGGATCCAGTACCACCTGGACTTCGCTCCGGACTTCTCGTCCATCCCACAGGACCGGGCGGGCTGGCTGGTGGTCGGCACCCGCAGCGACGAGCCGATCCTCATGGATCGTGGCACGGGAGCGATCTGGTACTTCCCGCCGAACGGCACCGAGTGGTTCATGGCCGACGCGTTCGAGGAGCTCGCCCCCGACGTGGAATCCTTCGTGGACTACTACCTGCTCGGGCCGGGCTACGCCGACCTGACCCCCGCCGACGACAGATGGTTCGCGTTCCTCGACGAGCAGGGCCTGCTCGACGAGGACGACGAGGATGGGAGCTGAGTCAGACCGGGCTGATGTGCGCGGCCAGGATCCGCCAACCGTGCCGGTCGTCGTGCACCCACGTCCGGGTGTAGCGCAGCCGCGCCGTGAACGGCGCCCCCTCGGCGACGCCGGACACCCGGCCCAGGAAGAACGTCACCCCCGTCGTGCCGACGACGAGCAGGTCCAGTTCCTCCTCCACCAACTCCTGGACGACCAGGCGGCGGTCCCGGTGGGTGGCCAGGTCATCCTGCTTGCTGTGCGTACGCCCATCCGGACCGATGGCGATCAGCTGGTCGACCAGCAGCTGATCGAGGGCGGCGACGTCGCCGGCCAGTTGGGCGGCCTGCAGGGTGCGCTCGGCGTCGAGCAGCTCAGCCTCGCGTGCGCTGTCCGGCATCGTGGCATCCTCCCGTTCGGGTCCGACCCGGTGTCACAGTCGGTCCGGGCTGTCCGCATTGTGACAGCCAACGTGGCCTGGGCGGGCGGGGATCGCCGCCGACGTTCACAGACTAAGGCGAATCCGTACGACGGTCTCACCGGGGCCGGTGAGCACGGCGACGTCGTCACAGATCTGCTCCACGATCGCCAGCCCGCGACCCCGCACCGAGTCCGTGGCCGGCATGCTCCGGCCGAGCGCCCGTGTCGGCCCGTGGTCGACCACGTCGCAGAACAGCTGGCCGGGCTCGGCCCAGAGCCGGACCCAACCGCCGCCGGTGGTGTGCTGCAACGTGTTGGTGGCCAACTCGCTGACCGCCAGCGTCAACAGCTCCACCCGCTCGCGCGACAGGCCGCGTGCCAGCGCCCCGGCGCTGACGAACGCGCGCAGCGCTCGTACGTCGGTCGCGACCTGATACGCCATGGTGTCCGCGGCGTGCGTGCGAACACTCTGCTCGACCACGGCCTCCCGTCGCTCGCCCCGCATCAGCCCGCCCGATCGGGCTGCCCGGCCAACGGCACCGCGACCCGCGTGGGTGTCGTGGGCGTTCGAGCCTCGAAGTGCGCCATCGGGCAGCGGCAACCCTTCTCGTAGCGACAGCTGTTGTCGCCACATCATGTCACCCACCGACCCCTTGGCCGTCTCGTCCGTTCGGCGGCTGATCACCTGCGGGCCGGCCCGACCGGCCGCACCGGTCCGGCAGGGCACCCGACCGGCCGCACCGGTCCGGCCGGAGAGTCGAGTCAGGGACCCGCGTCGAAGGCGATCGACTCGCTCAACTCCCGCCACCGCGCGTCGGACGCGGCGAGGGCCTCGGCGGCTGCTCCGGCAGCCGCCACGGCGTCGGCGCCGAGCAGCAGTCGGAGCGGCGGTTCGTCGACCCGGGTGATTCGGATGATCGCCTGGGCGGCGCGGGCCGGATCGCCCGGCTGGGCGCCGCTGGCCTGGCGCAGCCGCTGCACGGCCGGGTCGATGACCGGCCGGTACGGTTCACTGATCGGCAGGGCGCTCATCGACGAGCCGGCCCAGTCGGTGCGCAGCCCGCCCGGCTCGACAGTGGTGATCCGGATCCCGAACGCCTCGACCTCTTTGGCGAGCACCCCGGAGAAGCCGCTGACCGCCCACTTGGCGGACTGGTACGCGCCCAGGCCCGTGCTCGCGACCCGGCTGCCGACACTGGAGATCTGCACGATGTGCCCGCGCCCCTGCTCACGCATCACCGGCAGCGCGGCCCGGGACAGGTTGACCACTCCGAAGAAGTTGGCCTCGATCTGCGCCCGGAAGTCGTCCTCCGACATGTCCTCGATCGCGGCGACGTCGGCGTACCCGGCGTTGTTGACCAGGATGTCCAGCCGTCCGAACGTGTCCACTGCCGTGCGCACGGCGGCGCGGGCGGCGGCGGGGTCGTTGACGTCGAGAGCCACAGCGCGGACCTGGTCACCGTGCCGGTCGACCAGGTCGTCGAGCTGCGCCGGGTTGCGCGCGGTGGCCACCAGGTGGTCGCCGTCGGCCAGGACGGCCTCGGCGAGGGCGCGGCCGAGACCACGCGAACAGCCGGTGATGAGCCAGACTCGCGGCACGGCGTTCCCTTCGGGTAGGTGGACCGACTCGCCGTCAGGGACGGATGTCCAGGGCACCGATCAGCTCGTCGCGCAGGGTGAACCGGTACCGCAGCTCGATCGGGCTGCCGGGAAAGTCGCCGGACACCCGGGTGATGGCCAGATACGAATCGCCCGCCTGCGGTGTGACCCGGACCGGCTCGGCGGTGTACGAGTAGGCGTCCATCGTCTTCTGTCGCCAGGCGCGGATCGAAGCCCGCCCGTCGTACAGCCGATCCTCGTCGGCGACGCTCGCCGTGTCCGCGAAGCAGGCGACGAAGGCGTCCAGATCCCGCTCGTTGACGGCCCGGAAGTACCTGTCGATCACGTCGGGCAGGTCGAGGGCCATCTGCTCCTCCTGCGGCACGGGCCGCCGTCGGGCAGCCGTCGGGTTCCCGGTCCGACCTCACCGTACGAGAAGCGGACGGCACCGCGCCGAGCAACCGGCAGAACCATCCCGCTCCGGCTGCCGGGTTTGCTGCCGGTGGGCCCGGGTAGCCACGCGTTTCCGAAAGCGAAGGGCGGGGGCATGGCCGAGCTGGCGTTCGTCGACAAGGTTGCGGCACGGGCGGGTGTTTCGCCGGAGCAGGCACGCCCACTGACCGAGGCGGTCCTGCGAACCCTCACCGAGCGGCTCAGCGGCGGGGAGGCGGGCGCGATGGCCCCCCACCTGGCCGCCGAGCTGAGCCCGCTGCTGGTCAAGGCCGCCGAGCCGGCGGAAACGTTCGACTACGACGAGTTCCTGCGCCGGGTGGCCGACCGGGCCGGGATCGACCGTCCGGCCGCCGAGCGGGGCACCCGCGCGGTGCTCCAGACGATGCACCGGGTGGTCGGGCACCGGGAGTTCGAGGACGCCCTGGCCCAGCTCCCGGCGGACCTGCGGGCACTGGCGCAGCCCTTGCCGCACGGCCCCTGACCGACGCCCGCCGGACGCCCCGGGTGCCGGTGACCGTTCGGTCCCTGGCGCGCTGCCACGACACCGGATCTACTGTGCGTTACCGATCGAACGCGCAGTGGTGGTGGCTCCGTGCCCGTCCGCCGGGTCGTCGCCGCTCCGATCCGAGGAGCGTCCCCCGTGCCGTCCATGGTGTCCCCGCGTCCCCTGCTGACCGCAGCGACGACAGTCGTCGCGCTGATCACCCTCGCCCCAGCTCCGGCCGCCGCGTCCCCGCACGGCTACCGGGTCGTCGACCTCGGCACCCTGAGCGGAGGCGACGGCGCCGCCACGGCGATGAACGACCGCGGCGACATCGTCGGCTGGAGCACCGTCGCCGGCGGCGCCCGGCACGCCGTGCTCTGGCGCCACGGTGTCATCACCGACCTGGGCGTGCTGCCGGGCGACACGGATTCGGCCGCCGTGGACGTCAACGAGTTCGGCGACGTGGCCATCACCTCCTTCGGCCCGGACTACCTGACCCGCGCGGTGCTCTGGCGCGACGGCCGGCTCCGTGACCTGGGCACCCTGGGCGGGGAGAACAGCGTGGCGATCGGGATCAACGACCGGCGGCAGGTGCTCGGCACCAGCGAACCGGCCGGCGAGATGCCGCACCGCTTCCTGTGGCGCAACGGTGTCTTCACCGACCTGGGCCTGGAGTACTTCTACGAGTTCACCGCCGACTTCAACAACGCGGGCGACGTGGTGGGCGGGTTCAACGTGCCGCCGCAGGACTACCCGTGCACCTGCGTCGGCGGTCTCCTGCGCAACGGCGTCTTCACCCAGATCGGCAGCGAGGCCATCGGGATCAACAACAGGGGCCAGGTGGTGGGCGCGGCGAACGGGCGGGCGTTCCGCTGGCAGAACGGGACACTGACCGACCTCGGCACGCTCGGCGGCGACTGGAGCCGAGCCACCGCGATAAACGACCGGGGCGACGTGGTGGGCCAGAGCACCACCACCGCCGCGTGGCGCCCGTTCCTCTGGCGCAACGGGGTGATGACCGACCTGACCACCCGGGGCGTGGGGGACACCGACTCGATCGAGGACGTCAACATCCGGGGCCAGCTCGTCGGCGCGCGGGGGAACCGGCCGGTGCTGTTCCGCTGAGCGGCGGCCTTTCGCGCGGCTGACCGGCGGGGCGCGGCCTGACCCGCCGGTCAGACCACGCCCCGTCGTCCGAGGTCAGCCGGTTACCCCGCTACTGACCACCCACTTCTGGTGTGCGCCACCCGCGTACGTGCCGAGCTGGATCTGGGTGCCGTCGGCGGTGTTACCGCCGGCGGCCTCCAGGATCTTGCCGGACTGCGGGTTGCGGATCGACCCGTCGCTCTGCGGCTGCCAGACCTGCGCGCCGGTGCCGTTGCAGGTCCAGAGCTGAACCTTCGTGCCGTTCGCGGTGCCGGCGTTGTCCACGTCCAGGCACTTGCCGAGCACCCGGTACGTGTCCCCGACCCGCGTCCACGACTGCGCGGCGGTGCCGTTGCAGGTCCAGAGCTGGATCTTCGTGCCGTCGGCGGTGCCCGCGTTGTCGACGTCCAGGCACTTGCCGCCGACGCCGGTGATGGTGCCACCGGTGGGCGGCGGCGGACTGCCCGGGATGGAGTTGAGCGTGTACCACGCCTCGGTGCTCCACAGTGACTGGCCGCTGGTGGAGGTGAACGGGCGGGGCGAGCGCAGGTGCACCACCCGGCCGGCCTTGCGACCGGCCACCGCGAGGCTGACCTTCTTTCCGTCCGCCGACAGGGTGGCCGATGTGACGGTAAGCGTCTCCTCGTCGATCTTCGGCCCGCCGTAGCTCGACGTCGCCACGTACCGCCATTGCTTGATCTTGTAGCGTGCGGCCAGCTCGGCGGCGGTCTCCGCCGAGACGGGCTGGGTGTACTCCACCTCGAAGCCGGTCGTGGTGGCGCGCATCGCGAGCATCTCGAACGTGGTGGCGGTGTTCGGGGTGAGCTTCTGCAGGCCGTACGCCAGCTTGCCGGTCTGGCCCCAGTTGCCGCCCGCGCCGAGCCCGCCGACGTAGATCGCGCCGTCCGGGCCGACGTTGACCTCGGAGACACCCGCCTCCAGGCCCTGGGTGAGCCGGAACAGGGCGCCCTGGTACTCGCCGTTGACCTTCTCCACATTCGCCCGTTGCAGGCCGCCGTACGTCACGTCGCCGATGACGAACTGGCCTGCGTACCGGCCGCTGGTCAGGTAGAGCGGCGTGCTGGGCGAGTTGGCGATCTCGTTCTGCGGCATCCACAGCACCGGCTGGGTGACCAGGGCGGTGTCGAACGGCCCGGCCGGGTTCGTGAAGTGGTTGAAGAACCGGCCCTGCTTGACGTGCACCAGCTTCGACGAGGGCAGCCAGCCGCCCTGGTTGTCGGTGACGAAGATGCCGCCCTCCGGGCCCCAGCCGATGCCGTGCGGCGTACGAAGGCCGCCGGCGACGTAGCTGACCGCGCCGGTGTCCTTGTTGACCTTGAGTGTGGTGCCGCGGTTGGTGGCGGGTTGCGGGTTGGTGGTGGCGCCGCCGGAGTTGATCGACACCGACAGGTTCAGATAGAAGAACCCGTCCTGGTAGAGCAGGCCGAACGCGAACTCGTGGAAGTTGCCGCCGTACGGCCAGGTGGCCACGGTCTCCAGGCGCTCGGCCGCCTCGTCACCGCCGGTGTTCACCAGTCGGGTCAACCGCTGCTTCTCTGTCACGTAGACCACCCCGTCGACGACCTTGAGCCCCATCGGTTCCTTCAGGCCGCCAGCGATCTTCTTGGTGGTCACGTTGCCCGGGCTCGTCGATCCGCCGGTGTTGCCGAGGATCCAGACCTCGCCGTCCTGGGAGGTGCCGGACTGGTCGCTGCCGCCCCAGGTGCTGATGACCAGCCGGCCGTCGGCCAGCCAGTCCATGCCGGTGACCTTCGGCTGGAAGCCGCTGGGCCGCAGGTTGGTGAGCGTGTAGCCGGGGTGCACGCCGGTCAGCGGCAGGCCGTCGCCGGGGGAGTCGGAGACCCCCTCGCACTCCTTGCGCCCCGGTGCGGTCACCCGGACCACGCCGGCGTCGGTGCTCAGCGCCGAGTTCGGTACGACAGCGAAGGTCGACGAGCCGGGCGTCTTCCACTCCAGGGTGATCTGCTGCCCGCCCCCGCGCTCGAAGTGGTCGATGCGCAGCGCGTGCAGGCCGGCGGTGAGGGTGACCGTGCCCTCCTTGGGCGGGGTCGCGCCGTGCAGGCCGTCATGGTTGATGACCACGGCGTTGTCGATCGACAGCTTGGATCCGTCGTCGCTGCTGAGTCGGAACGTGTAGCTGCCGGCCTGGGTGGTGGTGATGTTGCCGAGCACCTGCGAGACGAAGTTGTCCTCGAAGCCGAAGTCGGCCGCCGAGGTCCAGTTGATCGTGGACATCAGCTTGTCCACGTTCGGGGTCTGCGCGGGCTTGAGCGTGCACAGCTCGGAGAGGGGCACCTGCACGTCGAAGACGCGCAGCGTGACACCCGGTTCCTGCGCGGGGGCGGCGTTGGCGGGGACGGCCCAGAGGCCGGCGGCGAGGACGAGTGCGAGCGCACCCAGGACGGGATGGTGGAGTCGGCGTAGCAGGCGTGTGCCCATCGTTCCTCCAGGAGGCGGTGGAGTGTCCGACGGCCGGCGTGGAGCAGCGGTGAGGATGACCGTCGGCCCGGCTCCGTAATGTCCTCGACGCCGACGAGTGACATTGTGGAAACACCGGGTTGATGGGTCGAGACATTAAGGTGTTTCGATTGGACTGTCCATGGCTTCGCCTCGATACATCAAAAGTTTCCAATGTCCGTGCGAAAGTTCGAGACGGTACGCGAGAAATGCCCGGCTATCGCGCCTGCCTACCGCCGTCCGCGCCGCCCCGAACCACCGGTCCGGTTGCCGGTCTTCCGAGTCGGGTTGGCGGACGTGCGGGCGGCGGCGCCGCCCCGGCCCGCTGCGCCGGCGGGCCGGCGACCCGCCGGCGAGGCTCCGCGCTCCGCTGGCCGACGGCGGGCCGCCACCAGCACGAGCACGGCGACCGTGACGACGATCAGGGCCGGGATCAGCCAGGCCGGGAACCCGGTGTCGCGCTGCTCCTCGGCGGCACCGGCTGGTGGGCTCGCCGGAGCGCCGGTGGGGCCGACCGGGCTGCCGCTGGCCGCGGGGTTGGTCGAGCCCTCGCCCTCGGCCTGGGCGAGCAGCGCCGGATCCGGCCCCGCCGTGGGCGCCGACCAGCCGGCCGGCGCGGCCGTGCCCCGGCCCTGGTAGTCGAAGGTCACCTCGCCCCGCACCGCCTCACCGTCGGAGGCGACGGAGAGGTAGCTGGCGGTGTAGCGGCCCTTCGCCGGCCAGTGCGCGACGGTCACCATGGCCGGGAAGCCGGTGTGGTACAGCCGTGGCTCGAACACGCCGTTGACCATGAAGTACTCGGTGACCGGCTTGTCCAGTCGCTTCGGCTCGCCGTAGGACCAGCCATTGTCCACTCGCGACCCGTTCGGACCGCTGATGGTGAAGTGCGCGTTGGAGGCGGGCTTCTCGGTGAAGTACAACGCCAGTTGGGTCAGCGGCTCGCGGACGACGGTGCCCTTCAGCGGGGTGGAGGTCGCCAGTTGCCCGTGCGCGGACGCCGGCGCGACCGGCAGCAACAGAGTCACCACCACTGTCGCCGCCAGCGCCGCAACGACACGACTCAGGACCTTACGCACAGTGACCCGCTTCGATCGCATCCGTTCATCATGGTCATTTCCCCGGCACCGAACAAGACGTAGAGTTCTCCTCCCCGACGATCAACCCGACACCCGTCCCCCTCGCGTCGTTCGGAGTCCGCCCGTGTTCGTCCGCACCCCCGCCGCCCGCACCTCGGCCACCCTCGCCTCCGTCACCCTCGCCGCCCTACTCCTCGCCGGTTGCGGGCACGATGACGACCCCTCCGTGGCCACGCCCTCGACGGCCCCCACGTCCGCCGCCCCGTCGAGCGCCACCCCCACCGCGCCGACTCCGACGGTCACCGCCACGCCCAGCGCCTCCGCCAGCACCGCCGCTGTGGACCAACAGATCACCGTGACGATCGCGAAGAAGCGGGTCGATCCGCCGACCGGACGGATCACCGTCGGTAAGGGCAAGCTGGTCCGGATCACTGTCACCTCCGACGTGGCCGACGAGCTGCACGTGCACGGCTACGACCTGGGCGCCCGGCTGCCGGCCGGCACCCCCGGCTCGGTGGAGTTCAAAGCGGACAAGACCGGGCTTTTCGAGGTGGAGACGCACGAGTCCGAGCTGGTGCTCTTCCAGCTCGTCGTCCGCTGAGCGGCATGACGGCCGCTCCCACGCTGCTGGCACACGGCGTCGGCGGCCGCCAGGACCTGCCGATCACGCTGCCGCAGCTCGTCGTCGCCGCCGCGCTGACCCTCGTCGTCACGTTCGTGGCACTGGGCCTGCTCTGGCGCGAGCCCCGACTCGACCGGGACGCCGCCGGCGGTCGACCGGCGCCACGCTGGCTCGCCCGACTCGTCGACGCGCCCGCGTTCCGGTGGGCGCTGCGCGGGCTCGGCCTGCTCGCCGCCGCGTGGTTCTGCCTCGGCCTGTTGGGCGGGCCGGACACCGCGGACAACCCGACCGCCGGCGCGCTCTACGTGCTGCTCTGGGTCGGGCTGGCCCCGCTGTCGCTGCTACTCGGCCCGGTCTGGCGGGCGGTCAACCCGCTGCGTACGGTGCACCTGTTCGGGGCGCTGGCGGCACGGCGCGACCCGAACCGTGGGCTCCGCGAGCTGCCCGACGGCGTCGGCTGGTGGCCGGCCGCGGCCACCCTGTTCGGGTTCGTCTGGCTGGAACTGGTCGCCCCCGACCGGGCCACCCTGCCGGTCATCACCGCCTGGCTGGCCGGGTACGCGGTGGTCCTGCTGGTCGGCGCGGTGGTGTTCGGCGCCGGCTGGTTCGACCACGCCGACCCGTTCGAGACGTACAGCACGCTGATCGGTCAGCTCGCCCCGCTCGGCCGGGCCGCCGACGGCGTCCTGGTGTGGCGCAACCCGCTCGACGGGATCGCCGGCCTGCGACCCCGCCCCGGGCTGGTCGCCGTGGTGATCGTGCTGCTCGGCTCGACCATGTACGACAGCCTCTCCAACGCCCCGGGCTGGTTGCGCTTCAGCCAGGAGAACGGCCTGCATCCGGCGGTCACCGGCAGCGCCGGCCTGAGCCTCGTCATCGCCGCCGTCGCGGTGGCGTACCTCGCCGCCACCGGCGCCGCGGCGCGCATCGGCCGCGCCGACGCGGCCGACGCCCGTGGGGTGCCGGGCGAGATCGCCCACTCCATCGTGCCGATCGCTGTGGGGTACGTCGTGGCGCACTACTACTCGCTGCTGATCCTGGAGGGTCAGCGCACCATCGCGTTGCTCTCCGACCCGCTGGGCACCGGCGCCAACTGGCTCGGCACCGCCGACTGGGAGCCGCACACCGGGCTGGTGACGCCCTCCGGAGTGGCCACCCTGCAGATCACCGTCATCATCCTCGGGCACCTGCTCGGCACGCTGCTCGCCCACGACCGCGCTCTGTACCTGTTCCCCAGGGCCCGGGCGGTGGCCGGCCAACTTCCCCTACTGGCACTGATGGTCGCGTACACCGTCGCCGGCCTGCTGCTGCTCTACGCGGGGTAGTCCCGCCGGGCTCCGACCCGTGCGTCATGATGGCCCGTGGACTCCGATCTTCAGCGCTACCTCGACGACCTGGTCACCACCGCCCGCGACGTGCTCGGCGCCGACCTCGTCGGCGCGTACGCGGCCGGCTCGGTGGGACTCGGCGCGTACCAGGCCGGGCGCAGCGACGCGGACGTGGCACTGCTCAGCGCCGGACCGCTCACCGAGGCCGCCAAGCGGACGCTGGTCGCCCGGCTGCGACACGAGGCGCTGCCCTGCCCGGCGCGCGGACTGGAACTGGTCGTCTACGACCGGGCGGTGGCCGCCTCCGGCACCCCCGAACCCGGCTTCGAGGTCGAACTGAACACCGGGGCCGCCATGCCGTTCCGGCGCACCCTCGACCCCGCCGACCGCCCGGTAGCCGACGGCCGATTCTGGTACGGCCTCGACCGCAGCATCCTGCACCAGAGTGGACTCCCACTGTTCGGGCCACCGGCCGGGGAGGTCTTCGCCGACCTCGCCCCAGCCGACCTGCGCCGGCTGCTCATCGAAGCGCTGTCCTGGTGGCTGG
Organism: Micromonospora ureilytica; assembly: GCF_015751765.1. Lineage (NCBI taxonomy): Bacteria > Bacillati > Actinomycetota > Actinomycetes > Micromonosporales > Micromonosporaceae > Micromonospora > Micromonospora ureilytica. Next base: position 1,871,684 of record NZ_JADOTX010000001.1, read on the forward strand.
CCCTGCCCACACCGCCGGCCGACCAGCCCGCACCCGGCACCGAGGACGCCGTACTCGGCGCCTGCCGGTCGCTGGTACGCCACCGCGACGGCGTCTGGCTCGCGAAGGTGACCGCCGGTCAGCGGCTGATCGACGCCGGCGACCCGGCCGAGGTGATCCGTCGGGCGGTCGCCGCGCGGCACGGCGGGCCGCCGCCCACCGGGGCGCAGGCCCGAGCCTTCCAACAACGGGTACGCGACGAGATCGCCGGATAGCCGTCGCGCTGTTTCCGTGGGCGGGCCTCGCGGCGCTCAGCGGACCGGCTTGGGGCCAACCAGTTCTTCCCGACGGTCATCGGACCTCACCGACCCGGTCGACGATGGCGTACGTGGGCACGGCATCTGCCGTCACGGTCCCGGCCGGTACGCCGCGCGCCTTCCGGATCTGCACCGTACGGAAGCCGAGCAGTTCACGCCCCGCGGTGTCGAAGACCAGTTCCTCCCGTCGGGTCTCGTCCTCGGTCGACTCACCATCGCGGCCGATCGCGACACCCTGCCGACCAGCTAGATCGACCGGGCCGTCGACCCGCTCGACTCCGGGAATCAGTGCGACCGCCCGGTAGAGGGCAGCCCGAACTTCCGGAGACATGATCGGGACGGCCTCCCGGAGCAGGTCCAGGACCGTGGTGAAGACCTGCTGGTCGGCAGAGTGTTTGTTCTGGGAACCGACCGCCTCCCGCAGGGTGTCCAGTAGCCGGGCCGGATCGGTCGGCAGGCTCGCCAGGTACGCCGGCGTCGGCCGGTACACCTCGCCCGGGTCCCGGACCGCCGGGCAGCTCGCACAGTCGGCGGGCGGCTGGTAGTCGGGCGCCGGCCCGTACTCCTCGACCTTCGGAGGAGCGGTCAGGTCGTACCCGAGTTCGCGAGCGACCTCGGCGTCGGCAGGGGTCAGCGGGGTACGGCTGACCCCCTCGGTGATGCGCAGCCGCGCCGACCTCAGGCCCTCGACGGTGTACCACATCTCGTGCCGGCGAACCACCCAGACCCTGGCCACCGGACCGGGACCCTCGACGTCGCCGATCACCGACAGGGACCCCTCCGCGACCACCCGGTAAATGAACTGGCCCGGCCGGATCTCGACGGCCGGGTCGAGCCGGGCATTCGCGGCCACCAGCCGCAGCACCGTCCCGGCGTCGTCGCCGTCGCCGATCGGGACCGTGGCGGGGATGCTGTCCACCCCACCCCGGTCCGGGCCGCCGGAAACCGTCGCCGGGGTGAGGATCGCCGGCACGATCAGCGCCGTGGCAACCGCAGCCGAGACGCCGAGCCCGGCGAGCGACCAGTGCCACCACCGGGCGCCGCGCCGGTGCCTCCGGCCCGCCGGCCGGGTACGCACCGCTGCGCCACGGCGACGCCACGGCGATGCCACGGCGCCCGTCCGGATCGCCGCGGATTCGGCCCGAGCCTGCACGAGCAAGGCCGCCCGGGCGCGCGCCATCGCCTCGGCGGACGGTGCCGGAGCCTTCCCCAGTACGTCGCGAATCATCCGCGCTTCGTCCATCACAGGTCCCCCAGGTCTCGATCGTGGCCGCTCGGATCGGTGTCGCCAAGCACCTCGCGCACCTTGCGGCGCGCCCGACTGAGTCGGGAACAGACCGTCCCGTACGGAATTTCCAGGGCTGCCGCGACCTCGTGGTAGGTGAGTTCGCCGAGCGCGACAAGCAGGAGTACGTCCCGGTCCCGGGCCGAGAGGGAGGCCAGTGCCCTGGCCAGATCACGGTGCACGCTCTGCGCGCTGACCATCGCGGCTATCCGCTCGTCGTGACCGACGACGGACTGGTCCCGCGGCGCCCGGGCCAGTGCCCGGTAGCGCCGCTGCTCGCTACGCCGCTGGCGGCGGACGAGGTTCGTGGCGATGCCGTACAGCCACGCCCGGACGTGCCCGCCCGGTACACGCTCTCCGGTTGATTCCCTGGCCTCGCGACCGGTGGAGGCGTCACCGGCGCGTTCGGCCGGGGCACCGTCGTCGGCGGGGTCTCCCGCGTCGAATCGGGTCCGCTTGGCGAAGGCGATCAGGAAGGTCTCCGCCGCCAGGTCGTCGGCGGCGGCCGGGCCAAGCCGGTTCGCGGCGAACCGGTGGATCTCCGGGTAGTACCGGTCGAAGAGCAGCGCGAACCTTTCCGGCTCGGCGCGCGACCGCTCGATCAGGACGACGTCGGCCACCGCGCCGAGGTCGTCGGGCGGGTCGGTGCCCGCCAGGGAGCCGGGAGCGACCGCACCCACGGGTGGCCCGGTCACGAGAGGGTTCCGGTCATCGATTGTCGTCCTCCAGGGAGCGTCATGCGTCCGACACCCCTCTACGCCCGATGACGGCGTTCCCCTTCGCGCCCGACGGCTGGTGTCCCGCAATCCTCGCGAGTACCCGGCACGACCTCCCCGTCCGGTGTGGCGTCAGCGGACCGGTTGGGGCTTCAGCGAGGCGAAGAGCAGGTTGAGGCCCTCGGTCATGGTCGGGTGGGTGATCACGGCGTCGCGCAGAGCCGTCCACGGCATGCCGGCGAGCATGGCCAGTTGCACCGAGGTGATCACCTCGCCGGCCTCGGCGCCGAGCAGCGCCGCACCGAGGATCCGGTCGGTGTTGGTGTCGATGACCGCCTTCCACATGCCCTGGGTCTGGCGCAGGGTGCGTGCCCGGGGGATGGCGGCGACGGGCAGGTGGGCGACCTGGACGTCGTACCCGGCGCGGCGCGCCTCGGTCTCGGTCAGCCCGATCCGCGCCAGCTCCGGGGTGGTGAAGACGGTGTACGGGATCAGCCGGTCGGCGGTGCTGCGCTGGCCTCCCGCGAGGTTCGCCCGGATGATCCGGTAGTCGTCCAACGAGACGTGGGTGAACTGCGGGCTGCCGGCGACGTCTCCGGCCGCCCAGGTGCGCTCGGCGCTGGTCCGCAGGTGCTCGTCGACCTCTACGAAGCCCCGCTCGCTGAGACGTACGCCGGCCACGTCCAAGCCGAGCCCGTCGGTCACCGGTTCCCGACCGGCCGCCACCAGCACATCCTCCCCGATCACCGCGCTGCCGTCGTCAAGTGTCACCCGGAGCGAGCCGTCGGCCTCCCGGTCGACCCGCGCGACCGCGACACCCACCCGGACGTCGATGCCGTCATCGAGGAAGACACGCATCACCGCGTCGCTCATGTCGGGGTCCTCCCGGGTGAGCAGCCGTGGACCGCCCTCGACCAGCGTCACCGCGCTGCCGAACAACGCGAACATCTGCGCGAACTCCACCCCGACGGTGCCGCCGCCGAGGACCACCAATCGGGCCGGCAACCGATCCAGGCGCAGCAGCTCGTCGCTGGTGAGCACCCCAGCCTCGGCCATCCCGGGCACCGACGGCAGATGCGGGCGAGTGCCCGTGTTGATCACCACGTCGCTGCCGCGCAACAGCCGCTCGCCGCCGTCGGCGAGTGCCACCCGTACGGTCCGTGGACCGACGAACCGGGCCTCGCCGATCACCAGGTGTAGGCCGGAGTCGAGGAACTGCTGCCGGTTGGCGGCGACCATCCCCTCGACCACGTCCTGCTTGTGCGCGCGCAACAGGTCAACGTCGACCCGGCCGCCCTCCACCGCCAGGCCGAGCGCCGACGCGTCCCGTAGCTGGCGGGCGGCCCGCGCGCTGGTCACCAACGCCTTCGTCGGGATGCACGCGACGTTGATGCAGCTGCCGCCGATCATGCCGCGCTCGACCATGGCGACCCGCTGCCCGGACCGGGCGACGTCCATGCTCAACGTCTTTCCGGCCTTGCCGCCACCGACGACGAGCAGGTCGAACTCCTCCGGTTGGTCGGCCACCGGGCGCTCCTCTCGGTCACCGGCCGGGCCGGCGGCCGCCGCTGGTGCGCGGCGGCCAGCCCAGCCTGCCAGCTCCGACGGGTACGGCGACCCGGTTCGGCGCAGAATCCGCCCGAGCCACCACCCGCACCCTGCCCCATGGCGGGATCTTGCACTTTCTGTCGCGGCATAGCGGACATTCCGTGCGTACCGGCGACCGAAACCGCAAGATCGGCGCGTTGCTGAGGTCAGTGCCGGGCGGCGCCGTTCTCGCTGACCGGCTGACCGAAGGCCAGGAACGGTACGGGCGTCGGTGCGTCCGTGCCGATGTGCCGAGGGAAGGTCGGCTCGGCGTCGTCGGCGCTCACGTCCCGGGCTGCCGTACGGTCGGAAGCCACCGACTCGTCCGCCACCGCCGGTGCGCCACCATGCTCGTCGTTCGCCTGCTCCGCCGGGGCCCGGTCGCCGTTCGCCTGCTCGGCCCGGGCCCGGTCGCCATTGGTCTGGCCTACCGGGGTCAGGTCGGCGTAGCCGCTCTGGGCCGGGCTCCGGTCGGCAGGTGCGAGGTCGAGCGGGGCGCGGTCGAGCGGGGCGCGGTCGGGAGTGGCGCGGTCGGCGTTCGCGTCGTCCAGGGTGGGACGCTCCGCGGAGTGCCGGTCGACGCCGACACGGTCGACGTTGAGCCGCTCCACGCCGGCCCGCTCGGGGGCGGGGCGGTCGGCGCTGGAGCGGGAACCCACCATCGGGTATTCAGCGGTCTCCGTACCGCCGGCTGCCGCGGCCATGACCGCGGCGGAGGCGAGGTCGGCCACCCGCTTCGCCTCCCGCTGTACGCGGGCGCGGACCTCCTTGGCGTGCCGCTCGGCGGAGTCCCCGGCCCGGCGGGCCTCGTCCAGCCGGGCGCTCTCGGCGGTCAGGTCCCGGCGGACCTCACCGAGCCGCTGCTGCATCCGGGACAACTCGTTCTCCAGCGTCTCGCCCTCCTGGCGGATCTCGGCGAGCTGCTGGCGGCCGGTGCCCAGCTCGGCCTGCAGCTCGCTGGCCTCCTGCCGGCGCTCCTCAAGCTCCTGTTGCAGGGTCGCGAGCTGCTGCTGATGGCTGGCGGCCTGCTCGTCGGCGCGGTTGCGCAGCTCGGTCACGTGCTGCTGCGCCTCGGCCAGCAGTGAGGCGATCTGCTGCTCGGTCGCGCTGCGCTGCTCGGCCAGTTCCTGCTCGGCGGCGGCCTGCTGTTCGGCGATGTCCTGCTCGGCGGCGGTACGTCGTTCGTTGACCTCTCGCTCCACGCTGGCCTGCCACTGGGCCATCTCCTGCTGGTTCTTGGAGCGGGCCGACTGGAGTTCCTGCTGGATCTGGGTACGGGCCGACTTCATCAGCGCGTCGGCGGCGACCCGGGTCTGGTTGAGCTGCTGCGCGCTCTGCTCGGTGATCCGCTTGGCCTCGTGCTGGGCGCGTTCGTGCGCGGCCTCACCGTCGGCCCGCAACTGCTCGGCGTGCTCGCGGATCGCTGTCAACTCGGCCTCGGCCAGCGTGCGCCGCTCCTCGTGCGCCTGCTCCTGCTCGGCTCGCCGGGAGGCCAACTCCTCGGCCAGATCCTGACGTGCCTGCGCGGCCCGTTCACGGGTGTCGGCGAGGATCCGCTCGGACTCGCTGCGCAGCTCGTTCGCCCGGTCGGTGGCCGACTCGGTGATCATTCCGGCCTGCTTCTCGGCGAGCGCCATGATCTCGCCGACCATCGGGCCCAGATCGTGGAACGAAGCGCGGTCCACCTGCACGGGTTGCTCCTGAAGCTCGGCCAGCTCGGCACGCAGCCGCTGCACCTCGGCGGTCAGTTCACGGACGCGGACGGCGGATCGCCCGTGCTCCCCGCTCAGCATCGTAATCTGACCGTTGAGCTGCTCCAGGTGCCGGTCCACCTGGCGTTTGTCGTACCCGCGCAGGGTGAGCTCGAAGCTCGGCCGGGAGGCCGCATCGTCGCGTGCTGCGTGCGGCTCAGCGCCGATGGACATGCACCATCCTCCGTACGATCGGGGCGTCAGGGTCGGCGGTCGCCTGCCCCACGGGCCGTCAGTGTGGCGCAACGCTACCGCCGAGCGGACCTCATGCGAAGTCCTGCCCCACCACCTCTCACGTTGTCGCCCCGTGTTCCCCCGTTCCCGCGCCGATCATGGACTCATGGTGCCGGAAAGGTGATGCTCCACCACCTTTGTCACCCACCACAACTCCATGATCGACGCAGGTCCACAGGGGAGACACGGGGAGGGACGAGGGGGTTAGCGTCGGCGGGCGACCAGGACCGCGTCGTGGTGGGTGATGTCCTCGCCGTTGGGGGTGGTGGCGAGGCGGGAGCGTTCCTCCGCGGCCAGCACCTCCCAGTGGGCCGGCTCCAAATCGGCGGCCACGTCCTGCGCCGTGTACATCATGTCCGGCATGTGCATCCGGTGCGCCGACCCCCACAGGTCCGACGGGTGGTGCCCGACGATCAGCAGGACACCGCCCGGTGCCACCGCCGCGGCCAGCCGGCCGAACAACTCCCGCCGCTGCTCCGGGGGCAGGTGCATGAACTGCGCGGACACCAGGTCGTACGCCTCCTCGGTGGGCGGCTTGTCCCGTAGGTCGGCGTGGGTGAACTCGATCCGGTCGCCCACGCCGGCGGTCTCGGCGTGCGCGGCGGCCCGGCTCAACGCCGTGGTGGAGATGTCCACCGCCGTCACCTGCCAGCCACGCTCGGCCAGCCACACCGCGTCACCGCCCTCGCCGCTGCCCACGTCCAAGGCGCGCCCCGGGGCCAGGTCGCTGACCTCGGCGACCAGTTGCGGGTTTGGCCGACCACTCCACACCGAGGGCCGGGACTGGTAGCGCTCCTCCCACGCCGGCTCCTCGAATGTCGTGGCCACCAACTGCCGGTACGCGGCCACCGCTTCGCGGGTGTCCTCGGCGATGAGATCGGCGTTGATGGCCGCCGCGGCGGTCAGGCCGGCCCCGGCGGACGTGATCACCTGACCGCGGATGTCGGCGACGTTGCCCGCCACCCAGACACCCGGGACGGTGGTCGCGCCGGTGGCGTCGGTCGGGATCTGGGCACCGATCACGTGCTCACCCATCGTCACCTCCTCCGGGGCCAGACCCAGCCCCACCAGCACATCGGCGCGGGGAGTCAGACGCGTCCCCACCACGATCGCGTCGAGCGCCACCACCCGGCCGTCGGCGAGCCGTACGCCGGTCAGCGCGTCGTCGGTCACCTCCACCGCGGCAACCGGGCCGGGCACCACAGCGATGCTCCGGGCGGCGAGCCGCTCGGCGGCCTCCGCGTCCGGCGCCGGGGCGTCGTGCAGCAACAACAGCACGTTGGGGCTCCACTGTCGCCACATCTCGGCCTGGTGCACGCTCAGCGGGCTGGTCGCCAGGATGCCGATCCGACGGTCCCGAACCTCCCAGCCGTGGCAGTACGGGCAGTGCAGCACGTCGCGACCCCACCGCTGGGCCAGGCCGGGCACGTCGGGCAGTTCGTCGGTCAGGCCGGTGGTCACCAGCAGCCGACGGGCCCGCACCGACTCCCCGCCGTCGAGGCTCAGCCGGAACCCGTCGTCGTCCCGGGTCGCGGCCGCCACCCGTCCGGTGCGGACCTGCCCGCCGTACCCGGCCACCTCGTCCCGCCCGATTGCGAGCAACTCGCCCGGCGGCGTCCCCTCCCGGCCCAGGTAGTTGTGGATCCGGTCGGCCGGCGCGTTGCGCGGCTCACCGGAGTCGATCACCAGCACCGACCGTCGGGCCCGGCTCAGCGCCAGGGCTCCGCTGAGCCCCGCGGCGCCGCCGCCCACCACCACCACGTCGTATGTCTCGTCCACCGCTATCTCCCTCTTGCTTGTCGCCTGCGCCCACCATCCGTCGCCGCCGGCAAGGTGGCAACTATCCTTGCCGTTATGGCAAACGAGGACAGCGCCGCGCTGGCGGCCGTCGGCCCCCGGCTGCGTGCCCTACGTCACCAACGCGGGACCACGCTCACCCAACTCGCCGACCTGACCGGCATCTCGGTGAGCACCCTGTCCCGGCTCGAGTCCGGTAGCCGTCGACCCACCCTTGAGCTCCTGCTTCCGCTGGCGAGGGCCTACCAGGTGGCGCTTGACGAACTGGTCGACGCCCCCGCCACCGGCGACCCCCGGGTACACCCCAAACCGATCGTCATCCACGGCGTGACGTACCTGCCGCTGACCCGCCGGCCGGGCGGTGTCCAGGCGTTCAAGCAGATCTTCCCGCCGGATCCGTCCGCCGGGGGCCGGATTCCGCAGGCCCACGAGGGGTACGAGTGGCTCTACGTGCTCTCCGGCCGAATACGTCTGCTGCTCGGTGACCGTGATCTGACGCTGACCCCGGGGGAGGTGGCCGAGTTCGACACCCGCATGCCGCACCTCTTCTTCAACCCGGGCCCCGGCACCGCCGAGGCCCTCAGTCTCTTCGGGCCGCAGGGGGAGCGGCTGCACGTCCGGGCCCGCCCGGCCTCGCCCGACAAGAAGCAGTGATCAACCCGGCTTCCGGGACGGGTACGGCCTGATCGTCGGTGCGAGGATGGCACGATGATCGATGCGGCATCCCGAGGCTGGAGCGACCGGGTCGAGCACCGCGACATCGTCGTCAAGGAGGTCCCGGGCTTCCGCCCGCTGACGTTGGACCTCGTCGTGCCGGTGGCAGCGCCCCGACCGGTCCCGGTCCTGGTGTGGATCCACGGCGGCGCGTGGCTGTTCGGCTCGCCCAAGCACCCGGCGGACTGGCTCATGGAGGCGGACCCGTTCACCGCCGCTATACGCGCCGGATTCGCGGTCGCCTCCGCCCAGTATCGGCTCAGCGGCGAGGCGCACTTTCCCGCCCAGCTCGACGACGTCAAGGCGGCGGTGCGCTGGCTACACCGGCGGGGCGACGGGGTGGGCGTGGACCCCGAGCGGATCGGGGTGTGGGGCGAGTCGGCCGGTGGGCACCTGGCCTCGCTGGTCGCGCTGACGGGCAACGACCGGGACGACAGCCGCGTCCGGGCGGCGGTCTGCTGGTACGCGCCGTCGAACCTGTTGACCATGCAGTCGCAGGCACACCCGTCCGGAACGATCGACCACGACTCGGCGAACTCACCCGAGTCCCTGCTGCTCGGCGGCACACTGCCCGAACACCCGGAACTGGGTCGGGCGGCCAGTCCGATCACCTACGTCACCGGCCAGGCCCCACCCATGCTGCTGATGCACGGCGACCAGGACGTGGTCGTACCGGTGGGGCAGAGCGAGGAACTTGCCGCTGCGTTGACCGCGGCGGGTGCCGAGGTCGAGTTGTCGGTGGTGCGGGGGGCCGACCACTGTTTCGCCGGAGTGCCGTTGGAGCCGCTGATCCGCGACAGTCTGGCGTTCTTCACCCGGGCCCTCGCCCCCGACGCCGCGGCGCTGCCGCCTCACTAAGGTGACGCGGTGACCGTTTACGACGTCGCCGCCAAACTTCCTGACATCGACCTGCTGCGGCAGCGCTGCAAGGCGTTGGCAGTGCTCGAGCGCGCCATCGACGGCGGGGACCCCTACTACGCCTACACCTCGGACTGGGGCCCGGACGAGGCGGCGTTGATGAGCAATGGCGGCGGGGACGAGTGGACAGTCGTGTTCACCGCCGACGGCGCCTTCATCCGACTCTTCGACCACGAGTCGGCGATGTCGCCGTACCGCCATCCAGACCACGAGTTGTGGCCGGGCCTGGTCGACGGTATCCCGGAGGTTCTGCGTCCACACGTGACGGAACCGGCCTTCTGCGACGAGAACGGGCAGCTCGTCGCGACGACGGTGCTGTGGCGGCTGGTGGAGGACGATCGTTGGCACGCCGGCGACGGCATCGCCTTCCCCCCACCGAGCGGACCGTACGAGGACAACGGCCCGGACGGATCCGGACTGCTCGACATCCTGTTCGACGACATCGTCGCCCGCTTCGTCGAGTTCGCCGCCGACTACCACGAGATGACTGTGGACCGGTCGGCGGTCGAGCACATCGTCGCCCATCGACCGCTCACCGACACCGTGACAAGGGCCCTGAATCCGCAGCTCAGTGTCGCCGACCTGCGGGTGGACCTCACCGAGATCGGCTACCCGATCGCGGGGGACTGTGCCGCGACGGTCGAGGTCGGACCTCATGGCGCGTTCTCCGCGAACAGCGTGGGATGGGAACGCGCGCCCTTCCCGTTGAGCTTCAGCGTCCGCGAGACAGGCGGCTCCTGGATGGTGACCGCGACCGCGGCGCAGGCCGCCGAGCTGGCCGATGTGCTCATGCTCGGTGGGAACGACACCGTCATGGTTGTCGGCCTGGAGACCAACAGCTTCCTGGACGAGGAGTATCAGCAGTGGCGGCCGTCGCGGATCGCGGCGGAGCAGGGCGTCAGCTTCGAGGTGCGTCAGGTCGGTGCGCTGGCGGGAGGGGTCGTCGGCCTCAGCGAAGAGGCCCTGCTGATCCGCCGGGAGCAGCTGCCCCGGTTCCTGCACGGCTGGTACCCCTACAATCTGACATTGATCGATTTGCCGGGTACGCCTTCCGCCGCGCGGGTCGACGAGATGATCGTCGTCATTGGCGCGGCCACGTACGACGAGCCGGTCCTACCCGCGCTGGCAGGCTCGCGCCTGTTGTTCTCAGGGCATGACGACTGCTACGTGGCCGTCGAGACGACGGACCGCGCGCTGCCCGCGGCGGTTCTCGGCCGGCTCCTGGCCTTGCTGGTCGGCTCGACACTTGTCGACACCACGGCGGTGGAGGTGACAGCGCCCGACGCCGAGCCCGTGCAGGGGCTGATCGCGGAGAGCCGGCACTGGGTCGGCGAGCTGGGCGCCGCGACGCCGGGCTCGGTGACAGTCGATCTGTACGCCACGTCCGAACCGTGGCGGCTCGGCCAGTCGGTCCCGAAGCAGGTCGATCGCCGGATGGTCTACGACGTCGCGCGCAGGGCCTGGCGGTCGACCGAGGTGGTGGCGCCACTCCCGAATCAGTGACGTCGCCCGTCGCGGTCGTGGGGTGACGTGCCACGAGGGCCGGGCCCGAATGGTGGTTCCGTCGGACGGGCTTCGAACTGTGCGTGCCGAACTTCCGTGTTTATGATCGACAACCCCCGACCGGGGGACCCCGACATGGCCGATCGGTTCGGCCCGGAGCAGACGTGAGGTGCGCGACGGTGATCCGTGAGGCGTACGCCTGCTGGGTGCGTGAGCCCGGCGCGGCCGAGATCCGGCCGGTGTCGTTGCCCGCCCCGGGCCCCGACGAGGTGCTGGTCCGGGCCAGTTACTCCGGGGTGAGCCGGGGCACCGAGACGCTGGTCTTCGCCGGCCGGGTACCCACCGACCAGTACGCCGCGATGCGCGCGCCGTTTCAGGAGGGCGACTTCCCCGGCCCGGTGAAGTACGGCTACCTCAGCGTCGGTGTGGTCGAGCAGGGCCCGCCGAATCTGCTCGGGCGGACGGTGTTCTGCCTGCACCCGCACCAGAGCGCGTACGTGGTGCCGGTGACCGCCGTGGTGCCGGTGCCGGAGGGGGTGCCGGCCGCCCGGGCGGTGCTCGCCGGCACTGTGGAGACCGCCATCAACGCGCTGTGGGACGCGGCGCCGCTGGTCGGTGACCGGGTCACAGTGATCGGCGCCGGCATGGTGGGCTGCTGCGTCGCAGCGCTGCTCGCCAGGTTCCCCGGCGTGCAGGTCGAGTTGGTCGACCCCGACGCGCGCCGGGCCGGCGTGGCCGGGGCGCTCGGCGTCGACTTCGCCAGCCCGGCCGACGCCCGCGGTGACCGGGACCTGGTCGTGCACGCCAGCGCCACCGCCGCCGGCCTCCAACAGTCGCTGGACCTGCTCGCGCCGGAGGGCACGGTCATCGAGCTGAGCTGGTACGGCGACCGCCCGGTGCAGGTGTCGCTGGGCGGGTCGTTCCACTCCGGTCGACTCACCGTGCGCAGCAGTCAGGTCGGCATGGTCGCGCCCGCCCGGCGGGGACGGCGTAGTTACGCCGATCGGCTGGCGCTCGCCCTGGACCTGCTCGACGACCCGGCCTTCGACGCGTTGATCACCGGCGCGTCCCGGTTCGCGGAGCTGCCCGACGTGCTCGCCAGACTGAGCTCGGGTGACCTGCCCGCCCTCTGCCACCTCATCACCTACGACGACGGGGAGTGACCGTGTTCAGCGTGACCGTTCGGGACCACATGATGATCGCCCACAGTTTCCGAGGCGAGGTGTTCGGTCCCGCCCAACGCCTGCACGGCGCGACGTTCGTGGTGGACGCGACGTTCCGCAGGCCCGACCTGGACGCCGACGGGATCGTGGTGGACATCGGCCTGGCCACCGAGCAGCTGCGGGCGGTGCTGGGCGAGCTGACCTACCGCAACCTCGACGACGAGGCGGCCTTCGCCGGGGTGAACACCACCACTGAGGTGCTGGCCCGTACGGTCGCGGACCGACTGGTCGAGCGGGTGCACGCCGGTGAGTTGGGCGCGGGGGCGCGCGACCTGACCGGCATCACTGTCACCCTGCACGAGTCGCACATCGCCTGGGCGAGCTACGAGCGGTCGCTGTGACCGATGCGGGCCGGGCGGTGCACGTCGTCCTGCCCGGTGACATCGACGACCCGGCCACGCCCAGCGGCGGCAACTCCTACGACCGGCGGATCTGCGCGGGGTTGGGCGAGCGCGGCTGGTCGGTCCACGAGCACCCGGTGCCGGGCGCGTGGCCGCACCCCGACCCGGCCGACCGGGCGACGCTGGGCGCGGTGCTCGCCGCCGCGCCCGACGACGCCGTGGTGCTGATCGACGGCCTGATCGCCTCGACCGTGCCGGACCTGCTCGCCCCGCACGCCCGTCGGCTGCGGCTGGTGGTCCTGGTGCACCTGCCGCTCGACGACGAACCGGAGGCCCGCGCGCTGGCCACCGCCCGGGCAGTTGTCACCACCAGCGAATGGGCCCGCCGCGCCCTGCTGGCCCGCCACCCGACGCTCGCCGACCGGATCCGGGCCGCGCCGCCCGGGGTGCGGCCCGCGCCGCCGGCGGCCGGCTCGGCGGCCGGTCACCGGTTGCTCTGCGTCGCGGCGGTCACCCACCACAAGGGGTACGACGTGCTGGTCGACGCGTTGGCCACGCTGGTTGGCCGGCCCTGGATGATGATCTGCGCGGGCACGCTCGCCCGGGAACCAGACCTCGTGCATGTGCTGCGTGACCGGTTGACCGGAGCGGGCCTCACCGAGCGGGTGCGGCTGGTCGGCCCACTGACCGGCGCGGCGTTGGACGACGCCTACGCCGCCGCCGACCTGCTGGTGCTGCCGTCGAGAGGCGAGACGTACGGCATGGTCGTCACCGAGGCGCTGGCCCGCGGCGTGCCGGTGGTGACCACCGAGGTGGGCGGGCTGCCGGAGACGCTCGGCCACGCGCCCGGCGGTGACCGACCGGGACTGCTGGTCCCGCCCGGTGACCCGGCGGCGCTGGCCGCCGCGCTGGTCCGCTGGCTGGACGACGACGCGCTGCGCGCCCGGCTGCGGCGTGCCGCTCTCGCCCGGCGCGACACCCTGACCGACTGGCCGGTGACCACCGCGTTGCTGGCCGGTGTGCTGAAGGAGGTGGCGGAATGACCGTCGAGGAGACCCTGCCGTTCGCCGACTGGCTGCGGTTGCGTGAGCCGGCCGACGCGGCGGCACGCGCCGAGGACCTGTTGGACGTCGTCCGAGCCCGGCTCACCGGGGACGCCCCGACGGTGATCCACGACCTGGGCAGCGGCACCGGCTCGATGAGTCGCTGGATGGCCGCCCGGCTGCCCGGACCACAGCACTGGGTGCTGCACGATCGGGACGCCGACCTGCTGGCCCGTGCCGCCGAGGGCATGAGCGGGGTGACCGCCGCCGACGGCGCCCCGGTCACCGTCCGCACCCGCTGCGGTGACCTCACCCGGCTGACCGCCGGAGACCTCGCCGACGGTTCCCTGGTCACCGCGTCCGCGCTGCTGGACATGCTCACCGCGGAGGAGGTCGAACGGGTGGTGGCCGCCTGTGTCGGCCGGCCCGCCCTGTTCGCCATCTCGGTGACCGGGCGGGTCCGGTTCACACCGGCCGACCCACTGGACGAGGCTGTCGAAGCCGCGTTCAACGAGCACCAGCGGCGTACCGTCGACGGCCGGCGGCTGCTCGGCCCGGATGCCGCCGCCGCCACCGCCGCCGCGTTCGCCCGGCACGGAGTCGACGTGCGGGAACGGCCCAGCCCGTGGCATCTCGGCCCGGAGCGGGCCGACCTGGCCGCCGAGTGGTTCCGGGGCTGGCTCGGCGCGGCCTGCGAGCAGCGCCCCGACCTGGCCGGCCCCGCCCAGGCGTACGCCCGACGTCGGTTGGCCGACGCGGCGGCCGGGCGACTCACAGTGCTTGTCGAACACACTGACCTCCTCGCCGGTGGATGAACCGTTCACGCCCTGGGTACGTGCACTAGGGCAAGTGGACGATCTTCAAAGGGAGGGCCGGCGCCGATGTTCTGGGCCTGGGCACGAGTGGTCGGCGGGGTGGGTCTGCTCGCCGTCCTGCTGTGGCAGGTGGGCACTGGCCCGTTCCTCGCCGGAGTACGACTGATCGACGCGCAGGCGTTGGCGGTGGCGCTTGTCATCGGAGTGCTCACCACCGTCTGCGCGGCGTGGCGGTGGAGCCTGGTCGCCGGCGGCCTCGGCGTCCGCCTGCCACTGGCCACCGCGGTGGCGCACTGCTACCGGGCCGTGTTCCTCAACGCCACCCTGCCCGGCGGGGTGCTCGGCGACGTGCACCGGGCGGTACGCCACGGCCGCGACGCCGGTGACGTCAGCCGGGGCATCCGCGCGGTGGTCTGGGAACGTATCGCCGGGCAGGTGGTCCTGGTCGGAGTCGCGCTGGTGGTGCTCGCGGCGTTCCCATCCCCGGTCCGGCCGTACCTTCCGGTCGCCGCCGCGCTCGTCGTCGCCGCTGGGCTGGTCGCCGTTCTGGTGGCCCGGATCCTCCCGAACGGCGGCGGGTCGCGCTGGGCGACAGCACTGCGTACCGCCGTGGCGGACGTGCGGTCCGGGCTGCTGGCGCGACGCACCTGGTTCGGTGTGCTGGTCGCCTCGGCCGTGATGGTCGCCGGTCACCTGGCCACCTTCCTGGTGGCGGCGCGCACCGCCGGGTCGGACGCCCCGCTGTCCCGACTGCTGCCGTTGACGCTGCTCGCCCTGCTCGCCATGGGCCTGCCGTTGAACGTGGCCGGCTTCGGGCCGCGTGAGGGGGTGGCGGCGTGGGTGTTCGGTGCGGCCGGCCTCAGCGCGGCCGAGGGCGTCGCCACCGCCACCGTCTACGGTGCACTGGTGCTGGTGGCCAGCCTGCCCGGCGCCGCCGTGCTGCTGGCCCGTCGGCGTCGAGTTCCGGCCGCCGCCCGGGAAGCCGCCTCCGGCGGCGGCTGTTGAAGTCGGTTGTGAGACCGTACGCGTCGCCGGACGGCGGTGGCGCCGGACGAAGGAGTCCCATGCCCGAAGCATTGCCGGTTGCCTCGATCCGCACGCAGGTCACGGTGCCGTTGGCGTTTCCGGACGGCTACACCACGACCGCCCGGGTGTTCACCTTCAAGGGCCTGGTGGACGCTCGGGAGCACCTGGCCCTCGGCCTCGGCGACTGGGCGGGCGCCCTGGACCGGCTCGCCGCCGGGGGAGAAGCCCCGCTGGTCCGGCCGCACAGCGAGTGCCTGACCGGCGACGTGTTCGGCAGCCAACGCTGCGACTGCGGGCCGCAACTGCGTGAGGCGGTGCAGCGGATCGCCGAGACCGGGGGCTTTCTGCTCTACCTCCGACAGGAGGGCCGTGGCATCGGCCTGTACGCCAAACTCGACGCGTACGCGTTGCAGGACGCCGGGTTGGACACCTACCAGGCCAACGTCGCGCTGGGCCGGGGCGAGGACGAGCGGGACTACACCGCCGCCGCGCAGATGCTGGCCACGTTGGGCGTCCCGCGGGTCCGCCTGCTGAGCAGCAACCCGGACAAGGCCGACCAGTTGACCCGGCTGGGCGTGGACGTGGCCGAACGGGTGCTCACCAGCGTCTTCCTCTCCCCGGCCAACGCCGAGTACCTGGCGGCGAAGGCGGCCAAGGCGGCGGAGGTCGAGGCGGCGGATGCGCTCGCGGGTCGTACTCCTGAGCGGCCCGTCTCCCGATGAGTCGGCGGCCGGAGCCGACGCGGCCGTACGTGCTGCTGAGTTGCGCCACCTCCATCGACGGGTACATCGACGACGCCTCCGAACAGCGGTTACTGCTGTCCAACGATGAGGACCTGGATCGCGTCGACGAGGTCCGGGCCAGCTGCGATGCCATCCTGGTCGGCGCCGGCACCGTCCGGCGGGACGACCCTCGGTTGCTGGTGCGCTCTCCGAACCGCCGGGCCGAGCGGGTGGCGGCCGGTCGACCCGCCTCGCCCACCAAGGTCACCCTGACCGCCCGGGGTGACCTCGACCCGACCGCCCGCTTCTTCACCGCCGGTGACGCGGCCCGGCTCGTCTACTGCGCCACGGGCGCGCTGGAGAAGACCCAGGAGCGGGTCGGCCGACTGGCCACCGTGATCGACGCGGGTGAGCCCGTCGACCCGGAGTGGCTGCTGACCGACCTGGCCGCGCGGGGCGTACAGCGGTTGATGGTGGAGGGCGGCGGGACGGTGCACGCCCAGTTCCTCGCCGCCGGTCTCGCCGACGAACTGCACCTGGTGGTTGCCCCGTTCTTCGTCGGTGACGGGCGGGCGCCCCGGTTCGTCGGCGAGGGTCGCTTCCCCTGGCACCCCGGTCGCCGCGCCCGCCTGGCCGAGGCCCGGCAGATCGGCGACGTGGTCCTGCTCCGCTACGCCCTCTCCACCCGCTGCCCCGCCGACCCGCCCGCCGCCGACCCCGCCCGCCCTATCGGTTGATCATGAGGTTGGCGAGTGATTCGATCTTCACGGAACCCGCCAACCTCATGATCAACCCGGCTGGGCGCCCGGGGGAGGGGCGGGGTGGGGGTTGGGTGGGGTTAATTTGTGGACGGTGGGGGTGGGGTTCCGACAGGATTTCCGGATGTCTGTAGCGACCCTGGCACTCCTGCGCTGGCAGTTCGACCTGACGTGGTCGCTGTTCGAGTACCACCTGGAGCGACTCGATCCCGCGGACTTCCTCTGGGAGCCGGCCCCACACTGCTGGTCGGTGCGGCAGAGCACGGACGGCACCTGGACCCCGGACTGGGCCGACACCGAACCCGACCCGGTCCCGGTGCCGACCATCGGTTGGCTCACCTGGCACGTCGGCTGGTGGTGGACCGTGACGATGGATCATCTCCGGGGCGGATCAGCACGGCAGCGGACGGCCGTTGCCTGGCCGGGCGCGGGCGAGCCGACCGTCGCCTGGCTGCGGGGGCTGCGCACCGAATGGCTGGGTCTCCTCGACCAGCTCAGCGACAACGACCTCGACCGCACGGCGACGTTCCCCTGGCCGGACCAGACCGACCACACCGTCACGCACACGATCGGGTGGGTCAACTCCGAGCTGATGAAGAACGTCGCGGAGATCGGACAGCTCCGGCTGCTCCGCGCCGCACGGACCGATCGGGACGGCCCGGCAGCCCGACAGTAGGCCGACACCGACCTCGACACCTGGTTCCAGTTCGGCCTGCGCGGGCTGCTCGACGGCCTGTTGCGCGGCCCCGCTCGGTAGGGTGGCCGGCGTGCCGCGACTGGTGAAAGTCACTAAGGACAACGTGGAGGCCGCGTGCCGGGTGAGCGTGCGGCCCGACCAGGAGAAGTTCTCGTCCCCCGTCGCCTGGTCCCTCGCCGAGGCGTACGCGCAGCCCGAGATCGCGTGGCCGCGTCTGATCGTCGAGGATGACGAGATCGTCGGCTTCCTGATGGGCTTCTTCGACATCGTGTGGGATCCGGCCCAGCCGGACGACAGGCGCTCGGGGCTGTGGCGGCTGAACATCGCCGCCGAGCACCAGGGCCGGGGGTACGGCCGCTTCGCCGTACAGGCCGTCCGCGACGAGGCCCGCCGACGTGGACACGACCGCGTCTACACGACGTGGGAGCCGGGGCCGGACGGCCCGGAGCGGTTCTACCTGAAGCTCGGCTTCCAGCTGACCGGGGAGACCAGCGAGGACGAGGTGGTGGGCGTCCACTCCACCCACTGAGCGGACGCCACCGGCCACCCCGGACCGAGTGATCAGCAGTGCGGCGGGGCCTGCGTACGATGCGGGGTCGAGTTCCCCTCGTCGGCGCGGAGGTATCGGGCAATGGCAGGCCAGCACGAGGGTTTCGCTCTCGGCGTCGACCTCGGTACGTCCAACACGGTCGCGGTGCTGCGCTGGCCGGACGGGCGGACCCGTGCGCTGCTGATGGACGGTCAACCGCTCAGTCCGTCCGCCGTCTACGCCGACCCGGACGGCACCCTGCACACCGGCTGGGACGCCCGCCGGTTGGCGCAGGCCGACCCGGCCCGGTTCGAGGCGAACCCGAAGCGTCGGGTGGACGAGCCGACCGTGCGGCTCGGCGACCGCGCGTACCCGCCGGCCGACCTGCTCGCCGCGGTGCTGGCGGCGGTCGCGCGGACCGCTGTGGGCGCTGTGGGTTTCCTGCCCTCGGCCGTGGTCACCTACCCGGCGGCCTGGGACGCGACGCGGCGGCAGGTCCTCGCCGACGCGCTGCTGCGGGCGGGCTGGCCGCAGGCGGCCGAGCACACCCTCGCCGGGCCGACGCCGCCGGGCACCCGGCTGCTGCGGGAGCCGGTGGCCGCCGCCCGCTACTACACGCAGGTGCTGCATCGTCCGGTGCCGGTCGGCGGGGCGATCGCGGTGTTCGACTTCGGCGGCGGGACGCTCGACGTCGCGGTGCTGCGCAACGAGGGCGCGGACCCCTGGGGTGACTCCGGCTTCAGCGTGGTCGCCGACGGTGGCCTGCCCGACCTGGGCGGGCTGGACCTCGACGCCGCGCTGGTGCGGCGGGTCGGCGAGTTGGTCGGTGAGCGGCACGCCGCGCAGTGGGCCCGGCTCACCCGACCGGCGGATCCGGCGCAGCGCCGCGACCAGGTCCGGCTCTGGGACGAGGTACGAGGTGCGAAGGAGACCCTGTCCCGGTCCGCTGTCGCCCCGGTGGCGGTGCCGGGAGTGGCCGAGACGATCCAGCTGACCCGGGCGGACGTCGAGGGGGTGGCCACGCCGCTGCTGCGGCGGGCGGTGCAACGGGCCCGGGAGGTCATCGCCGCCGCCGGCCTCAGCCCCGAACAGCTCGACGGGCTGTTCCTCGTGGGCGGGTCGTCGCGGATCCCGCTGGTGGCCCGCATGCTGCACGCCGAG
This sequence comes from Micromonospora ureilytica, assembly GCF_015751765.1. NCBI lineage: Bacteria > Bacillati > Actinomycetota > Actinomycetes > Micromonosporales > Micromonosporaceae > Micromonospora > Micromonospora ureilytica. The sequence goes on from NZ_JADOTX010000001.1 coordinate 1,890,800, forward strand.
CTGGGGATCGCGCCGACGGTGCTGGACCAGCCCGAGTTGCCGGTGGCCGAGGGCGCCCTGACCGACCTGCCGCTGCGCAAGCCGCTACCCGCCCCGGCGTACGCGGGACCGCAGCTCGCACCACCCGCGCCGGCTCCGGTGAGCCCGCCCGCGCCGGCCGGAGCGCTCGCCCCGGTCGTACCGTCGCAGCGCTGGCCGGGATCGGCCCCGCCGGTGGGCCCGCCCCCCGGGCCGGGTCTGGCCGGCGCCACCCCGACCCCGACGGGCGGCGGGCCCCGCTGGCGGCGGGCGCGTTGGGTGGTGCTCGGCGCGGTGCTGGCCCTGGTCGGAGTGGCCACCGCCGCGACGCTCTACCTGACCCGGGACCGCTACCCGGATCTGGCGTTCGACTCGCTGCGCGAGCTGTCCCGGCCGTCGGCCGGCGCCGAACGGCCGGTCGGCGTGTGGACGGCGGTGCTCGACGATCGGGCCTACCTGGCGTTCCCGCTGCCCGACGACCGGCTGGAGGTGGTGGCCGTCGACGCGGTCAGCGGCGACGAGCTGTGGCGCAGGCCCACCGACGTGCGGGCCGACGACTGGGAGGCGATCATCGCCGTTCCCGGGGCGGTCGCGGTCCTCGCCGACGCCCCGGGCGACAGCACTCTCCGACCGCTGGCCGTGCTCGACGGCCGTACGGGCAAGCAGCGCTGGCAGCGCGATCTGCGCGGTGACGACGAGGTGTACGTCGCCGACGACACAGCGGTGCTGGTGGACCGGGCCGGGGAGCAACTGGTCGGCCTACGCCTGAGCAACGGCTCGACGAGGTGGACCGAGCCCAACCCCCGTGACCAGTACGCCGGCGCCCGTACCGTGGTCCGGCCGGTGGGCAGCGACGCGGCGGCGGGCGGGCCGGCCTTCCTCGACGGTAGGCCCCGCGACCCGTGGACGGGCAAGGGGCGCCGACTCGTGCAGGTGGGTGCGGACCGGTCGGTGCGGCTGCTCGACATGGCCTCCGGTCGTGTGCTGCGCCAGTGGGGCAGCGTCGCCGACCTCGACGACCTGGTGGTCGCCCACGAGGACCGCCTGTACGTGGCCGCCAACGAGGGTGGTTACCAGTTGCTCGCGTACGACCTGGGTTCCGACGCCGAGCCGGTGGTGCTGCACCGGTCCGGGAACGACGACTATCGCCCGAAGGAGTTGGTGGCCTGCGGTGCCCGGCGGGCGTGCCTGTTGCAGGTGCCGAACAATGACGTCGCGCGCACCGAGGTGGTGGCGGCCACCGAGGGTGAGCGCATGATCCACTGGTCGGCGCCGGGGGTGACCGGCCTCCTCCCACTGGGTGAGCAGCTGCTCGCCCAGCGGGAGTCCCCGGAGCCGACCGTCACCGTCTTCGACGCCGCCGGCAAGCCGCTGCTGCGCGACCGGGGCGGGGTGGCGGTCCGGTTGGACGCGGGCAACCTGCTGGTCTTCGCCAAGGCGCCAAGCGTGGTGGCGGACAACCGGGTGCTGGCCGGCGTGTGGGCCGAGTCCGGGAAGGTCGACGAGTTGGGCGAGCTGCAGGACGTGCGTAGCTCGTCCTGCTCGTGGAACACCCACGTGATCGCCTGTGGCGGGGAGAAGGACTTCGTGCTGTACCGCTTCACCGACGACTGACGTCGAGGGCCGAGCAGCCGACTCGTACGATGCTCCGGTGAATCTTCGAGGTACGGTCCGCGCCGATCGGCCGTTGGTGGTGCTCGCCGTCGGCGAGGAGGCCCGCTACCTGCCGCCCGAGCTGCCGGTCCTGCTCACCGGCATGGGCAAGGTGAACGCCGCCAGCGCGGTGGCCGCGGTGCTGGCCGCCGGGCCGCGTCCCGCCCTGCTGCTCAACCTGGGTACGGCCGGGGCGTTGCGCCCGGGGTGGGCCGGTATCCACGAGGTCGCCACAGTCCTCCAGCACGACCTGGACACCGACCTGCTGCGCACGCTCACCGGCGAGACCTACGGGGCGCCGCTGTCGCTGGCCGCCGAGGGTGCGGTGCTGGCCACCGGTGACACCTTCGTGGCCGACGACGCGGAGCGGGACCGGTTGGCGCAACGTGCCGACCTGGTCGACATGGAGGGGTACGCGGTGGCCTGGGCCGCCGCGCAGGCCGGCGTGCCGTGCCGGCTGGTCAAGCAGGTCAGCGACGAGGCGGGGGAGGGCGCGGCCCGGACCTGGCAGGAGTCGGTGGACGCCTGCGCCCGGGACCTCGCCGAGTGGGCCGCTCGACACGTCGCCTGAACAGGCAGTGTCAGTCGTCGGATTGCCGCAGCCGTAGGCCCGGCGTGGTCTCCCGGGCCGCTCCGGGGACCAGAATGTGCGCCGCCAGCGCGAGCGCCACGACCGTGGTGACCAGCAGCGGCGGCCAGCGGCCGGCCCACGGCAGCGTCAGCAGGGGCAGGGGGAGGCAGAGCATTCGCCGCCATGGCACGAGCATGGACACCAGCAGGGTGAACAGGGCGCGGCCGATCACGAACAGCGCCGGACCGCCCATGATCAGTAAGAGCCACCCGACCGGCGTCGTGCCGGTCGGCCGGGTGACGACCAGATCGAACGAGGCCGAGGTGCCGACCACGCCGGCCAGCATCACCAGGTGGGTGTACGGAGCCACCCGGGCTGGCCGGCCCGACTTCGGCCCGGCCCCGGCCTCCAGCAACTCGCCGGCCCGGAAGACGTAGACCTGCCAGAGCAGCAGCATGATGGCGAACGCGCAGATCAGCGCGGCAACCCGGAGTCCGGCCAGCGGGCCCCGGCTGACCTGCAGCGTGGGAACCAGGATGATGTCGCCGAGGGCCAGGATGATGAACTGCTGGTACCGCTCGCCCAGATGCGCTGTGGTCCGCTCGTACTGGTCGACGGGCACCCGGCCCAGCCAGGGCGTGGGGTAGCGGGCCGCCGCGGAGAGCAGGTCGATCGTGATGGCGATGGTCCAGAGGGTCCAGTTCACCGTGCCGGACACCGCGCCGGTGATCCAGAAGACGCCGGACACCACGAACCAGAAGAGGAATCGCGTGGCGCGGATCATGGCCAGCCGATGATGCTGTTGGCGCAACGTCGTGATCAGGATGATGCCGCGGACCACGTGCGTGCCGACGTAGGCGATGGCGAAGACCATCGCGTGTCCGTCGGACACCATCGGCAACGATGCCGCCATCCCCACCGAACCGACCATGGCGACCATCAGGATGGCCTGGATGGGGCGCTGCTGCGGGTCGTAGAACTCGGTGGTGGTGGAGGTGACCGACCAGGTCCACCAGATCGCGGTCAGCATCAGCAGGACCATCGCGGCGCCGGAGGAGTTGTGGCGCTGCGCGAGCAGGGTCGAGGTCAGCGCGAGCGAGGCCACGAAGACCACGTCGAAGAGCAACTCCAGCAGCGTGGCCCGCGTCGAACCGTCCGGCCGGCGTACCAGCGCCGCGGTGCCTCCGGTGGTCATGCCCGGCCTCCCGCCGTGTCTCCGAGGATTATCGGCGGTGCCGGCGCGGCCCGCCCCCGGATCGGCGATTCCCGCCGGCCGGGGCAGGGCAGGGGTCAGTCGGCGGGTTGCCGCAGCCGCAGGCCCGGCGTTGTCTCCCGGGCTGCTCCGGGAAACAGGATGTGACCGGCCAACCCGAGCGCCACGATCGTGGCCACCAGCACCGGCGGCCAACCACCGGCCCACGGCAGCACCAGCAGCGGCAGGAGCTGCCAGGCAATTCGCCGCCACGGCACGACCCACGACACCGCCATGGTGAACAGGACGCGGCCGACCACGAACAGCGTCGGGCCGGTGATGATCAGCACGAGCCACGGCACCGGCGTCGTTCCGGTCGGCCTGGTGACGACCAGGTCGAAGGCGGCGGCAGTGCTGGCCACGCCGGCCAGCATGACCAGGTGGGTGAACGGGGCCAGTCGCGTTGCCTGGCTCCCGTGGGACCCGGCCGTCACCAACAACTCGCCGGCGCGGAAGACATAGATCTGCCAGAGCAGCAACATGGTGGCAAAGGCGCAGAGCAGGGAGGTGAGCCGGAGGTGATCGAGATGGCCCCGGCTGACCTGCAGCGTCGGCAACAGGATGATGTCGCCGAGGGCCAGGATGATGAACTGTTGGTACCGCTCGCCCAGGTGCTCGGTGGTCCGCCCGTACTGCGCGAGCGGCACCCGGCCCAGCCAGGGTGTGGGATAGCGGGCCGCCCCGGCGACCAGGTCGATCGTTATGGCGATCGTCCAGAGCCCCCAGTTCGGAGTCTCTGACAGCGCGCCGAGGACCCAGAAGACGCCGGACACCGTGAACCAGAAGAGAAACCGGGTGGCCCGTTCCCGGGCCGTCCGGTGCCCCTGCCGGTGCAACGCGGTGACCAGGATGATGCAGCGAATCACGTGCGTGCCGACGTACGAGATCACGAAGAGCAGCAGGTGCCCGATGCTGACCATCGGCAGCGATGCCGCCATCCCCACCGACCCGACCATGGCGATCATCAGGATGGCCTGGATCGGGCGTTGCTGCGGATCGTAGAACTCGGTGGTGGTCGTGGTGACCGACCACGTCCACCAGACGGCGGTCAGCATCAGCAGCAGCTTGGCGCCGCCGGACCAGGAGAGCTCTTCGGACAACAGTTTCGATGTCAGTGCGAGCGCGGCCACGAAGACCACGTCGAAGAGCAGCTCCAGCAGCGTTGCCCGGGTCGACTGGTCCCGCCGGCGTACCAGCGCCGCATTCCCTTTGGTGGTCATGCCTGGCCTCCCGCCGCGTCTCCCGGGGAATTATCGGCGGCCCCGACACGGGCCGTCCCCGGATCGGTGATTCCCGCCCGGCGGCGAAGAGGGCGGCCGGAGGTTGCCACGGCGTCGGACGCCGGGCGATGCTTGACCGCATCCATAAATCTCGATCTCTCCGGAGGTTCGGATGCGCCGCTCCCCGTTGGCCGCCCTCGTCCTGACCATCCTGCTGCTCGTCGCGCCCGGCGCGGCGCAGGCCGCGGTCCCCGACCGGGCCGCCACACCCGCCGCCGACCCGGCGGCCCTGCTGACCGGGGTACGCACGGCGGGCACCGCCTGGGGTCTCGACCCCGCCACCGGCCGGATGACCCTCACCGTCGACGACACCGTGGCCCCCGGCGAGTTGGCCGCGCTGCGGGCGGTGGCCGACCGGGCCGGCGTGCTGCTGCGCCGCGAACCCGGAACGCTGCGCCCCCTGATCGCCGGCGGGCAGGGCATCTACGGCGGCGGCGGCGCGCGCTGCTCGCTCGGTGCGAACGCGCGCAGCGGCAGCACCTACTACGTGATCACCGCAGGTCACTGCACCACCGCAGCCGCCACCTGGTACACCGACAGCGCCCAGACCACAGTGCTCGGCACCCGCACCGCCACCAGCTACCCCACCAACGACTACGGGCTGATCCGCTACACCGGTCGGATCGCCCACCCGAGCGCGGTCTACACCCATCCCGGCCTGCTGCCCATCAACGGCCCCGGCAACGCGTACATCGGTCAGGCGGTGTGCCGCAGTGGCAGCACCACAGGCGTGCGCTGCGGCACGGTCACCGGTCTGAACCAGACCGTCAACTACGCCACCGGCGTGATCTACGGCCTGATCCGCACCAACATCTGCGCCGAGCCGGGGGACAGCGGCGGACCGCTCTACGTGGCCTCCACCGGCAGGATCATCGGCATCCTCTCCGGCGGCACCGGCAACTGCACCGCCGGCGGCACCACCTACTACCAGCCGATCGCGGAGGTGCTGGCCGCGTACGGGCTGACGTTGCCCTGACCGCAGAGGTGTGACGTACGACGGGTTGCCCGTCCCGCGCGGGGCACCTAGGCTCGGCGACGCCCAGCACCCCCGCCGCGAGGACGTGTGCCCGATGCCGACCGCCCCCCGACCTGAGCAGGCGAGCGCCCCGGCCGGCCTTCCGTCGATCGAGGTGGCCGCGGTGGGGGAGACGATGGTGGTGCTCTGCCCCGCGCCCGGTGAGCCGCTGGAGCACGCCGAACGGGTCGCCGTCTCGGTCGGTGGAGCCGAGTCCAACGTGGCCGGTTACCTGGCCCGCCTGGGACACCTGACGACCTGGGTGAGCCGGGTCGGCGACGACCCCTTCGGCCGTGCCGTCGTCCGGCACGTCGCCGCCGCCGGCGTCCGCGTCGACCAGGTGTGCGTGGACCCGGCCGCCCCCACCGGCCTGTACGTCAAGGACCCGGGCCCGGAGGGGACCGCAGTGCACTACTACCGGGCCGGGTCGGCCGCCGCCCGGATGGACCCCGCCACGCTGGCCGATCCGGCGTTGGCCGGTGCCCGGGTGCTGCACCTGTCCGGGATCACAGCGGCGCTGTCCGCCTCCTGCCGGGCGCTGGTCGAGCACGCGGTGACCGACCGACCGCTGGCGGACGCGCTGGTCAGCTTCGACGTCAACCACCGGGCCCGGCTGTGGCCCGCTGAGCAGGCCGCGCCGGTGCTGCGCGACCTCGCCAACCGTTGCGACCTCGTCTTCGTCGGGCAGGACGAGGCGGAAACCCTCTGGGGCGCCACCGACCCGGCGGCCGTACGTGAGCTGTTGCCCGCTCCGCAGACCGTGGTGGTCAAGGACGGCGCGGTCGGCGCCACGGCACTGGTCCGCGACGCCGAACCGGTCTTCGTACCCGCACCCCGGGTGACGGTGGTGGAGCCGGTCGGCGCCGGAGACGCGTTCGCCGCCGGCTACCTGGCCGGGCTGCTCCGCGGCCTCGACCCCGTACGGCGGTTGCGCCTCGGCCACCTCGTCGCGGCACAGGCGTTGACCAGCAGCGGCGACAACGCCCCGGTCCCGCCGTGGGCCTGGTTCGAGAAGCTGATCGACGCCCCCGCCGACGCCTGGTCACCGCTCGACCTGACCGACCCGGGGGAGACGACCTGAGTCGGGCCCTCGGCCCGCAGTAACAGTTTCACCGCGACCTCGGATGGAGTGCACCATGACCACACCGGACTTCGACCACATCTTCGGCGGCGCCCGGGTGATGGCGATCCTGCGCGGCCTGCCGGTCGCCGAGACCGTTCGGCTCGCCGAGCGTGCCTGGGACCTCGGCATCGACGTGGTGGAGGTTCCGGTGGCCACCGCCGACGCGGTGCCGGCGCTGCGGGCCGCCGTCGAGGCGGGGGCCGAGCGTGACCGGATCGTCGGCGCCGGCACCGTGCTCGACGTCGAACAGGTCGCCGCGGCGGCCGACGCGGGCGCCCGGTTCACCGTCGCCCCCGGCCTGGATCTCGCGGTCGCCGACGCCGCCGCCGCGCGTGGCCTGCCGCACCTGCCCGGTGTGGCCACCCCCACCGAGGCCCAGCAGGCACTGCGCCACGGCCTCACCTGGCTCAAGGCGTTCCCCGCGATCTCCCTCGGGCCGGCCTGGTTCAAGGCAGTGGCCGGCCCGCTGCCGCAGTTGCGCTTCGTCGCGACCGGCGGCCTGGACGCGGGCAACGCGGGAGCGTTCCTACAAGCGGGCGTACGCGTGGTGGCCGTCGGCTCCGCCCTCTCCGACCCCACCCAGCTGGACGCCCTAGCCAACCTAACCCGCCCCACCCCCTAACCCGCCCCCTAACCCGCCCCGCCCCCCGCCCCGCCCCACCGCGTCGATCTTGCACTTACTGTTGTCGATGCGTCCTGATTCGCGACTTTGGTCGGGACAGAAAGTGCAAGATCGGCGCGGCGGGGCGGCGCGGGGCGGTGGGGAGAGGGCGGGGACCGTGGCGGGGTTGTGCCATGGCGTAAGTGCGTCGGGGGTGGGGGCGGGGTTGGGCTGGGCTCTGCGTCGATGCTGTGGTGCGTACCACTTCTCGACACAAAGAGGTCATCGTGGCTCTGTCTCACCGGCGCCGCCGATCCGGGCTGATCGCCCTCGGCGCCGCCCTCACCCTGGCGGCCGGGTTCACCCCACCCGGCGCGGGAGCGGCCGCCGCCCCGCCGAACAATCCCGACCGCCCGGTGGGCCAACCCCCGGCCGCCGCCGGACGCGCGTCCACCGTCACCCTGATCACCGGTGACACGGTCACGGTCACCACCGCGGCGGACGGCAGCACGGTGTCGACGGTGCGCCGGCCGGACGGCAGCACCCCGAGCTTCCACCGCACCGTGCGTGACGGCGACACCTACGTCTACCCGGACGCGGCACTGTCCTATGTCACCAGCGGTGTGCTGGACCGGCAACTGTTCAACGTCACCGACCTCATCGCCGACGGCTACGACGACGCGCACACCGACGCGCTTCCGCTGATCGTCACGATGACCGACGCGGCGGCCCGCAACCGCACCCGCCCCGCCGTGGACGGCGCCGAGCTGGTCCGACAGTTGGACAGCGTGCAGGGCGCGGCGCTGACCCGCCAGCGCGCCACCGCCGACCGGTTCTGGACCGCGCTCACGGCCGGCTCGACCCGTCGTACCGGCGACGCCCCGACCCTGGCCAACGGCATCGCGAAGGTCTGGTTGGACGGCCGGGTGCACGCGGACCTGGCCGAGTCCACCGCGCAGATCGGCGCGCCGAAGCTGTGGGCCGAGGGCAACACCGCCGCCGGTGTCGACGTCGCGGTGCTCGACTCGGGGGCGGACGCCGAACACCCGGACCTCGTCGGCCAGATCGCCGAGTCCAGCAGTTTCGTGCCCGAGGAGCCCGACATCCTCGACTACAAGGGCCACGGCACGCACGTCGCCTCGACGATCGCCGGCACCGGTGCCGCGTCCGGTGGCGCCGAGCGGGGCGTCGCCCCCGGCGCACGGCTGCACATCGGCAAGGTGCTCAACAGCGAGGGCAGCGGGCAGAACTCGTGGATCATCGCCGGCATGGAGTGGGCGGCCCGCGAGCAGAAGGCCCGGGTGGTCAGCATGAGCCTCGGCGGTGAGGCCACCGACGGCAGCGACCCGATGAGCCAGGCCGTCGACCGACTCAGCGCCGAGACCGGTGCCCTGTTCGTGATCGCCGCCGGCAACAGCGGCCCGGCAACCATCGGCAGCCCGGGTGCCGCCAACTCCGCGCTCACCGTGGGCGCCGTCGACAACACCGACCACCTCGCCGACTTCTCCAGCCAGGGCCCACGCGCCGGCGACGGCGGGCTGAAGCCCGAGATCACCGCCCCCGGCGTGGACATCCTGGCGGCCCGCTCCCACCTCGTGCGGGGCGGCTCCGGGGACTACACGCTGATGAGCGGCACGTCGATGGCCACCCCGCACGTGGCCGGCACGGCCGCGCTGGTCGCCGCCGCCCACCCGGAGTGGACCGGTCAGCGGATCAAGGAAGCGCTGGTCAGCACGGTCAAGGCCACCCCCGAGTACACCCCGTACCAGGCGGGCGCCGGTCGGGTCGACGCGGTCGCCGCCGCGCACGCCACCGTCTTCGCCACCCCGAGCGCCTACTCCGGCTTCCAGGCGTGGCCTCAGCAGCCGGGCATGACCGTCGACCGCACTGTCACCTACACCAACGTCGGCAGCGCGCCGGTCGCCCTGAAGCTGGCCCTCGACGCGGCCACCGCGCCGGCCGGCCTGTTCGCGCTCTCCGCCGACCGGGTCACCGTGCCGGCGGGTGGCACCGCCACCGTGACGGTGACCGCCGCGTACGACAAGCTGCCGGTGGAGAAGCAGGTCAGCGGCATGATCGTCGCCACCGACGACGCCGGTGCGGTGCGCGGCCGCACCCTGATCGGCGCCGGCAAGGAGGGCCAGCGGCAGAACCTGACGCTGGTCGCCAAGGACCGGGACGGCAAGCCGCTCGTCGGCAAGGTCATCCTCACCACCGACACCCTGTTCACCGCCGTGGACCTACCCGAGAGCGGCACCGCGACGCTGCGGCTGCCGGTGGCGAGTTGGAACGGTTGGATCTCCGCCGACGTGCGCGGCGCGCACGGGCCGCACTCCAAGGGCATGGCGATGCTCAGCTTCACCGACGTCAACCTGGACCGGGACCGCACCGTCACCCTGGACGCCCGCGCCGCCCGACAGGTGCAGGCCCGGGTGCCGCAGGAGGCCACCGCCAGCGCGCTGCGGATGGACATCCACAGGTCCACGAAGAACGGTCTCACCGAGAGTCAGGTGTTGCCCGACGACTCGTACGACAGCATGTGGGCGTTGCCGACGAGCCGTCCGGTCACCGACGGCGAGTTCGAGTTCGGCGCCCGGTGGCGGCTGGAGCAGCCGGCCCTCACCGTCTCGGCGGGCGGTCGCTCGTACGACGATCTGTTGGTGAAGCGGGCGACCCCGGCGCTGCCGGCCGGTCGTCGCCAACTGGACGCGGTCTACGTCGCCGATGCGTCGGCGGCGGGGCTGGCCAAGCGGCCGGTCCGGGACCGGGCCGTGGTGGTGCGCCGTAGTGACAGCGTGGACATCGCCACCCAGGCGCAGGCCGCCGCCGCGGCCGGGGCGAAGCTGCTGTTGGTGGTCAACGACGGCGTGGGCCGGCTCCAGCCCTGGGACGAGGCCCCGTGGAGCCCGGCGAGCCCGGCTCCGGTGACCGTGGCCACGCTCGGCGCGGACGAGGGTGGGCAGCTCATCGCCGCGCTGGAGCACGGCGCGGTGCGGCTCACCGTCGAGTCGCACCCGGAGACCACCTACCTGTACGACGTGGCGCACCACTGGACCGGCACCGTGCCGGCCGATCCGACCTACCGGCCCACGAAGCGGCAGCTGGCCCGGGTCGACGTGGAGTTCCGTAACTACCGGCAGGGTAAGGCGCTGGAGTTCCGCACCGACGTCTGGCGCGGCTGGGCGTCGAGCAACCAGGAGCCGGCCCCGGCGCAGGGCCGGCGAACCGACTGGGTGAGCGCCGATCAGCTGTGGATCGACGACGCGTTCATCGCCGGCGAGACCGGCCAGCACCTGCAGGCGGTCACCACGTACCCGGCCGGTAGGCCGAGCGCCGTCACCTGGTTCGGGCCGATCCAGCGGCCCCGGATGGGCGGGAACTACGTGCCGGTGCGGTATCTCGACACCGTCTACCTGCCCGCGCCCGGGTGGGGTGACGGCGGCGGCCACATCGGTGAGGCGTACGCCAACTACGACATGGTCAACCGCACCACCCTCTACCAGGGTGACAAGGAACTCAACTGGGGTAACGCCGAGTACCTCCAGGTCTCCGGGCTGGCGTCTCAGCGACTGCCGTACCGGCTGGTGGTGGAGAACGACCGGGCCGCCTGGACCAACCCGTACTCCCGGCAGACCCGCACCGAGTGGGGCTTCCGCTCGGCGGTCACCGGGGAGGAATCGGCCGAGGTGCTGCCGATGATCCAGCTGGACTACCAGGTGGCCATCGACTCCGCCGGCAGGGCGTCGCGGCGTACGCCGCTGACCGTTGTCGCCTCGCACCTGCCCGACGTCAGGGGCACGATCGGCGCGGTGACCGTCGAGGTGTCCTACGACGACGGGGCGACCTGGCAGAAGCAGCGGCTGACCCGGCACGGCGACGGCTGGCGTACCTCGTTGGCCGCACCGGCGAAGGCCGGCTTCGTGAGCCTGCGCACCACCGCGCGGGACACCGCCGGCAACACCGTGAGCCAGAGCATCACGCGAGCGTTTGGCCTGCGCTGACTGTGCGGCCGGCCGCCGCCGGGGTGCCTCGCGCACCCCGGCGGCGGCTCAGTCGGTCGTCTCGGCCGTGCCGGCCCGCTGGAACGCGCGGGCCAGTTGGGCGAGGTCGAAGCCCTCGAAGTGCTGGAGGAACCGGCGGCGTACGGCGGCCAGGTGACTGGGCCAGGACTCCTCCAGGCGCGTGAAGCCCGCGTCGGTGAGGACGGCGTTCCAGCCGCGCGCGTCCTCCTCGCACCGCTCCCGCCGGACCAGGCCCTGCGTCTCCAGCCGGATGATCGTGCGGGTCATGCCGCTGAGTGAGAGGTGGCAGAGCGCGGCGAGCTCGTTCATGCGCATCCGCCGGCCCGGCGTCTCGGACAGGTTCATCAGCGCGGTGTACTCGGTGAGTGGCAGCTGACGGTCACCGACCATGTCCGCGTCGATCGCGCGGGGCAGGACGTGCATGACCTGGCCCAGGGCGCGGACCAGGGATTCCTCGTCAGGGTTGAGAGGTTGCGGAGTCGCTGCGGAGGGGTTGGACATCCCCATACCATACTTGTTTGACTGAGCAAGTGCTCACCCTCCGTGTGACCATGCCCACGGACCACGTATTTGCTTGACCAATCAAGCACCGGTTAGCGTTCCCGTCGTCAGGCAAGGACCCTCTGAAAGGCGCCACACATGACCAGGATCGGGATCATCCTCGGAAGCACCCGCCCGGGGCGTAACGGCGAGGCCGTCGCCCGCTGGGTGCTCGAGATCGCCAAGCAGCGCTCCGACGCGGAGTACGAGCTGATCGACCTGCTCGACTACCAGCTGCCGCACCTCGACGAGGCGTACCCGCCCTCGATGGGCCAGTACAGCCAGCCGCACACCAAGCGGTGGGCCGAGATGATCGCGTCGTTCGACGGGTTCATCATGGTCACCCCCGAGTACAACCACTCGACCTCCGGCGCCCTGAAGAACGCTATCGACTTCCTGTACGCCGAGTGGAACAACAAGGCCGTCGGCTTCGTCAGCTACGGCTCGGTGGGCGGAACGCGCGCCGTGGAGCACCTGCGTCTGATCTCCGGTGAGCTGCAGATGGCCGACGTGCGCTCGCAGGTCGCGCTGTCGCTCTTCACCGACTTCGAGAACTTCAGCGTTTTCAAGCCCAACCAGTTCCACAAGGACTCGCTGACCGCCACGCTCGACCAGGTGGTCGCCTGGAGCACCGCGCTCGCTCCGCTGCGCAAGGGCTGAGCGCTTCGCGCATCCCGGAAACGGCCGCGGGGGATCCCGCGGCCGTTTCCGGGCGTTCCGGCACGCCGTGGTGTTCGTTGAGGGTGCGGCGGCCCGCGCCACGGCCACCGTCGGAAGGGCGCGTTCACTACCCTTGGCGCGATGAGCCGATCTGCCACCGCTGGTCGGGCTCCGCTCTGGCGGGACCGGACCTTCGGCACGTACTGGGTCGCGCAGTCGCTCTCGGCCGCGGGCGACTCGTTCGCCTACCTGGCGGTGCCGCTGCTGGTGCTCCAGGCGACCGGGTCGGTGGCGCAGATGGGCCTGCTCACCGCCGTCGCGGGCGCGGCGTCCGTCGTCGCCGGGATCTTCGGCGGGGTGCTGGTCGACCGGTACGACCGCCGCACCCTGATGATCGTGGCCGATCTGACCCGGCTGGTGCTCTACGGCCTGGTGCCACTGGCGTGGCTCGCCGGCCCGCAGGTCTGGCTGCTCTTCGTCGTGCTGCCGATCTGCGAGGCGGCCGGCATGCTGTTCCAGGTCGCCGCCGTGACCGCGGTCCGCAACCTGGTCGACCGGGACCGGATCACCGAGGCCAACGGCCGGTTGCAGGCGACGTACGCGGCGGCGGCCGTCCTCGGGCCGCTGCTCGCCGGTGTGGTGGCGGCCCGCTTCGGCCCGGCGACCGCCATCGCCGTCAACGCGGCGAGCTTCGCGCTCTCGGCGGCCGGCCTACGGCTCATCCGACTGGGTCCCGTCCAGGCGGACGAAGCGGTGGCCCGGCAGCGCCCGCTGGCCGAGTTCCTGGCCGGGGCGCGGTTCCTGTGGCGACAGCCCGTGCTGCGCGCGCTGACAGTCCTGTTGTCGGTCTTCATCTTCCTCACCTACGGCTTCGTCGACGTGCTGATCTACCACGTCACGCACGACCTCGGCGGCTCCGAGGGCACCGTCGGCACGGTGCTCGGCCTGGCGGCGCTGGGCACGGTCGCCGGCGCGCTGCTGGTGGCCCCGCTGCGCCGCCGGCGCGGCTTCGGCGCCACCTGGATCGGCGCGCACGCGATCTGCGGCTTCGCGGTGGCGGGGGTCGGCATCGCCACGAGCGTGCCGGCGGTCACCGCGCTGACCGCGGTCTACCTGTGCTGTCTCAGCGTCGGGGGGATCTGTTCGATGTCCCTGCGCCAGGAGATCACCCCCGATCACCTGCTGGGCCGGGTCACGTCGGCGTTCTGGAGCACGCACTACGCCCTCGGCCCGGCCGGCGCTGTCGTGCTGACCTGGGCCGCCGGCCGGCACGGCGCCCCGATGGTCACCCTCGTGGCGGGCGCGGGGTGCCTGCTGGTCGCGGTCGGCGGCCTCTTCACCCCGATCCGCCGAGCCGGCGCGGAGCCGGCCGCCGGGCAGCCCGGACTGCGCCCGGCGCCGGCCGGCGGCACCGTAGCTGGTTGAGACGCTATCGAGCTGATGTCGTAAACGATTCAGACGGTGGGGACGCTCGCCGACCAGCACCATGGCCCCCGGAGCGAGCGGAGCGGGCGCGGTCAGAACTCCTGGTACATGACGTGCAGGCCGACCCGGCCGAGAGCGGGGTGACGGAACGCGCCCGGCACGGTGCCGAGCACCTCGAAGCCCTCCCGCCGGTACAGGCGCACCGCCGACCGGTTGCTCTCGGCCACGGCGTTGAACTGCATGCCGGCGTACCCCTGCTGGCGCGCCCAGGTCAGAGCGTCGCGGCACAGCGCGGTGCCCACGCCCCGGCCCCGCGCGTCGGCGGCGACCATGAAGCTCGCGGTGGACACGTGCGAGCCCGGCCCGGGCCGGTTGGTGCCCATCTTCGCGGTGCCGAGCACCCGCTCGCCGTCGACAGCCACGACGGTCCGCCCCGGGGCCGCCTCGACCCACATGCCGTACGACTGCTCGGCGGTCATCGCCGGGTCGTAGACGAAGGTCTCCTGTGCCCGGATCACCTCCTCGATGATCGGCCACACCTGCGACCAGTCCCGGTCGACGAACTCCCGAATAAGCACGCAGGGCAGGCTACGAGCGGTGGCCCGCGCCGGCAACGGAGATTCGGTTCAGCGAGTGCCGAGGCCCGCGAGTTCCTCGTCGAGCAGGGCCGCCAGCCGGGCGTGCCGCGCGGGATGGCTCCGCGCGGTCATCCCGCGGCTGGGCATCTCCACAGTCATCAGCAGGTACAGGTGCAACCGGTAGAGACTGAGCCGGCGTCGTGCCGAAGCGTCCAGCACCAGCGGCTCGGGTGCGGCGGCCTGGTAACCGCGCAGCAGGGGGTGCTCCGGCTCGTCCTCGACGCGTCGGAACAGCAGCGGGGAGACCAGGTCCAGTAGCGGGTCGCCGTAGAGGAAGCGCTCGCCGTCCACCAGGCCACGCAGCCGCAGCCGGCCGTCCCGGCCGGGTGCCGCCAGCACGTTGCCGTCCCAGCAGTCGAAGTGCAGCAGCGCCGGGCGGCGTACCTCGTCGAGCACGTCGGCGTGCTGCCCCACCAGCGCGTGCAGGCGATCCGCGGTTACCGGTAGTCGGACGTCCCAGTCGGCCGCGTCGGCCAGCAGCGCGTCGAGCATCGCCGTGAACGCCGCCGGCCAGGTCGGCCCGCCGGCCCGGTCGCCGTCGTATCCGAACCGCTCACCTGTCACCCGGTGCAACGCGGCGAGGGCCATCCCGAGGTCGTGGCGCGCCGGGCCGTCGTCGACAGCGACACCGTCCGCGGCCAGGTCGGACAGCGGCCGACCGGGCAGCATCGCGGTGATCAACCACTCGCCGTACGCCGGGTCGGCGCCGTGCCAGAGCACCGGGGGGACGGGCACCTGCGGCGCCCGCTCCGCGACGAGCCGGAAGTACCGCTCCTCGGCGGCGCAGAGCCCGCGCTCGTAGCGCAGCAGCGGCGTTCCGGCCGGCGGAGCCAGCTTCAGCACCACCCGACGGTCGTCGTCGAGCAGCGCCCACCAGACCGTCGCGTACCCGCCGCCGGTCAGCGGACCGGCGTCCCGGACCCGGGTGCGCGGCCCGAACGACGCACCGACCAGGTACGCCACGTCGGCGCTGGTGAGGAGCCGCTGCGTCGGGCTGACGCCGGTCACGGCGCGGTGTCACCTCGCCGGGCGCGCGGCGCGGAACCCGCGGTGGCGTGGGTGGACAGTGGGACGGGGCCGGCGGTGTCGCGGCGGACCAGCTCGGCGGGGAGCACCTCGACCCGGGGCGTCGGGGCCCCGACGCCGAGCACCAGGGACATCGCCCGCACACCCATGTCGACAAGGGGCAGTCGCACGGTGGTCAACGCCGGCGTCACGTCCCGGGCGATCGGCATGTCGTCGAAGCCCAGCACCGAGATCTGCTGCGGCACCGCCAACCCTCGCGTGCGCAGGGTGGCGAGCGCGCCGATGGCCATCGAGTCGTTGAGCGCCACGATCGCGGTCAGCTCCGGGTCGGCGTCGAGCAGTCGGGCGGTGGCCTCGGCGCCGCCGTCTCGGTCGAACTCCGCGTACCGGATGCGCCGTTCGGGCAGCTCGCGGCCCTGCTCGGTGAGGGCCTGCCGGAGGCCGGCCAGCCGGTCGGTCGTGGTGGTCAGGATGCGCGGGCCGGCGACCACGCCGATCGCCCGGTGCCCCAGACCGCACAACTCCTGCCCGGCGAGGTAGCCGCCGGTCCGGTTGTCCGGCATCACCGCGTCGCCGGAGTGCTCGTGCCGGCCGATCACCGCCACCCGCCCACCGGTGGCCTCGTACGCGGCCAGCTTCTCGTTGAGCTGCCGGGTGAACGCCTCGTCGTGGTAGCCCGAGCCGGCCAGGATCAGCGCCGCCACCTGGTGGCCGCGCAGCAGCTCCACGTACTCCAACTCGCGGTCCGGGTCCCGGTAGCTGTTGCAGATCATCAGCAGCCGGCCCTGGTCCGTGGCGACCCGTTGCAGCCCCCGGGTGATCTCGGCGAAGTACGGGTCGGAGACGTCGTGCACGATCACACCGACCGCGCTGCGGTGCGAGCGGGCCAGCAGTTGGGCGTGCGCGTTCGGCACGTACTGCAACTCGGCGACGGCGGCGAGCACCCGTTCGCGCAGCTCGTCGGTGACCGGCTTGCTGCTGCCGTTGATGACGCGGGAGGCGGTGGCGGGTGAGACGCCCGCTCGGCGGGCCACATCGGACAGGGTCGCCATGGCCCGCCCCCTCGATCTGTTGACGGCGTTTCGTCGTGCCGGCTAGCGTCACCGTACCGCAGAGAAAGCCCTTTCCCGCAGGGAGGCCCGGCCGTGTCCGACGACACCGACGAGTACTTCGATGCCTGATCGGCGGGCACCGCTGCCCGGCGGAATCGGGGTGTCCCGGCTGCGCGTCTACGACACGGTGGCCTCGGACGGCCTGGTCGGCGGCACTCCGCACGTGCACCTGTGCTGCACCGAGGGGTACGTGGTGACCGGCGGCGAGGGCGCGGTGCAGACCCTGACCACCGCCGGTTTCCGGGAGACGCCGCTGCGGCCGGGTGCGGTGGTCTGGTTCGAGCCGGGCACCGTGCACCGCCTGGTCAACGGGGGCGGGCTGACCATCGTGGTGCTCATGCAGAACAGCGGTCTGCCCGAGGCCGGCGACGCCGTGCTGACCTTCCCACCGGAGGTGTTGGCCGACCCGGCCGCGTACGCCGCGGCGGTGGCGTTGCCCGACGGGGGAGCGCCGGGCGCGGACGTGCGCGCCGCGTACCGCAGGCGGGATCTGGCGGTGACCGGCTTCCAGGCGCTGCGAGCCGGCGGGCCGGCGGCGCTGGCCGCGTTCCACGCCGCAGCGATCGCGCTGCGCCAGCCGTTGCTGGCACGGTGGCGGCAGCGGTGGGAGGCCGGCGCGGGCCGCGCCGCCGCCGACACCGCCGCGCAGCTCGACGCCCTGGAGCGGGGGGATCCCGGGCACCTGGGCGACGCCGGGGTGTACGCGGTGGACGAGCCGGTCGAGCGCGGCCGGTTGGGGATGTGCGGTCTCCTCGACACCTACCCGCCGGCCGGCTGACGGCGCGGGTTTCACCGTTGGTCCAGGATGGACCGTTGGGCGATCCGTTCGGCGAATAGATCGAGGAAAGGCCTTGCCTGGTGTGAGGGTGCCGCCTACGCTCCAGGAAAGCGTTTGCCTGATCCGCCGACCGGCCCGGTCCCTAGGCGCCGAGCCGGGCCCCGAGGAGGTTCCGCGTGACCGAGAACTCTTTGGACACGGCGGGCCGGCAGGCCGCCGCCGACCAGGCGAGCGGTGCGCCCGAAGCCGTCGGCGTGGGCTCGTCCGCCGTGGTGCGACGGTCGCCCAGCGGTGGCCGCCCACCGCGTCCGACGCTCGGTCGCCGGGCGGTGGTCTTCGCCGACTCGCTCTGGCGCCCGGCGCTGGTGCTGGCGGTCTTCTTCGTCGCCTGGTGGTTCGTGGCAGCCCGGGAGTACGTCCCGAACTACCTGGTGCCCACGCCCGGCCAGGTCTGGGAGACGATGACCACCCAGTGGTCCGAGTTGGCCCGGCACACCCTTGTCACCCTCTACGAGACGGTGCTCGGCTTCGTGCTGGCCGCCGCGTTGGGCCTGGTCACCGCGGTCGCCATCGCCTACTCCCGCACCCTGGACAAGGCGCTCTACCCGATCGTCCTGTTCGCACAGGTCATCCCGAAGATCGCCATCGCGCCCCTGCTGGTGGTCTGGTTCGGCCTCGGTCTCACCCCGAAGATCATCCTGGCGGTGCTCATCGCGTTCTTCCCGGTGGTCATCTCCGGGGTCGCCGGGCTGCGCTCCACCGACCCGGAGCTGCTCGACCTCGCCGCCACGATGGGTGCCGGGCCGTGGCGCACCTTCCGCAAGATCCGCTTTCCGAACGCGTTGCCGCACCTGATGGCCGGCCTGAAGGTGGCCGTCACCCTCGCCGTGGTCGGTGCCGTGGTCGGCGAGTTCGTCGGCGCCAGCGAAGGGCTCGGCTACGTCCTGTTGCTGGCCAACGGCAACCTCGACGCCCCGTTGCTGTTTGCCGACCTGATCCTGATGTCCGCCATCGGCATCGTCCTGTTCGTCCTGGTCGAGATCGCCGAGGCACTGCTCATTCCGTGGCACGCCAGCCGCCGGGCCGGCGTGTCCCTCACCACCTCCTGACCGACCCCATCACGGAGGCACCGATGAAACGCACCGCCACCACCATCCTGGCCACCGCCGCACTGCTCCTCGCCGCGACCGGCTGCGGTGGGGACGACTCCGCCGGCAGCACCAACGCCGACGGCAGCAAGCAGGTCACCCTCACCCTGAACTGGGTGCCCTACGGCGAGCACGCGCCCTTCTACTACGGCCTGCAGAAGGGTTACTACTCCGCCGAGGGCATCGACCTGAAGATCCTGCCCGGCAACGGCTCGGGCAACACTGTCAAGCAGGTCGCCCAGAAGCAGACCGACTTCGGCTGGGCGGACAGCCCGGTGCTGCTGAAGTCGGTGGCCAGCGGAATGCCGGTGCGCAGCCTCGGCGCGTACCTGGAGAAGGGACCCTCCTCGGTGGAGTTCTTCACCGAGGAGAACATCAAGACGCCGGCCGACCTCAAGGGCAAGACCGTCGGCGGCACCCCCGGCGACGCCCTCTACGCGACCTTCCCGGCATGGCTGGAGAAGAACGGCGTCAAGAAGGACGACGTCAAGGTGGTGAACGTCGACGCCGCCGGCAAGATCGCCGCGCTGGCCGAGGGCAAGGTCGACGCCATCATGGGCTTCTTCCACGACCAGGCGCCCACCATCGAGAGCAAGACCGGCAAGAAGGTCGACGTGCTGCTCTTCGCCGACTACGGGATGAACCTGCTCGGCACCGGTCTGATCGCCAACACCCAGACCCTGCAGAAGGACCCGGAGCTGGTCCGCAAGTTCGTCCGGGCCACCCAGAAGTCCTGGGCCGACGCCGCCCGGGACCCGGCCGGTGCGGTGAGCGCGATGGCAGCCCTGGCCGAGAACGAGCCGGCGCCCGAGGTCCTCACCAAGCAGCTGACGCTCAACCTGCCGCTGATCGGCGCGGACGGCCCGCCCGGGGTGAACACCGAAGCCCAGTGGACCGAGACCATCGAGCTGATGTCCCGCTACGCCGAGCTGAAGGACCCGGGGGCGCCCAACGCGTACTGGGACTCCTCGTACGCGGCGCAGGGGTGACCCGGTGACCGCCGCGCCCGCAGCCACCGGCACCGCCATCGGGATGTCCGGGCTGACCGTCCGGTTCACCACCCGGCGGTCGCAGACCACCGCGTTGGACGACGTGTCGCTGGACATCGAGCCGGGCGAGTTCGTCACGATCGTCGGCCCGTCCGGTTGTGGGAAGTCCACCCTCCTGAAGATCGTCGCGGGGTTGGTCAAGCCGACCAGTGGCGCTGTGTCGCTGCTGGAGCGCCCGGTTCGTGGCCCGCAGAAGGAGATCGGCTTCGTCTTCCAGAAGGCCGCGCTGCTGGAGTGGCGCGGCGCCCGAGCCAACATCCTGCTCCAGGCCGAGATGCGCGGCATGGACCGGGCGCTGGCGGCCCGCCGCGCCGACGAGCTGATCGAGATGACCGGCCTGACCGGCTTCGAGAAGGCGCTGCCACACGAGCTGTCCGGCGGCATGCAGCAGCGGGTGGCGCTCTGCCGCGCGCTGCTGCACTCCCCGCCGGTGCTGCTGATGGACGAACCGTTCGGCGCCCTGGACGCGCTGACCCGGGAGCAGATGAACGCCGAACTGCACCGGATCTGGCGGGAGACCGGGACGACCGTGGTGCTGGTCACCCACTCCATCGCCGAGGCGGTCTTCCTCGGCACCCGGGTCGTGGTGATGAGTCCCCGCCCCGGGCGGATCATCCGCACCTTCACGGTCGAGCTGCCGGCGCACCGCGACTACGCGCAGGTGATGTCGGATCCCCGCTTCGACCGGCTCGCCACCGACCTGCGTGGGTTGCTCGGCAGCGCGGCCGCCAACCACTGAGCGCGGATCGGCACGACCAGCACGACGGAAGGAACACCATGACCCGCAGGTCGATCGGCATCATCGTCAACGGCGTGACCGGACGGATGGGCTACCGGCAGCACCTCGTCCGGTCACTGCTGGCCATCCGCGAAGCCGGCGGTGTGGCGTTGGCCGACGGCACCACCATCTGGCCGGAACCGGTCCTGGTCGGACGCAACGAGACGAAGCTCCGGGAACTTGCCGAGCGGCACGGGCTGACCGACTGGACCACCGACCTGACCTCGGCGCTGGCCCGCGACGACGTCGAGATCTACTTCGACGCGCAGGTCACCCAGCAGCGGGAGAAGGCGATCCGGCAGGCCATCGAGGCCGGCAAGCACATCTACACGGAGAAGCCCCTGGCCGAGGACACCGCCGCCGCGCTCGACCTGGCCCGGGCGGCGGACGCGGCCGGCCTACGCACAGGTGTCGTGCAGGACAAGCTCTTCCTGCCCGGTCTGCGCAAGCTCAAGCGCCTCATCGACGGCGGCTTCTTCGGCCAGATCCTCTCGGTGCGCGGAGAGTTCGGGTACTGGGTCTTCGAGGGAGACTGGCAGCCCGCACAGCGGCCGTCGTGGAACTACCGGACCGAGGACGGCGGCGGCATCGTGGTCGACATGTTCCCGCACTGGCACTACGTGCTGGAGGAGCTGTTCGGTCGGGTCACGGCAGTCTCCTGCGTGATCGCCACCCACGTGCCCGAACGGATCGACGAGGCCGGTCGGACCTACGCGGCCACCGCCGACGACGCCGCGTACGGCATCTTCGAACTCGACGGCGGGGTGATCGCGCAGATCAACTCGTCGTGGACCGTGCGGGTGTACCGCGACGAGCTGGTGGAGTTCCAGGTCGACGGCACCGAGGGCAGCGCGATCGCCGGCCTGCGCAACTGCCGGGTGCAACACCGGTCGGTCACCCCGAAGCCGGTCTGGAACCCGGACCTGCCGGCCACCGAGGACTTCCGCGCCCAGTGGGCCGAGGTGCCCGACAACGAGGAGTTCGACAACGGCTTCAAGGTGCAGTGGGAGGCGTACCTGCGGCACGTCGTGGCCGGCGAGCCGTTCCGGTGGGACTTCCTGGCCGGCGCGCGCGGGGTGCAGCTCGCCGAGCTGGGCCTGCGCGCGGCCCGCGAGGGCGCTCGTGTCGAGGTGCCGGAGCTTCACTCATGAGCGCCGAGGTGGTGCTGCCCGGTGGACGGCGGCAC
This sequence comes from Micromonospora ureilytica, assembly GCF_015751765.1. Lineage (NCBI taxonomy): Bacteria > Bacillati > Actinomycetota > Actinomycetes > Micromonosporales > Micromonosporaceae > Micromonospora > Micromonospora ureilytica. The sequence goes on from NZ_JADOTX010000001.1 coordinate 1,912,675, forward strand.
CAGCTCGGCGGGAGTGGCGGTTTCGTCCGACCGGAGGCGCCGCTGAACAGCCGGATCGCGTACGCCGCCGCGCACGTGGTCGCCGACCCGGGCGCGGAGAACGTACCGGGTGCCCGGGCGGCGGTGGACTGGGACACCACCCTCGCCTTCCGGCGGCACCTCTGGTCGTACGGGCTGGGCGTCGCCGAGGCGATGGACACCGCCCAGCGGGGGATGGGGCTGGACTATCCGGCCACCCGGGAGCTGATCCGCCGTAGCGCCGCCGAGGCTCGCGCGGTCGGTGGGCGGATCGTCGCCGGGGTCGGCACCGACCAGCTGCCGGTCGGCCCGGCAACCCTGGCGGCGGTCACCGCCGCGTACGCCGAGCAGCTCGACGACGTCCGCGCGGCCGGCGCCCGACCGGTCCTGATGTGCAGCCGGCACCTCGCCGCCGCCGCGCGCGGCCCGGAGGACTACCTGCGGGTGTACGACGAGCTGCTGAGCGCCGCCGACGAACCGGTGGTGCTGCACTGGCTGGGTCCGATGTTCGACCCGGCGTTGACCGGTTACTGGGGTGCTGTCGACCTGGACCTGGCCGCCGACACGGTCATCGAGCTGATCAAGACCCACCAGTCCAGGGTGGACGGCATCAAGGTGTCGCTGCTGGACGCCGATCGGGAGATCGCGTTGCGCCGCCGTCTGCCGGCCGGGGTACGTCTCTACACAGGTGACGACTTCCACTACCCGGAGCTGATCCGGGGTGACGAGGTGGGCCACTCCGACGCGCTGCTCGGGGTGTTCGCGGCAATCGCGCCGGCCGCCGCCGCCGCGCTGGCCGCCCTCGACCGGGGGGACCTGACGGCGTACAACGAGATCTTCGCGCCGACCGTGCCGCTGGCCCGGCACCTGTTCGCGGCGCCGACCTGGCACTACAAGACGGGGATCGTGTTCCTGGCCTGGTTGGCCGGGCACCAGGACCACTTCACGATGGTCGGTGGCGCGCAGTCCGGCCGGTCCCCGGCGCACCTGGCCACCCTGCTCACCCTGGCCGACGCGGCCGGGCTGCTGCCCGACGCCGACCTGGCCGCCGCCCGCGCCCGAGCCTTTTTCACGGTGGCGGGGGTGCAGCAATGAGTCTCGCGCGTTTCTCGTTCAACCAGGCCACCGCCCAGCGTTGGCCGCTGCCCGACGTGGTGGCCGGCTGTGTGGCGGCCGGTGTGCCGGGCATCGGCCTGTGGAGGGAGCCGGTCGCCGAGTACGGGTTGGCCCGTTCGGCGAAACTGGTCCGCGACGCGGGCCTCGCGGTCACGTCGCTGTGCCGGGGCGGGTTCTTCTCCGCCGACGGCTGGCGCGCGGAGAACCTGCGGGCCATCGAGGAGGCCGCCGCCCTCGGGGCCCCGGAGCTGGTGCTGGTGTCCGGTGGTTTGGCGGCCGGCAGCCGGGACGTCGACGGCGCCCGGCGTCGGGTCGCCGACGCGATCGGCGAGCTGGCCCCGCACGCCGAGGCCGCCGGGGTACGGCTGGCCATCGAGCCGCTGCACCCGATGTTCGCCGCCGACCGGTGCGTGATCGCCACCCTCGGCCAGGCGCTGGACATCGCCGAGCGGTTCGACCCGGCGGTGGTCGGCGTGGTCGTGGACGCGTACCACGTCTGGTGGGACGACACGGTGTACGCGCAGATCGCGCGGGCCGCCGCCCGGATCGCCGCGTTCCAGGTCTGCGACTGGGTGACCCCGCTGCCGGAGGGGGTGCTGCTCGGCCGGGCGCTGCCCGGCGACGGGTGCATCGAGCTGCGTCGGCTGCGCGAGGCGGTCGACGCGGCCGGTTACGTGGGACCGATCGAGGTGGAGGTCTTCTCCGCCGAGGTGTGGGCGCGTCCGGGCGCGGAGGTGCTCGACGCGGCGATCGCCGGCTACCTGCGCCACGTTGTCTGACATCCCCGAACGGCGGTGGCCGGCGGCGGTCGGCGCCTGGCTGGGCATCGGCACCGCGCCCGCCACGCTTGTGCTCGGCGCGGCGATGGCCGCCCGGCACGGCGGCGCGGTGCCGGTGGCCGGGCTGCTGGTCGGCGGGACGCTGATGGCGGCGCTGCTCTGGGGGCAGGGCCGGATCGGGCTGCGCCGGCCCCTCGGCGACGGCGGGACGTTGACCGCTGTGCTGCCCGCATACCTGGGGGACACCTCGCGCCTTCTGCTGGCGGCGGTGCTGGCCGTCTCGATGGTCGGTTGGAACGGGTTCAACGTCGGGCTCGGCGGGGCCTCCCTGGCCGCGCTGACCCACCTGCCGGGCTGGGCCGGGCCGGCGTTGCTGGAGGTGGCGGTCCTCGCCGTCTCGTGGGGGCCGGCCCGGCTCGGCAACCGGGTCGCGGTGATCACCACGCTCAGCGCGGTGGTGCTGGTCGGCTGGTGCCTGACGGTGCTGCCGCCACCCGGTGCGCCGGTCCGCCTGGCCGCCGGTGGGCTCGCCGACGCCGGCGCGCTGATCGGGTACGCGGCCGTGTTCGCGCTGCGCGCACCGGACTTCAGCGTGGGCCTCGCCCGGCGGCGGGACCTGGCCTGGTGCGTGGGACTGCTGATCGGGCCGGCACTGCTCGGGGTGCTCGCCGGTGCCGGCCTGTGGCTGCGCACCGGCTCGGCCGACGTGGTCGCGTTGCTCGCCGCCGGTTCGGGGCTGGCCGCGTACGCGAATCTGTTCGTCGCGGTGGCGGTCTTCGCGGCGGCGCTGACCACCACGTACTCCGGCTCCCTGGCGTTGCGTGGCCTGGCGCCCCGGATGCCGGCGCGGGCGGCGATGCTGCTCGTCGCGGTGCTCGGCGGGGTGCTGGCGGTGGCGCGGTTCGACCGCCTGGTGCTGCCCTGGCTGACCCTGCTGGCCGCCGCGTTGCCGGTGCTTGTGGTGCCGATGGCCGTGGAGGCCGCGGCCCGTCGGCGCGGTCGCGCCCCGCGGACCGTACCCGCCTGGTGCTGGGTGCCGCCGGCGCTGCTCGCGGTGGCCTGCACCCTCGCCGGGGTCGGCGTCGCCCCGCTGCTCGGGCTGGCCCTGGCCGGGGTGTGCACTGTGCTCTGGCGGCGTTGCTGAGCCGACCTGATTCGGCGTCTAGCGCTGGGTCACCTCAATGACGATCACCGTGACGTTGTCGTGTCCGCCCTGGTCGACTGCCATGGCGACGAGCTGGTCAGCAACCTTTCCGGGACTCTCGTTGGAGACGAGCGCGGCCCGGATCTGCTCGTGGGGCACATAGGAACTCAGACCGTCCGAGCACAACAGGACTCGGTCGCCGGGATGGAGCTGGAGAGGCGTCAGGTCGGGCGATCGGCCGTCGTTGCGGCCATCGAAAAAGCGGGCCAGCTTCTCGCCCAGATTCGGCACCGTGCCAGCGTCGGCGACGAGGTGTCCGTAGGGCGACAGTGATCCGATATTGAACTCGCATTTAGGACTAACGCTGCTAAGTTCGGCGAAGTAGCCCAGTAGGTGAAGAGGGGGCCGGATGGGACGCGGATGGGTCGAACGTGGCTACCAGGCCCGGTGCCTGGACATCAGCATCGATCGCTCCTTCGAGGAATTCCGGCGGCAGTACGAGCAGGCCGTCCCGGCCTACGACGCGGCGGCGTTCAATGCGCTGGTGGCCCGCAACGCACCCTGGGACGACGTCCTCGCCCTCATGCGCGACTGCGCGCCGCACGCCTTCCTCATCTACTGGAGCAGCGGTGACCTGCGACCGATGATGAACCTCGCGGGTGACCCCAGGCACTGCGTCGAATACCTGATGGGCAACCACACCACGGCTGAGCGGATGTTCCGCCACGACCCGGCGGTGATGCTGTACGCGCCACTGCGCACGTTGATCAGCGACGGACCCGACGGTGGAGCACGGTTCGTCATCGAGCAACCCAGCCATGCGTTCGGCTCGTTGGGGGTGGACGCCATCCACGAGGTGGGTCTGGAACTCGACCGTGAGGTCGCCGCCCTCCTGACGCACCTCGAGGTGCCCGTGCCGGCGGGTCTGTCCGACTAGGGCAGCGTTCGGTTCGAGGCCACCCTGACCGCGCCTGACCGGCCGTCGAGTGACGGGGCATGGGTGTTGCTCGATCCTGCCTCGGCGCGGTCGGCGTCGCGCCGCCGCTCGGGCTGGCCCTGGCCGGGGTGTACGCCCTGCTCTGGCACCGTCTGGAAAAAGTGATCTAGGCGCGGCCGGCGGAACGTGATCTTATACGCACCGGCGATCCGTAACACCGTGCAAACCAACGATTAACCGTCGGCGGCTTAGGTGGGGGAGCGCTCCCATGAGCGGGTCGCGATCGATTGCAAAGCTCCACAAGGGAGCAACCGAAAGGAGCCTCGTGGCTACAGGCACGAGCGGCAACAGGCTGCGAAGACTGGCGATACCTACGCTTGTCGTCGCCCTGATCACCGGTACCACCGGTGTCGCGGGAACGGCGTCGGCCGCACCCGCAGGTTCACCCGGCAGCGGCGCCGGCTACTTCACCACCGGGTCCGACCAGAAGGTCACCCTGACCGACGGGGCCGACCGCCGACCCGGTGGCAACCGTGCGGCCACGCCGAAGGCAGCCGTCGACGCGACCGGCTCCGGCATGTACGTCGTCGAGCTGGCCGAGGACCCGTTGACCACGTACGCCGGTGGTGTGTCCGGGTTGGCCCGGACCCGCCCGGCGGCGGGCAACCGGCTGGACGTGACGTCGGCGCCGTCGCAGGCGTACCGCCGGCACCTCGACGCGCAGCGAGCCGCTGTCGCCGCCGCAGCCGGGGTCACTGTCAACGCGGTCTACACCAACGCCTTCAACGGATTCTCCGCGAAGCTGACCGCCCAGCAGGCGACCACGTTGCGGGCCGACAAGCGGGTCCGCGCCGTCACCGCCTCGCGGGCCCTCGGCACCCCGACGCCTCCGCCCACCGCGACCCCGCCCGCCGCGGCACCGGCCACCCCGCCCGCCGCCGCTTCCGGCGAGGGGGACAAGCCAGCGGCGACGGGTCTCGCCGGCCGGCCGGCCAAGCCCGGCCCCGGCACGGGCGCGGGCATGGTGATCGGCGTCCTGGACACCGGCATCTGGCCGGAGAGCGCGTCGTTCGCCAAGAAGATGCCTGCACCCGCGACCTGGCGCGGCACCTGCCAGACCGGCGTCGCCTTCGTGGCCGAGCACTGCAACGGCAAGATCGTTGGCGCCCGCTACTTCGCCGACTCGTGGCTCGCCGACGGTGGCTCGGTGCCCGAGGGTGAGTTCCTGTCCCCCCGCGACGCGTCCGGGCACGGTACCCACACCGCGTCCACCGCGGCCGGTCTGCCGATCTCGAACGTCACGATCGACGGTCGCCGTTTCGGCCCCGTCTCCGGCGTGGCCCCGGACGCCCAGATCGCCGTCTACAAGGTGCTCTGGGGTGGCATGGGCTACGACGCCGACATCATCGCCGGCATCGACGCGGCAGTCGCCGACGGCGTGCAGGTGATCAACTTCTCGATCGGCTCGCAGCTCGGCGACTGGGAGGCCAACACCCCCATCGGCATCGCCTTCCTCAACGCCACCCTGTCCGGGGTGTTCGTGGCGGCGTCGGCGGGCAACACCGGCATCGTGAGCGGGGCCATCAGCAACGCGGCACCCTGGGTGACCACTGTCGGCGCGGCGGTGACGAACCTCGACGAGGCGACCATCAAGCTCGGCGACGGCACGAAGCTGGTCGGCGGCTCACTGGACGCGTTGCCCGGTGGCGACGCACTGCCGATGGTCTTCGGCGACCAGGCCGGATCTCCGGACTTGGGCGCGGTGTACTGCGAGCCGGGCAGCCTCGACGCTGCCAAGATCAAGGGCAAGGTGGTTGCCTGCGCGCTGTCCGACACCTTCGCGTCCGCCGCCGAGGTGAAGGAGAAGGGCGGGGCTGCGATGGTGCTGTTCGACCCGGTCGGCAACTACCGGGTCAACTCCATCTACAACTTCCCGGTGGTCTACCTGCCCACCGAGAAGCAGGCCGGCACGTTGTTCAACTACCTGATGCGCCACCCCACCGACGCCAAGGCGTCCGTGCGCACCGGCGGTGACGGTTCCAGCGTCCCCGGCGTACCCAGCGTGGCCGACTTCTCTTCCACCGGCCCGGACAAGGTGACCTTGGGCGTTTTCAAGCCCGACCTGGTCGCGCCGGGGTCGGACATCATCGCCGCGGTTTCACCAGCGGGCAACTTCGGGCGGCAGTACGACGCGTACTCGGGCACCTCGATGGCGTCGCCGTACGTGGCCGGCGCGGCAGCGATCCTGCATGCCACGCACCCGGACTGGTCGCCGGGCAGGATCGCCTCGGCGCTGCGCACCACCGCCACCGACACCGTTGGCACCAGCAGTCCCCTGGACCAGGGCAGCGGCTTCATAAACCTGGCCGGGGCCACCGACCCGGGACTGGTCATCGAGCCGACGGCGGCGGAACTGGTCGCCTTCAGCGAGACGGCCGAGCCCGACGGCAAGGAACTCAACCTGCCGGCCATCTCACTGCGAGAGTACGACGGCACCCGGCCGGTGACCCTCACCCGCACCCTGACCAACGTGGGCACGGCGCGGGAAACGTACCGTTCGTCGGTGTCCGGCCTGACCGGCATGAAGGTCACCGTGTCACCCGCGTCGGTGACGTTGGCGCCCGGCAAGTCCGCGACGGTCACCATTACCGTGCGTCGCGGCAGCGCCCCCTGGGACCGGTACGTGACCGGGTCGATCACCTGGCACGGCAGGACCCACACCGCCCGGATTCCGGTCGCTGCGCGTCCGTGGGGGATCGCTGCCCGGCCGTACGCCGACGACGGCGAGGAGTTCGCCCGGATGACCAACGGTGCGTTCGGCCAGGTCCAGCCGGGCTTCACCGGGCCGCTCGCCGGTCGCAGCACCGGGTACACGCCGATGCAGCGGGAGTCGTACTCGATTCCGGCCGGCGTCTACGGCGGGGTGTTCGACCCGAAGGCATCCGGCGTGAAGAAGGTTGACTTCACCGTGCCGGCGAACACTGCCGGCATCATCGTCGAAGCCAACACTGACGACCCGAACACGAACCTTGATCTCTACCTGTACAAGGGCGACACCCTGATCTACAGCAGTGACAGGTTCTGGACCAGCGCGGAGCAGGCGTACAAGTTCCTGCCCGAGCCGGGGCGCTACACCGCCTACGTCTTCGCGCAGGTGCCCGGTGGCCCGGTGGTCGATGTCGACCTGGGCTACGCCATCGTCGGCCGTAACGCCAAGTATGCGGGTGCCACGCTGACGCTGCCCTCCACGGCGGAGCGCAATCAGGGCTTCAACTTCACGCTGAAGCCGAAGAAGCCGCTGGCCGAGGGCGACTTCTGGGCGTACACCGAGTACAGCACCAACGGCACGGTGGTCCCCGGCAACCTCGTCTACACCCAACAGAGTTCCTGGCAGTAACCGTTCAGCCGGGTGTGGGGCGGTGCCGATGTGCACCGCCCCACGCCCGGAACCACCGGTCAGGCTGGGCCGTCGACCAGCGGGTCGTGGACCCGGCCGAGGAACAGCGGTACGCCGGTGAGCCGGTCGTGGATGACGTACAGGAATGGCCGGTTGACGAAGAACCGCGGCCCTTGCGGGATCGACGGCGGTCGGACGATGACGGCCGACGCGGCCGCGGCCTCGGTACCCTTCTCGTCCACCGCGATGAACGTCTCGTGCACCACGTCGTCGATGCACAGGGCCGGCTCGGTGCTCATGCCGGTGAAGTCGGCCTGTGACGTGAATGCCGTGGGCATGCCGAGGCTGCCCAGCGCGGCACCCAGCTCGGCCGGCAGGCGGAACGTCCACCGGGGCAGGCGCAGTTCGACGTCGGTGATCTGGAACCCGGTTAGCAGCGCGCCCAGCCAGGTCGCATCGAGGTTGGCCTCGACCGTGGCGAGCTCGCCCCGGGTCGGCATGACGATGGCCATGGCAAGCCCGTCGCCCGCGTACGGCACGTCGACTGCGCGCCACCCGTCCCCCTCCAGGTAGCCCATCCTGTCGAACGGCCCGCGCATGATCGGGACGTCGACAACGGCCCCGTCATCCCTGGTGAACGGCCCCGGCGCCGTGGCCGTCGCGGTGAACGGGTACTTCCAGGCCGCCCTGAGGTAGATCGTGTTGGTCAGCATCAGGCTGGTGTCGGGGCCCACGGCGTCGGACTGCAACAGCTCCGGGATCTTCGCGTTGGTCCGATCGGACACCCAGGTGTTGATCTCCTGGCGGGCCACCTCCGGCGCGCCGCGGAAGTCGACCGGCTGCGGCGCGGCACCGTAGTAGCCGGTCAGGGCGTCCCGGAACCCGGGTCGCAGGACCAGGTCGAGTCGTGTCCACAGCGCGTTGGCCGTGGTCAGCAGAGGCTGCTTGATCCCGTCACCGTCCTGGTACCGGCCGGCGAGCGTCCTTTCGACCGTGTTGAACCCGCTGTCGAGCGCGCTGGGGCGTGGATGCGGCGCGTGGAGCACCGCGTCCATCTCGTCCGCCGTGGTCGAGCCGGCGCCCGCCCTGGTCATCGCGAGCGCGAGCCCAACCGAGTACGGTGCGCACACCACGTTGCTGCCTGTCCGGGCCGACGCCAGCGTCCGGTAGAGGTCGGCCGTGAAGCCGCGAACGGCAGTAGCGGCGGCCTGCAACGTGGCTGGGTCGGGTGGTACGCGGCCCGCCTGGGTTGAGGTGGACGACGGGCCGAGCCAGCGGGAGTCACCTGGGACGGCGGTAAGGGCAGCGGCCGCAAGCGGCACCGCCCGCAGGACCGATCGACGCGAGACCATATATCGACGGTAACCTATTCCTTGTCGTTCAGGAACTCGCCGGTCGAGATAACGCCTCCACTCAGGACCGTGCAGGCGTCCTCCGGATCGGCGGCGGCTGGGACGCGGCGCGCCCCGCCGAGCGGCGACGGGCGGGGTGGACCCCCGCCCGTCGTCGCCCGACCGTCAGGTGACCGTGATGGTCAGGTTGAGTGAGCGGGTCTCCCCACTGGTGTAGGTGACCGTCACCCGGGCGGTGAAGGTCCCCTTGCGGGGATAGCTGTGTGCCGTCGACCGGAGGGCGGTCCCGTGCGTGATGGCACTGTTGTCGCCGAAGTCCCACGCGTAGTCGGTGATGCTCTGCCCGGACGGCGCCGTCGCCGTGGCGGTGAGTGTGGTGGTCAGGGGCGCGGTGCCGCCGGTCGGGCTGGCGGCCAGGGACAACGTCCCGCCCGGCTCCTGCTTGACCCCGGCGCCGTTGAACCGTAGCCAGTCCAGGGCGAGCAGGTCCGGGGTGCCACCGACCTGGGCGGCGTTGACGAACTTCGCGTACAGGGTCGTCGTGCCTGTGGGTTTGTTGGTCAGCGTGACGGTGGGGGAGACCAGGTTGTCCCACCCGCCGGTCGACCCGATGCTTGCCGTGCCGATCAGCGTGCCGGTGGGCGAGCCGGTCCGCAGTTCGATGGTGCCGCCGAGCCCGCCGTTGGTCACCCCGAGCGTCACCGAGCCGATGTTGCGCAGGTCCGCCGGCCCGAACGCCACCCAGTCGTTGTGGTCGACCTCGCCGAGCCGCTTGCCGGCGCGGGCGGTTGCCCGGTCGTTGACAGTGACGCCGGACTGCGCGCTGAAGTGCTCGGCCTCCTTGCTCTTCGGCTGCAACTGGACCCGGGTCGAGCCGGTCAGCGCGGGTACGCCGCCGGCCGCGCCGCCGTCGGTGTACTGCGCGGTGATCAGGGTGTAGAGGTTCTGCCCCGGCCCGTGGCCGTCACCGGCGTCCGCCTCGGTGGCGAGAAGCCCCGAGCAGCCGGTGTACACGTCCAGCGGGTGGGCGTGCTGGTCGTGGCCGAGCTGCGTCTGCACTGTCACCTTCGCGCAGTCGATGGTGGTCTCCTCCGGGTCGGTGACCGTCACCGTGTACGGGATCTTGTCCCCGAAGTCGAAGAACCCGCCGTCGGGCACGGTGATGGTCACCGTCGGTCGGGTGTTGCCGACCACCACGTCGGTCACCGCGGTGGCGGTCAACCCGTTGCCGCTGTTGCGGATGGTCAGCCGGGCGGTGTGTTTCCCGGCCGTCGAGTAGGTGTGGCCCGGGTTGGCGGCGGTGGAGTCGGTGCTGCCGTCGTTGGTGAAGTCCCAGGCGTAGCTGAGCGCCGACCCGTCACCGGCGGACGACCCGGCCGAGGAGAACGTCACCGCGAGCGGCGTACGTCCGCTGTCCGGGGTGGCGGCGATCTTCGCGGTCGGTGGCCGCCCGTTGGCGACATAGTCGATGCGGTAGATGCCCGCGCCGGCGTTGCTGCCGCCGCGACCGCTGCCGGTGCCCTCGCCGAAGTCGATGACGTAGAGCGAACCGTCTGGGCCGAACTCCGCCTCGAAGGGCTGGATCCAGCTCATGTTGTCGAAGATCCCGTTGATCGACTGGAGGTCACCCACGGCGGTGGGGCCGAAGCGCGCGTTGCTGAAGGTCTGCGCCGTCTTGTGGACCGAGAGCGTCTTGAACCATCTGCGGGTCAGCTCATAGGTGATCCACTTGCCCTCGAAGTACTCGGGGAACTTCGTGGTGCGGGTGTTGGCCGGGTCGTAGTCGTAGACCGGACCGCTCATCGGCCCGCCACCGCCGGTGCCCAGCTCGGGAAACTGGGTGGAGGCGGAGTACGCGTACCAGACCAGCGCGGACTTCGCCGCCGGCAGAGTGGCCAGGCCGGTGTTGTTGGGCGAGTTGTTCACCGGCGCCGCGCAGTTGAACTTCGCCCCCGAGGTGTTGGTGGCGAAGTTGTAGTCGTTGAACGGGATGTTGTTGCCCACGCAGTACGGCCAACCGAAGTTGCCGGCGCTGGTGATCCGGTTGAACTCGACGGTCCCCTCCGGACCACGGTTGGGGTCGGCGGCGCGGGCGTCCGGGCCGTAGTCGGCCACCAGCACCGCGTTGGTCTGCGGCTCGATGGTGATCCGGAACGGGTTGCGCATGCCCATCGCGTAGATCTCCGGCCGGGTCCTCGCGGTGCCGGCCGGGAAGAGGTTGCCGCTCGGCACCGTGTACGTACCGTCGGATTGTGGGGTGATCCGCAGGATCTTGCCGCGTAGGTCGTTGGTGTTGCCGGCGGTGCCCTGGGCGTCCCAGGCGGCGCGGCCGGCGCGCTCGTCGACAGGCGTGTAGCCGCTGGAGGCGAACGGGTCGGTGTTGTCACCGATCGCCGCGTAGAGCCGCCCGGCCCCGTCCATGGCCAGCGACCCGCCCATGTGCGAGTTGGCCCGGCCCTCGCCCCGGTAGGTGGGGACGGCCAGCAGGCGTTTCTCCGAGGAGAGCGCGACGCTGTTGTTGGCGACCGTGAACCGGGACAGGTTGAGCTGTTTCAGGGTCTTGTCGGACCAGAGCAGGTAGACCCAGCCGTTGCTGGCGAAGTTGCGGTCCAGGGTCATCCCGAGCAGCCCGTCGGACTGGTCGGTCATCGCCGAGGTGTAGGCGAAGTCCAGCAGCGTGGTGACCTGGAGGGTGTCGGAGTTGACCACCTTGAGCGCGCCCGTGCGCTGGATGTAGTAGACCTTCCGGTCCGGGCCGACGGCCAGCTCGAACGGGTCGGCCAGGTTCTCGGTGACCAGCCCCACCCGTTCGAAGTTGCTGGTCTTGGTGGCCGAGCAGTCACCGGCGACCGCGCCGGCCGCCCACTCGATGCCGTAGCGCAGGTGCTCCAGGAACGTCGGGGTGCTGAACTGGGAGCTGGCGTGCCCACCGGCGGTGAACCAGGACCGGCCGCCGTCGTAGCGCTGACACCAGGAGTACGCGTGGTCGACGCCCTCGTCCAGGCCGTTGATCCCGTCGCGCACCTTGATCTGCGCGAGGGTGTGCACGTTGCCGGTCGGGTTGGTCCGCCAGTTGTACCACTCCTCGCTCTGCTCCCAGAGCTCCGGCAGGTTGCGCGTCGACGGGTGCGCCCGGTCGAGCACCTTGACCCGGCCGGGGAAGGTGCCGCCGGTGGACGAGAAGTCGGGGTGGTAGTCGAAGATCGTGCCGACCAGGCCCTCGTACCAAGGCCAGTCGCGTTCGCTGGCCGAGGCGGCGTGCAGGCCGGCCCAACCGCCGCCGTTGCGGATGAACGTCTGCAACGCGGCCCGCTGGCTGGCGTTGAGCAGGTCACCCGAGGTGGGCAGGGAGTTGGTGTTGTTGAAGACCAGGACGTCGAAGGTGGCGAGGTTGGCGTCGGTGAACGCCGCCGCGTCGGTGGTGGCGACGACCTCGAAGTTGTGGGCGGCGCCGAGCTGCTGGATCGCGGCGATGCCGGCCGGGATCGAGTCGTGGTAGAAGTTGGTGATCTTGGAAAAGACCAACACCCGGAAGCGCGGGGCGGCCTCGGCGGGCAGGGCGGTGGTGGTGCTCACCACTGCGGCAATGGCGAGCAGGATCAGGCAGAACGCACGGAGGTGTCGGGGCATGGGGGCGCTCCCTGTCGGACGGTGAGGGTCGGAAAGCGCTTTCTCGCTGCCCGCATCACGGTACTGACAGCCAGTGACGACCGTCAATAGCCCTCTGGTAAGCGGTTTCCCGCCCTGTCGGCGTCCGTGCGTCGGCGGGCCCCACGAGCCCATGGGTACGCCTTAGGATGGCCCCTGGACACGTCCCGTGACTCTCCGGATGCGGCGTGTCCATCGACCTGGGGAGGTCTCGTGACGGTGCCGTCCACGTCGGAATTACCCGAGGGCCGCTGTGCCGAGCGGATCGACACCACGACCGTGCATCCGGCTCGCCGCTACAACTACTGGCTCGGCGGCAAGGACAACTTCGCCGCCGACCGGCAGTCCGGCGACCAGATCGCGGCCGTCTACCCGGGGGTGCGCACGCTCGCCAGGGAAAACCGGGCCTTCCTCGGCCGGGCGGTCCGGTTCCTCGCCGAGGAGGTCGGCGTCCGGCAGTTCCTCGACATCGGCACCGGCATCCCGAGCGCCGACAACACCCACGAGGTGGCCCAGTCCGTCGCCCCCGACTCCCGGGTGGTCTACGTCGACAACGACCCGATGGTGCTGGTGCACGCCCGAGCGCTGCTGACCAGCGACCCGGCCGGCGCCACCGCCTACCTGGACGCCGACCTACGCGACCCGGAAAAGATCCTCGCCGACCCGCAGCTGCACGCCACACTGGACCTTTCCCAGCCGGTGGCGCTGGTGCTGATCGCCGTGACGCACTTCCTCACCGACGACGACCGCCCACACGAGCAGGTCGCACGCCTGCTCGACCCGCTACCGTCGGGCAGCTGGCTGGCGCTGACCCACTTCACCACCGACCACATCCCCGCCGACACCGTCACACGGATGGAGGCCGAGTTCGCCGCCGGCCGGATGAAGCAGGACGCCGTACCCCGCGACCGCGCCGAGTTCGCCCGCTTCTTCACCGGCCTGGACCTGGCCGAACCGGGCATCGCCCCGGTCAGCGAGTGGCGCCCGCAGGTGCCGCCGGAGCAGCGTCCGCCGCTGGCCGACGCCTCCATCTACGGCGCGGTGGCCCGCAAGCCCTGACCTCTGAGTCATCCGAATACCTCTGAGGAATGCCGCCTCCGACCAACCTGGCCGCCGTACCGTCCGGGCTGACCGGGGTCGCCTGGTGTGCGGAGAGGTTGCCCGGGCCGAGGTCGGTGGACCTTGGCCCGGGTCCTGTCGCTGACCTCAGTTCGTGCCGATGTAGAGCCGTTCACCGGCGGGTCGGTAACCGACGCGCTCGTATACCCGCCATGAGTCCTCGCCGGAGGCCTCCAGCCAAGCGATCTCCGCACCGGTGGTGAACAGCCGCCGGGTCAATTCGGCGGTGATCGCGCCCGCCAGTCCCCGACGACGGAAGGGCGTCCGAACGGCGATGCCGGCGACCTCGCTTACCGCGCCGGTGGGCGGGGCTGCTCCACCACCTCCCGCACAGGTGCCGTCGTCAGTGACGGCCATGACGGCCACGCCGCCGGCCCCCTGCTGGCGCCGGAGCCGAGCCACGTCGGCCGTGGAGGCCACCGGATCGCCGCCGAAGGCTTCGTTCTGAGCGCTGATCAGCGCGGCCCGCTGAACATCGGTGCCGGGCTCGCGCAGATTGAGGCCGTCGAGCGTGGGTGGTGCCGTCAATGCGCTGGGCACACAGATCAGGTAGGTGTGCCGGGCTTCCACTGTGAATCCGTCAGCGACCAGTTGCGCCTCCAGACCGGAGGCGCAACTGCTGACGTACTCCAGGCGCGGTTTGCGGCCAGCCGCGCGAAAGGCCGCCACCAGGGCGGTGACGTCCGCCGCGGTGATGGCAGCACCGGGACGCGGGGTCGCGTAGTTGATGTGGGGACTTGTCGTTGTCGGATCCATCCCAATCACGAACGGCCCTACCTCTACGGGCGCGGGTCGGTTGGACAGGTTGGCGACGACGGACTGCTGGATGCGGACGTCCATGGTCAACGTAAACCTCGATGCATGGGAGAAGCTGCGGTGGGTGAAAGGAGCGTTGGACCGCTCACCGTGCGAGCAGCGCGACGTTCAGCCGTCGCGTGGTCAACACTCAGGCGGCCGCTCGGCCGACCCGGATCACAGGCGTCATTCCCTCATGCAGAGTTGCCACGCCGATCGCGTGGTCGGCCGCAAGGTTGCCGTAGTCGGCCTGGGCTTGTCAACCCTTGATCACTGCGTCATCGGCGTCTGTCGCCAGCCTTCAGCTACCCCTACGACGCTGCCTCCCGACGCCAGGTCTCGGCGAGCAGGGCGTAGGTGTAGCCGTCCACCCAACCCAGCTCGGCGTGCCAGGAATCACCGACGCCGTGCTGTTCACGACGCATGCCGATCTTCTCGAGGATCCGCACCGAGGCGAGATTGTCCGCGAAACAGCCGGCAGTGATCCTTCGAATATTCAGCCGCTCGAACGCGTGCGCCACCACAGCGGTGACCGCCTCAGTCGCGTAGCCATGGCCGCCGTAGGCCGGATCGAAGATGTAGCCGAGTTCGGCCTCCGTCCGCGGTGGCATGCCGGGCTGCCCCATGCCGTCGACGACATCGAGCGAGACAGTTCCGATCACCACACCATCAAGCGTGGCCGCCACGCTGTGGTCGTCGGGGTCTGCCGCCGCGCGTCGCCACGCCGCCTGCAAGGTTGCCGGATCGACCTCGGTGCGTAGTAGCCAGCGCGTGACCTCGGGCAGATTGCGGTACTCCAGGATCCGGTCGACGTCGTCATCACGCACCGGGCGAAGCTCGAGGCGTTCGGTGCGCAAAGCGTTGTGTTCCATGAGGCGCCACGTTAGTGGACGTGCTGATTTCAGTATCGGGCTCGCCCGGCGGAACGACGAGCGAGCCCCCGAACGACAACAGCGTCTGACACCAGCTCCGCCAATGCCGTGCGAATTCCGCATCGACGCCAACGTGGGCATCGACCCGTTGTCGGTAGAGGGATAGACGGCGCTCGCGTTCGTTGCGGGGTGACGCCACCGGCCGGGGGTACCGGAACACACGACTACACGACCCGTCCCCACGGGCAAGCGGACCTTGTTCTCACGGCCGCTGTCAGTCTGCGTGTACCGGTTCCGCCGGCCGGGTGAAGAAGCGAGCGATGTCCTCCGCCGCGGTGGGGGACAGCATCATCGCTTGGACTCGCGCGGACATTTCGGCGATCGGGTGAATCCTGCTGAACATCGACTCTTCGTACGCCCGAATCGCCGAATTCGGGTCGGCGGTATTGGCGGCGAGCTGGCTGGCGAGTTCGGCGGCGTCGAGCATGGCCTGGTTGGCGCCCTCGCCGACCGGTGGCATGAGGTGCGCGGCGTCGCCGATGAGGGTGACGCCCGGCCGGCCGGTCCAGCGCGTACCGATGGGCATCGTCTCGATCAGGCGTGGCGTCGGCGCGCTCTCGGCGGCCTCGATGAGTGCGGTGAGGCGGGGGTCCCAGCCAGCGAACACGTTCAGCAGGGCGCGTTTGCTGCGGTACGTATCCAGGGGCCGGCCCTCCGCGCGCAGCGAGATCCCGACCCGGAGGCTGCCATCGCCGAGACGTTGCGCTGCCAGGATCTGGTTCACGCCGACGCACCACATGTTGCCGGGGCCGACAAGCTCGGCGAGATCGGGGTGGCGGCGCTCGACGTCGTCGATTGTCAGCTCGACGAGGGTGGCCACGTAGAACAGTTGGACGTCGGTCAGCAGCGACCGGACGACCGAGCGTGCGCCGTCCGCGCCGATGAGGGTGTCGCAGCTGACTCGGTGGCCGCCGTGAAACGTCAGGTCCCAGCCGCCGTCCGGTCGCGGGGTCGCCGCGACAAGCCGGTGCCCCCAGACAACCGTGTCGCCGGGGAGGGAGTCGAGCAGAAGGTCACGCAGTGCGCTCCGGTCGATCTCGGGACGCCCGGAGAATGAGCCAGGTTCGGGTTCATGGTGTACCAGCATTCGTCCGGTCGGGTCGAGGATGCGATGTTCCTCGCCGTCGGGCCGCGCCTCCGACCGGAACCGGCCGGCGAGACCCGCTTGGGCCAGGGCCAGTTGACCGGACTCCGGGTGTAGATCGAGAGCACCGCCCTGGGGCCGCGCGGATCGGCTTGCCTCCCGGTCGTACACCACCGTCTCGATGCCGTGCTGGTGCAGGATCCGAGCCAGCGTCAACCCGCCGAGTCCACCACCGGCGATCGCGATTCGCGTTCTCACGGCGCTACCGTACACTGTATTGGTGGATACAGCGTACGGTAGTGAGCCACTGCCCGTTTGGGAGCGGCCCGAACCTCAGCCGCGCGCGGTGCCGGTGCCGTTGAGCCGCGAGAAGATCGCCGCTACGGCGCTCCGGCTTGCCGACGCGCACGGCCTCGACGGGCTGTCACTGCGCAAGATCGCCAAAGAGCTCGGTGTCGGTCCGATGCGGCTCTACGACTACGTGATCAACAAGTCGGAGCTACTCGATCTCATGGTCGACGTCGTCTACGCCCGGATCGCCGAGGTGGGCCAGCGCTCCGGGTGGCGCGACACGGTGCTGTCCATCGCCCACGCGACCCGCGCCGCCGCCCTTGACCACGAGTGGTTCTCCGACGTGCTCGGCGGGCGGCCACACCTGGGACCACACGCGCTCGCCGTGGGCGAAGCGACCGCTGCGGCGCTCAGTGCGGCCCCCGGCGTGCGCGACATCGACGATCTCCAGCGAGCCGTGGGCGCCCTCAACGCCTTCATCATCGGATCGGTCCGCAGGGAGGTCACCGAACGACGCACCGTACGTTCCACCGGCGCCGACGAAGCCGCCTTCCAGGCCAGCCTCGGCCCCTACCTCACGCGCATGTTGAAGACCGGAAGATACCCCACAGTGGCCCGCCTCGTCGTCGACGGTGCCCACCTCAACGCCGAGGAAACCTTCGACCACAACCTGACCACCATCCTGGACGGCATCACCCGCCGCAGCCCAACGTGATCCGTTGCGCTGCGGCCCAGCGGCTCGCCAGTCCAGACAGGAGCCCACGAATGGACGTCAGCCTGGCGACCAGCGCCGGCAGGGCCGATCGGCCGAACGAGGACTTCGTCGGCGCGGTTCCCGGCGCTGTCGTCCTGCTCGACGGCGCCGGCATTCCGGGAGCCGAGCATCTCTGCTCCCACGGCGTCGCCTGGTACACGCACCGCCTCGGCGGCGCGCTGCTCGGCCACTTGTCGCGCGGCGACGGGCGAGATCTCGCCACGATCCTCGCCACCGCCATCGGTGAGATCGCCGCCGAGCACGGCGACACCTGCGACATCGCGGATCCGAGCAGCCCGCAGGCCACGGTCGCGATGGTCCGCGCCGACCAGGACCGCCTGGAATGGCTCCTGCTCGCGGATTCCTACCTGGTCCTCGACCGGGTCGACGCCGGTCCGCTGGTGATAACCGATGAACGCGAGGCAACTGCCCGGCGCGAATGCTCAGCGCCGCTGGCCGGCATTGCCCAGGAAACGCCAGAGTACGACCGGGTGCGAGCCTCCTGCGCCACCGCGCTGCGTGCCCGCCGGAACCAGCCGGGCGGGTACTGGATCGCCAAGGATGACCCGCGCGCGGCGCGGGAGGCGGTGACCGGCGGCCGGTCCCTCGCCGACCTGAACGGTGTCGCGTTGCTCAGCAACGGTGCCAGCCGCATCGTCAACCCGTACGGTCGGACCGACTGGTCGGGCGTGTTGGACCTGCTTCGCGCCAGCGGGCCGGCCGGCGTCATCGCCCTCGTCCGGCAGGCCGAGGCGCAGACCTCCGTTGGTGCGGATGCGCACAGCCCGGACGACGCCACGGTGGCCCACTGCACGCACCTGCCGCGTTGAGCACCTGGCCGTGCCACGAGAGCGTGCTCGACCTCACCCGTGAGACGGGGGAGCTGCGACAGGGGCCCGGTCGTCCGACCCCTCCGGCAGGCTGATCGGCGCCGCGATGATCCGGCTGGGCACCACCGGCGCGTCCCGGCCGGTGCCCCGCCGGTTGTCGCCACCGGAGGATTCCTCGTGGTAGTCCCGCTCCACGTTGACCGACCAGACGTCGTGCGTACTCCCGGTGGCGATGTTCTCGGCGGTGAGCATCGCGGTCAGCATCGAGTGGTCCTGGTTGTTGTAGCGGTGCATGCCGTTGCGTCCGACCGGGTGCACGTTCGGCACCGCCTCGGCCAGCCAGGCCCGGATCACGTCCACGTTGTGCTGGTAGCGCTCGTCGTACACCGGGTAGGCCTTGGGCATGCGCACGACGTAGCCGGCCTCCACCACGCCCTGTCGAACCAATCCCAACCGCTCCAACTCCGCGGTGGCGAGGGTCACCAGGTCGGCATCCGGGGTACGCCACATCTCGTCGTCCTCGAACACGAAGTACTCCAGGCCCAGGCAGGTGCGGCCGTCCTTGACCAGGTACGGCGACCAGGAGCCGAAGTTCTGGATCCGGCCCACCCGTACCCCCGGGTCGTGCACGTAGATCCAGTTGTCCGGGAACGAGAACTCCGCCGGCACGACCAGGGCGACCGTCAGGAAGTCGCGGTAGCGCAGGTCGGCCGCGCAGGCCAGCACCTCCGGCGGCGCCGGCGGGTGGAACGCGGCCACCAGCTCCGAGATCGGCATGGACGAGATCACGTGGTCGGCGGCTTCGGTCCGCTGCCCGCCCGCGCCGTTGACCGTCACGCTGATCGCCCGCCGCCGGGCCGGGTCGCGGTGCACGGCGGTGACCCAGCTGCCGGTGGACAGCTGCCCGCCCCGCTCGCGGACCTGCTCGGCGCAGCGCTCCCACATCATCCCCGGCCCGTACTTCGGGTACTGGAACTGCTCGATCAGGCTTGTCACGTCGGTGCGCCGACGCCGGGGCAGCAGCGCGTTGCGGATCGCCGTGGCCAGCGACAGGTTCTTGATCCGCTGCGCCGCCCAGTCGGCCTGCAACCGGTCCGCCGGCATACCCCAAACCTTCTCCGTGTACGTCTTGAAGAAGATCGAGTACAGCCGCCAGCCGAACCGGGCCGACACCCAGCCCTCGAAGTGTGACTGGTCCCGTGGTGGCCGCAACCGGGCGCGGGCGTACGAGCCGAGGCAACGGGCGGCCTCCGGCAGGCCCAGGTTCCGCAGCGCGTTCACGGCGCTGAGCGGGTAGTTGAACAGGGCGCCCCGGTAGAAGATGCGGCTCATCCGGGGCCGGGTCAGGAAGTCCTCGTCCGGCAGGATCTCGTGCCAGAACGCCTCCACCCGGGGCACTTTGGTGAAGAACCGGTGCCCGCCGATGTCGAACCGCCATCCGTCGCGCTCCACGGTGCGACTGATGCCGCCGACCACCTCGTCGGCCTCGAACACCTGGACCGACCGGCCGTGCCGAAGCAGCTCGTACGCCGCGGTGAGTCCGGCCGGTCCGGCACCGATGACCACCGTGCCGTTCTGCTCGCTCATGCTGGTGCGCTCCCTGCTCACCGCCATGGTTGAGGCGCGGCGACTACCCGTTATGCGCAGAATGTCACACTTAGTAGTAGCTGGTCCTCGCTTCGGCGGGGCGCGCTGCGGCGTACCACGAGAAGAGCGACTCCCTACGCGGCCGGCGGCCCGGGGGAGCGGGGGGAGCGGGGCGGATGGACCGGTGGCGCGACGGCGCGGCGGCGCTGGCCGCCCGGGCGGTCGCGGCCGGCCGCGGCGGAGCGCGCCTGGCCCGTCGGGTGCCGGCGCCCTGGCCGTACGTCATCGGCCTGTTCCTCGGCGCGAAGCTGCTGCTCACAGTGCTCGGGCTCCTGGTCCTGCACGCCTGGGACGGCGTCCCCGGGGCCCCGCCGCCGGACGAGGCGTTGATGTGGGCGCAACAGCGCGAGATCTCCGGGCACCGGTGGATCTCCTTCTGGTTCGCCTGGGACTCGCTGCTCTACCTGCGGCTGAGCGAGCTGCCCCTGAGCGGGCCGTGGAGAGACTTCGGCTTTCCCCTGCTGTACCCGTTCGTGGCCCGGCCGGTCGGCGTGCTGCTCGGCGGCGACACCGCCCTCGCCCTGTTGCTGATCAGCAACGTCGCGTTCCTGCTGGCCATCTGGTACGGCTACCGGCTGGCGGAGCTGCTGCTCGGCGACGCGCACGCGGCCCGGCGGTTCACCCGGTATCTGGTGCTGCTGCCGACCGCGTTCCTGTTCCAGGCCGCGCTGACCGAGTCGCTCTTCGTCTGCCTCGCGTTGGCCGCCTTCTACTACGCCGAGCGCCGCCGGTGGCTGCTGGTCGGTGTGGTCGGCTACTTCCTGGCGATGAGCCGCTCCGTCGGCCTGCTCGTGGTGCTGCCGCTGGCCCTGGTGCTGCTCCGGCAGCACGACTGGCGGCTCGGGCCGCGTGCCCTGCTCGGCTACCTCCGGATCGGCTGGCCGTTGCTGCTGCTGCCCGCCGGCTGGTTCACCTTCATGGCGTACTGCCGGTGGCGGGGTGGGGACTGGTTCGCCTACCAGCACGCCCAGCAGACCGGATGGGGAATCGAGGTGCAGAACCCCCTGCCGGTGCTGCTGAACGGGTTGGCCGGGGAGCCGCGCGACGCCGCTCGGGTGTGGTTCGCCGTGGCCGTCCTCGCCGTGCTGGTCGCCGGGTTCCGCCGCCGGGAGCTGGCCTACCTGGTGTACGGCGTCCTCATGGTGCTGGTGCCGCTGTCGATGGGCCCGCCGGTGTACAAGAGCCTGCTGCGCTATCTGCTCGCCGCGTTCCCGGTGGCGCTGGTGCTGGCCCGCTGGGCTCGCCACGCCAGCGCCGACGTGTGGCTGAC
Source organism: Micromonospora ureilytica (assembly GCF_015751765.1). NCBI lineage: Bacteria > Bacillati > Actinomycetota > Actinomycetes > Micromonosporales > Micromonosporaceae > Micromonospora > Micromonospora ureilytica. The sequence continues at coordinate 1,933,788 of NZ_JADOTX010000001.1, forward strand.
CGCGACGCTCGCCCTGGTGCAGGGCGTGCTGTTCGTGCTCTGGCTCAGCTACTGGACCCACACGATCATCTGATCAGGCCGCGCCCCGACGCGACCCCGGCGCCGCACCTGTGCGAACCTGCCACCCGTCGTTGCAAGCGCACCCTTCCTGGAGGCCCGGTGTTCGCCCTGCCGCTGACCGAGGACGTCGAGCTGCGCCCGCTGAACCCGTGGCGAGCCGAGGAGTTCCTCGCCCACCTCGACCGGGCCCGCGAGCACCTCCAGCCCTGGGTGTCGCCGTCCTTCGTCGCCACCGACCTGCCGTCGGCCCGCGCGGTGCTGCAGCGGTACGCCGACCTCTGGGCCAGCGACAGCGGCGGCATCTGGGGACTGTGGTGGCGCGGCACACTCGTCGGTGGGGTCATGTTCGTGTCATTCGACGTGACCCGGGGCGTCTGCGAGGTCGGTTGCTGGGTGGAGCCGGCGGCGCAGGGCAGAGGGCTGGTCGCCCCGGCGGTGCGCCGGATCGTCGACTGGGCGGTGCGCGAGCGCGGCATCCAGCGGGTGGAGTGGCGTACCAACGCCGACAACACCCGCAGCAAGGCCCTCGCCGACCGGCTCGGCCTGCGCCTCGACGGCACGTTGCGCCAGGTCAGCCCGGGTCCGCACGGTCGGATCGACAGTGAGGTCTGGTCGGTGCTGGCCGACGAGTGGCCCGCCCCGCCACTTACCGTCCACTGACGACAGCGAATAGTTGTCATACCCGCGCGGCAGCATGCATCCATGGCCGTCCCCGCGCTCACCCCTCATTCCGACCCGCCGCGTTCCGTGCCGCTGCGTGAGGCGCGCACCCGGTTCAGTCAGCTCGTCGCGCTGGCCGAGCTGACCGACGCGGTCACCGTCGTCACCCGCGACGGCGATCCCCGCCCGGTCGCCGCGATCGTCCCCGCCGCAGCCGCCCGCAGCGGCGCACAGGCCCGCGCCGACGCCGACCGGCTCGCCACTGTCACCGCCGGCTGGGCCCGCCGCCTCGACGAGCAGCACCGGCGCAGCAGCCAGCGGCACGCCGCCGAGCTGGGCGCGGTCCGCGCGGCGCTGGCCGAGGTGTGGGCCGAGCTGGATCGCCGGGTCGTCCCGGGCAGCGATCCGACGTTGGCCCGACTGCGCGCCGCACACGCCGACCTGCTCGCCGGCTGACCCCGGTTCGGCCTGCTGGTTCGCGGCCGGTCAGCCGGTGGCCGGGTAGGCGTGGGTCTCGGTCGCCTTGACCGCCACCCAGACCCGCTGGCCGAGGATCAGCCGCAGCTGGGCGGCGGCGGCCGGCGTGACGTCAGCGGCCACGCCGATCGGGCCGTCCAGTTGCACCCGCACGTTGTCACCGTGGCGCTGGACACCGGCAACGGTGCCCGCCCAGGTGTTGCGCGGGCTACCCTCCGGCCGGGCCGGGTGCAGAGCCACCGCGGCCGGGCGGAACGCCACGAACGCTTCACCCTCCAACCGGTCGGCGACCGTGAGGGTCAGCTCCGGCGAAACCCGCACCCCGTGCCCGTCGGCGCGGCCCCGGTACAGGTTCAGCCCGACCAGCCGGGCGACGTAGTCGGTGCGCGGGCGGGCGGTGACGCTCGGCCCGTCGCCCTCCTGCACCACCCGGCCACCCTCGACGATGACCAGTCGGTCGGCCAACGCCAGCGCGTCCAGCGGGTCGTGGGTGACCAGCACCGTCGCGCCCGCATGGGCGGACAGGTGCCGGTGCAGCTCCGCGCGGGTGTCCAACCGGGTGCGGGCGTCCAGCGCGGCGAGCGGCTCGTCCAACAGCAGCAGCGACGGTGCCACGGCCAGCGCGCGGGCCAGCGCCACCCGCTGCGCCTGACCGCCGGAGAGCTGCCGGGGCCGGCGCTGCGCCTGCGCGTCGAGCCCCACGCGGCCCAGCCACTCCCGGGCCGTGGCGCGGGCGGCCCGCCGCTCGACGCCGTGCCGGCGCGGCCCGAAGGCCACGTTGTCCAAGGCGCTGAGGTGCGGAAAGAGCAGGTAGTCCTGGAAGACCACGCCGATCGAGCGGCGTTCGGTGGGCACCCAGCCCCCGGTCGCCGGGCGGTCCAGGTCGACACCGTCGACTGTGACGTGCCCCTCGGTGAGGGGATGCAGCCCGGCCAGCGCGCGCAGCGCAGTGGTCTTGCCGGCGCCGTTCGGGCCGAGCAGCGCCACCACCTCGCCCGGCGCCACCCGCAGCGGCACGTCGAGCCGGAAGGCGCCCCGGTCGACGACGAGCCGGGCATCGAGGAGTGGATCGCTCATGCGGTGGTCATCCAGCGGTCCCGCAACGCGACCAGGATGCCCACCGACACGACGAGCAGCACCAGGCTGAGCACGATCGCGGACTCCACATCGGTCTCCAACGCCAGGTAGACGGCGAGCGGCATGGTCTGCGTACGACCGGGATAGTTGCCGGCGAAGGTGATGGTGGCACCGAACTCGCCGAGCGCCCGCGCCCAGCACAGCACCGCCCCCGCGGCCAGGCCGGGCGCCACCAGCGGCAGCGTGACGTGGGTGAAGGTGGTCCACCGGCTGGCGCCCAACGTCGCCGCGGCCTCCTCGTAACGGTGGTCGGCCGCGCGCAGCGCACCCTCCACGGCGATCACCAGGAACGGCATGGCGACGAACGACTCGGCCAGCACGACACCCGTGGTCGTGAACGGCAGGGTGATGCCGAACGTGGCGTCGAGCCAGCCGCCGACCAGCCCACGCCGGCCGAAGACCAGCAACAACGCCACCCCACCGACCACCGGCGGCAGCACCAGCGGCACGGTGACCAGCGCGCGTACCAGCCGACGGCCGGGAAACTCGACCCGGGCCAACATCCAGGCGAGCGGCACCCCGAGCAGCAGACAGAGTGCGGTGGCCAGGGTGGCGGTCTGCACCGACAGCCGCAGAGCCGTCAACGCGCCCGGCTCGGTGAGCCGCTCCGGCAGGGTCGTCCACGGTGCCCGGATCAGCAGCCCGGCCAACGGCAGGACCAGGAACAGCAATCCCAGCCCGGCGGGGATCAGCAGCGCCGCCGGCACCCGCCCCCGCCGTCGCGGCGTGGCCTGTCGCCCGCCGGGTGTGTCGTCGTCGTGGACCTGCCTCACGGAGCCTGGAACCCCGCCTCGGTGAGAACCGCCTGCGCCGGCGCCGAGCGGACGTACGCGACGAAGGCCCGTGCGCCGTTCGGATTCGGCGCGTCCTTCAACGCGACGATCGGGTAGTCGTTGACCGCCCGCGCCGACTCGGGAAACTCCACGCCGGTCACGTCGGCACTCGCCGCCCGCGTGTCCGTACGGTAGACCAGTGCCGCGTCGACCTCACCAAGCTTCACCTTGGCGAGCGCGCCTTTGACGTCCCGTTCCAGGGTGACCGGCGTCAGCGCGACGCCGGCCGCGTCCAGGGCGGTGCGGGCCGCCGCGCCGCAGGGCACCTGACTGGCGCAGAGCGCCACCTTCACACCCGGGCTGGTCAGGTCGGCCAGGCCGGCCACTGCCTTCGGGTTGCCCCGGGGCACCGCGATCACCAACTGGTTGCGGGCGAAGATACTCGGTGTGCCGTCGGCGTTGCCGGCCTCGGTGACCGTCGTCATGTTCGCCGGAGCGGCCGAGGCGAACACGTCCGCCGGGGCGCCCTGGATGATCTGGTTGGCCAGAGCGGAACTGCCGGCGACGTTGAGGGTCACCCTGCTGCCCGGGTTGGCGGCCTCGAAGTCCTTCCCGATGCGGGTGAACGACTCGGTCAGCGAGGCGGCCGCGAACACGGTCACCGTGCCGGTCACCCGGCCGTCCCCGCCGCCGCCGGTTGCCCGGTCGGCGCTCCCGCCGCAGCCGGCCACCACCAGGGCAACCGCCACGAGTACGGCCACCGCCGTGCGCCTGCTCCGCGCCCTTGTCCGCCCGACCGTTCCCGCGTTCGTCCGGCCGATCGTTTCCGCGTTCGTCCGCCCGATCGTTCCCGCGTTCGTCCGCCCGATCGTCCCCGCGTTCGTCCGGCCGACCGTTCCCGCCCTCATCCGGCCGACCGTCCCCGCGCCGGGGCGGGTGCGGCCCGCTCCACCACGACCGTGGTCGACTTGATCACCGCAACGGCCACCGAACCGACCCGCAGGTCGAGCTCGTCGACGGCCTCCCGGCTCATCAGCGACACGACCCGGAACGGGCCCGCCTGGATGTCGACCTGGGCCATCACCGTGTCCTTGCGGACGTCGACGACGATGCCGCGCAGCCGGTTGCGGGCCGAGGAAAGCTCGGCGCCAGCGTCCGGGTCGGCGGCCTGAGCGCGAGCGAACGCCGCCAGGTCGACGCCGTCGACGACCCGGTGGCCGTGCTCGTCACGCCCGGCCGTCAGGCGCCCGGCGTCCACCCACCGGCGAATGGTGTCGGCGCTGACGCCGAGCAGGTCCGCGGCCTCCCCGATCCGGTACGTCATCACCAGCTCACCTTAACTCCCGCATTTGCCAGGGCGGAAGGCCGGTATGGGCAGCAACCGCATGGACAAATGGCTATCGATGCCAGCAGCTGCGTCTTCCTGTGCTGTCTCAGGACGCATGCGGCTCCCTCGGGGCGCCCGCAAGATCGTGCTCGAACCAGGATGTAGTGGCCTCATCGATACGTCGACACCACTACTTCCTGGTTCCAGCACGATCTGGGCGCGGGGCGCGGGGCGCGGGGCGCGGGGCGCGGGGCGCGGGGCGCGGGGCGCGGGGCGCGGGGCGCGGGGCGACCCAAACCCCGCTCACGGTCGGTCGGGCACGGTGTCCGTCCTCAAGATTCGCGCAATATCAGGGATGTTGCTGCCTCTCCAGCGTCCGAGGCAGCAACATCCGGGAAGTTGCGTAGATCTTGGAGCGTGGGTGTGGGTGTGGGTGTGGGTGTGGGTGTGCGGCGGGCGGGCTCGCGGGAGCCCGCCCGCCGTGAGGGTCAGCAGTTGCGGAGTTCGGGGGACTGGTTGAGCAGTTGGCCACGGGTCGACACGAACCGGCGGTAGCGCTCGCTGTCGGCGGCCGACGGGCGGAACGCGGCGACGCGGTGGCAGTTCTGGAAGGCCAGGCGTACGCCGAAGTGCCGCTCCAGGCCGGCGCGGATCGCGTCGCTGGCCAGCGCGCGGAGCAGTTGACCCCGGTCGTCGTCGGTGGGCGGCGGGACGACGTTGTCGGCCAGTTCGGCGTCGCCGGCTTCCAGTTCGGCGACGACCCGGCTGACGGTGGCCCAGGCGTACGGCAGCGAGTCGCGGACGCACGCGATGAACGCCTCGTCGTCGACGGGGCCCCGTTCGGCGGCGTCGAGCAGGGTGGGCGGGACGGTGAGCGACATGGTTCTCCTCCGCATCAGCAAATGATTACCGTTTTCAACAACGGCCTCGACTGAGCAGACCACGTCTCTCGGACGACGTCAACGATGTCCCCGGCGCGCCGCGCCGGGGACCCACGCACAGCCGCGCGAAGGCACCCGCACAAGGGCACCCGCGAAGAGCGCCCGCACAAGAGCACGTGCGGACGAACCGTGTCCTGGGTGAACGCGGGCGCGTCAGGGCCTGCGGGGGTGGCCCTTGAGGTGCCGGCCCAGCTCGCGGGCGATCTCCCGGTTGGCGTCGCGCTCGGCCAGCGTCTGCCGCTTGTCGTAGGAGCGCTTGCCCTTGGCGAGGGCCAACTCGACCTTGGCGTAGCCGTTCTCGAAGTACATCGACAGCGGGACGAGGGTCACGCCGCCCTCGCGGACCTTGTCCAGGATCCGGTCGATCTCGGCCCGGTGCAGGAGCAGTTTGCGGTTGCGGCGCGGGGCGTGGTTGGTCCAGGTGCCGTAGGTGTACTCGGCGATGTGCAGGCCGTACAGCACGATCTCGCCGTCGCGTTCGTGTGCGAACGCGTCCACCAGCGAGGCCCGCCCCTCGCGCAGTGACTTCACCTCGGTGCCGACCAGCACGATGCCCGCCTCGTACGTGCGCAGCACGGTGTACTCGTGCCGGGCCTTCTTGTTCGAGGCGATCAACCGGCGTGCGGGCGGCTTGGACGGGGTCACCAGGCGACGATATCCGGCCGCCGGGGCAGGCGTGCCGCCCGGCTCAGTCGCGTGCCGGGCGCGCGGGGCGTAGTCGCGCGGTCAAATCCCGTACCGCGTCCGCGAACGCCTCCTGTGACTCACACGGCCAGTGTCCGAGGATCGGTGGGGGAACGCTGTCGCTGGGGGCTGGCACCACGTCCTGCGGGTCGGTCAACCGCCGGTCCACGGTCGCCGCCGGCCCGGTCAGCGTCTCGGCCTCCCCGGGGCGGTGGGAGGCGAAGATCCAGCCGCCGATCGGGTCGGTGTCGCGCCACAGGTTGATCCAGCGCCAACCGACCCGTTCGCCGATCTCCCGCAGCGCCGGCTCGTCGGCGTATGCCGGGAACAGCCGGGAGTACAGCCGGCCCAGCGGCGACCCGTAGGTCAGCAGGGCGACCCGCTCGGTGATCCGGGTGGGTAGTTGCAGAACCGTGGCGGCGAGCAGCACCGAGCCGTGGCTGTGTCCGGCCAGCAGCACACAGTGCCCCTGCTCCACCAGGTAGGTGATCCGTTTGGCCAGCTCCGGCACGGCCCGCTCGGCGTAGCAGGGTGGCGCGAACGGGTGCGCGGCCCGGGGCCAGAAGGTGCCCAGATCCCAGAGCACACCCACGTACCGGCGGAACTGCGCTGTCCGGTACGCGAAGATGCCGCCCACCACCAGGCCGAGCAGGATCGCGGCGATCACGTAACTACCCGACCCGATCAGGAAGTTGACCATGCCTTCCGGCACTCCGACGTAGCGCTGCGCCACGTCGCCGGGTAGGAGCTGGAGCAGGCCGAGCACGCTGGTGGCCAGGCCGAGCGCCGCCAGGGCGGCGTACACCACGGAGAGCGGTTCCAACCGTTCGGTGAAGCGGGCCCGGGCCACCGCGTGCTCGACCCGCCGCAGCCGGGCCGCCGCCTGCGGCGGCGCGTCCGGGAAGTCGGCGGCCACGATCGCCCGCGCGGCCCGCCGCCGCCCGCGCCGGGTCAGCCTGGTGACCAGGCCGGCCACCAGCAGCGCGATTACCACGGCCAGGAAGAACCCGAAGATCGCCCACTTGTACGCCAGCGGAGGGCTGGTCTCCAGGCCGTCCGCGGTCGTCCCCTCGCGATCGAGCAGGTCCGCCACCCGGTAGACCAGCTCGGCCGAGAACGCCACGGCGAGCCCGGCCGAGATCGTCATGAAGACCGGCGCTCCCAACGCGCGTATGGGTGACCTGCGCTGCCCGCCGCCCCGCCGCCAGATCACCAGCACGGCGAGGACGGCCACCAGCACGGTCTGGCTGACGAACATCCAGGCCACGATCGCGCTGTAACCGGGCAGCGCACCGCCCTGCGGCCACGGCGCCGGGCTGATGACGACGTGCACGATCACCAACATCGTCACGCCGCAGGCGGTGGTGCGCAGCCCGCGGAATACGCCGTCCACCCGGGGTGACGGGTCGGTGCGGTCGATGCTCGGCACCACGGTGACCAGGACCAGGCAGGCCAGTAGCACCGCCGCGGTGACGGTCAGCAGGATCACCATCACCCACGAGCGGTGCTGGCTGGCCCGCGCGGCCAGCAGGCTGGCGCTCAGCGTGCCGAAGGCGGCCGCGACGTGGACCGAGCGCAGCCGACCCACCAGCGGCTCGCCGTCCCACTGGCCGACGGCGCTCAGCTGGTGTTTCGACGCCGGCGTCGACGGCGTCCGGAACGCGTCGAACGAATGGCCCGGGCGAGCGCCCAGCCACCAGACGAGCCCGATGGCGGCGACCGGCACGAGCGCCAGCACACCCAGGCGCAGCCCGGTGGGGCGTCCGCCGAGCCAGGACAGCCAGCTCCGGCCGGCCAGGCACGACGGGGTGTCCATGCAGCGCCACGCGATCAGGTCCAGCGCTACCCCGACGATGGAGAGCACGTAGAGCACGGTGAGGGTGAGGGCGAGCACCCGGCACAGCGCCATGAAGCCGCGCTGCGAGACGGTGTTCGCCGGGCGCATCCAGAGCGCCACGTTGCAGAGCATGAACGGCAGCAGGAAGACCAGCGACAGCGTCCGCACGGCCGTACCGGACGGCAGGTCGCTCCAGCGGTACGCCTCCAGCGTCACCCCGTCCGTCCCGGTGGAGTCCGGATAGCCGGGGCGCGGTCGGTAGAACCCTCCGCTGCGGTCCCCGGCGACCTGGTGCACGTGCGGCCGGTCCAACACCTGGTCCGCCCCCGCGCCGGAGACACCGTGCACGCGCAGCTCCACGATCCCGCCCGACGGCGTCGGTCCGGTCGGTGTCGCGTCCGCCATGGGCCCCCCGAGGTGTGCGCGGCAACCGGGCGGGTCGTCGATGTCCGGCCACCCGCGCGGCTCCCCGGCTTACCCGTCCGCGAGGCGGTCAACCGTGGGCCGGGCCCTGGCGATGGTGCGGTCGACCCTCGACAGGTGATTTCATGGCGCCATGGCGAACCCGGTGATCCTGACCGTCGACGACGACCCCGTGGTGTCCCGGGCGGTCGCCCGGGACATCCGGCGCCGCTACGGCGACCGCTACCGGGTGCTGCGTGCCTCCTCCGGGCCGGAGGCGCTGGACGCGTTGCGAGAGGTCAAGCTGCGCGGCGAACCTGTGGCGTTGCTGCTGGCCGACCACCGGATGCCGGAGATGACAGGCGTCGAGTTCCTCGAAGCGGCCATGGACATCTTCCCGGCCGCCCGCCGGGTGCTGCTCACCGCGTACGCGGACACCGACGCCGCGATCGAGGCCATCAACGTGGTCGACCTGGACCACTACCTGCTCAAGCCCTGGCACCCGCCGGAGGAGAAGCTGTACCCGGTGGTCGACGGGCTGCTGGAGGCGTGGGCGGTCACCCCGGACGCGGCCAGCGCCGAGATCCGGGTCGTCGGGCACCGTTGGTCGGCGCCGTCGTTCAAGGTCCGTGACTTCCTGGCCCGCAACCTGGTGCCGTACCGATGGCTGTTGTCCGATGATCCGGAGGGCGTCCGGCTGCTCGACGCGGCCGGGGCCACCGAGGCGGACGTACCGCTGGTGGTGACGCCCGAGGGCAAGGCGTTGATCGCCCCGAGCGAGGCCGAGTTGGCCGCGCTGGCCGGGCTGACAGTGGTGCCGGCGTGTGACTTCTACGACCTGGTGGTGATCGGCGGCGGCCCCGCCGGTCTCGGCTCGGCCGTGTACGGCGCGTCGGAGGGGCTGCGCACCGTGCTCGTGGAACGGCGTGCGACCGGCGGTCAGGCCGGGCAGAGCAGCCGGATCGAGAATTACCTGGGCTTCCCCGATGGTGTGTCCGGCGCCCAGTTGACCGATCGGGCCCGGCGGCAGGCGGTCAAGTTCGGTGCCGAGCTGCTCAGTGCCCGGGAGGTGGTCGGTCTCAGCGAGGCCGGCGGCGCCCGGCTGCTGCGCTTCGGCGACGGCACCGAGATCGCCGCGCACACGGTGGTGCTGGCCACCGGCGTGTCGTACCGGGTGCTCGACGCCCCGGGCCTGGCCGACTTCACCGGGCGGGGGGTGTTCTACGGCGCCGCCGCCACGGAGGCGCCGAGCTGCGTCGAGCAGGATGTCTACATCGTCGGCGGGGCCAACTCCGCGGGCCAGGCGGCGGTCCACTTCTCCCGGTACGCGTCGAGGGTGCACCTGCTCATCCGTGGTGCGGACCTGACCGCCTCGATGTCGCGTTACCTGATCGACCAGCTGGAACGGATCGACCGGATCACCGTGCACCCGCACACCGCAGTGGTCGGCGGGGCCGGGGACGGTCACCTGGAACGGCTCACCCTCTGCGACACCCGCACCGGGGAGGCCCGCTCGGTCGACACCTCCTGGCTGTTCATCTTCATCGGCGCGGAGCCCCGTACCGACTGGCTGGACGGGGTGCTGGTCCGCGACGGGCGCGGTTTCATCGTGACCGGCCCGGATCTGCTCGCCGGAGGACGGCGGCCGGCCGGCTGGTCGCTGTCGCGCGACCCGTACCACCTGGAGACCAGCGTGCCGGGCGTGTTCGCCGCCGGGGACGTGCGGGCCGAGTCGGTCAAGCGGGTCGCTTCGGCCGTCGGCGAGGGTGCGATGGCCGTGTCGCTGGTGCACCGATACCTGGAGGCTCAATGAGCACGGATAGTGGCCGGCTGACACCGGCGCAGTTGCGCACCCTGTTCCTGTTCGAGTCCCTCGACGACAGGCAACTCGAGTGGCTGGCCGAGCGCGGCCGGGTCGAGCAGCGTGCCGGGGGCACCCTCGTATACGCCGAGGGGGAGCCCGGGACCTGCTTCTTCGTGCTGGTGCGCGGTGCGGTGGCGCTGAGCCGCCAGGTGCGCGGAGACGAGATCGAGGTCAGCCGCACCGACCAGCGCGGCGTGTACGGCGGGGCGGTCCAGGCCTACCTGGGTGACCAGGTCGACCAGATCTACCGCAACAGCATGCGGGCGGTGGTCGACTCGGACTTCTTCGTGCTGCCGGCGGAGGACTTCGCGTACGCCCTGCGGTCCTGGTTCCCGATGCCCATGCACCTGCTGGAGGGGCTGTTCCTCGGCCTGCGGAACAGCCAGGCCATCGTCGGCGAACGGGAGCGGCTGTTGGCGCTCGGTTCGCTGTCGGCGGGGCTGACCCACGAGCTGAACAACCCGGCCGCGGCGGCGGTACGGGCCACCTCGGTGCTGCGGGACCGGGTCGCCGGGATGCGGCACAAGCTCGCGATGGTCGCCGACGGTCGGCTCGACGGGCGCGCCCTGCATGGCTTGGTCTCCTTGCAGGAGGAGGCGGTAGCCCGGGTGGCCACCGCGCCGAAGTTGACCCCGATGGAAACCGCCGACGCCGAGGACACCCTCACCGACTGGCTGGAGGAGCACGGGGTCAACGGTGCCTGGGACCTGGCCCCGATCCTGGTCGGCGGTGGTCTCGACGCGGCCTGGTTGGCGCAGGTGAAGGCCGCGGTCGGCGCCGCGGACCTGGAGGCGGCGGTGCGCTGGCTCACCTACACCGTCGACACCGAGCTGCTGATGCGCGAGATCGGCGACGCGGTCACCCGGATCTCCGGGCTCGTGGACGCCGCCAAGCAGTACTCGCAGCTGGACCGCGCGCCGCACCGGGTGGTGGACGTGCACGACCTGCTCGACGCCACGCTCGTGATGTTCAAGGGCAAGATCCCCCCCGAGGTCAAGCTGGTCCGCGAGTACGACCGGAGCCTCCCACCGGTGCCGGCGTACGCGGCCGAGCTGAACCAGGTGTGGACCAACCTGATCGACAACGCGTTGGGCGCGATGGGGGAGAAGGGCGTGCTGACCGTCCAGACCGGACGGGTCGGCGACCAGTTGGCGGTGGAGGTCACCGACACCGGGCCGGGTATCCCGCCGGAGGTGCGTCCACGCATCTTCGAGCCGTTCTTCACCACGAAGCCGGTCGGCTCGGGCACCGGTTTGGGGTTGGACATCTCGTACCGGATCGTGGTGCACAAACACCACGGCGACATCCGGGTGGAGACCGAGCCGGGCCGGACCACGTTCCGGGTCCTGTTGCCGATCACGGAGGGTGCACCGGACGTGCCACGCGACGCGCCGGCTACCTAGAGACATCGGGTGGTTGCGGGCAGTAGTCTCGGGCGGCGTTCGTGATCCCGCCCCCGAGGAGGGTTCCGTGGAGTCGATGGCCCGCCAGCGCACCCCCGTCGAGGACGACCAGCCGGACGATCCACCCGGCGCGATGCTGCCGGAGTTGGAGGATCGGGACTGGCTGCACCACGCGCAGGAGTTCGCGCACACCAGCTTCTGGGCGGTGGCCCGCCGACTGCCCCGGCTGGTCCGGGAAGCGGTCGGCCTGGCCTGGTCCACCAACCGTCGGGACACGATCGCCTCCATCGGCCTCAACATCGCCGCCGGGGTGATGACCACCTTCGGCCTGCTCGCCACGACCAGCGTGCTCCGCGAGTTGTTCGCCGCCGGTCCCACCCCGGACCGGGTCCGTTCGGCCCTGCCGGCCCTGATCGTGGCCGCGGCGGCGGTGTCGGCACGGGGTGGCCTGACCATCGCGGCCGGCTGGGCCCAGGCCCGGCTGACCCCGCAGATCAACTACCAGGTGGAGCTGCGTCTGTTCGAGGCCACCACGGCTGTGGACCTGGCCGCGTTCGACGACGCCGGCTTCGCCGAGGAGATGGACCGCGCGCGCGACCGGGGGATGGGCGAGGCGGCGTGGATCGTCGACCACACCGTCAACCTGGTCACCGGCGTGGTCGGCATGCTCGCCACCGCCGTAGCGGTGACAGTCATCCAACCGCTGCTGTTGCCCTGCCTGCTCCTCGCCGCGATTCCCCAGGCGATCACGGCCGTGCGGATGGCCCGCCGGGAATACCTGGCGATGCTGGCCCGGATCACCCGGCGACGCCGGATGTGGATGCTGGCCCACCTGATGGCCAACCGGCACACCGCCGCGGAGGTGCGCGCGTACCAGATGCGCGAGTTCCTGCTCGCCGAGTATCGCGGGGTGATGGCGGTCGAGACCCGCGCCCAACTGCGGCTGGTCCGCTCGCAGACCGGCACCCGGGTTATCGGCGCCACGGTGGCGGGGCTGGCCACCTTCGGTGTGTACGCGGTCCTCGGTGGCCTGCTGCTGAGCGGGATGGTCGCCCTCGCCGCCGCGGCGACCGCTCTGCTCGCGCTGCAGTCCGCGCGGACCAGCCTGGGAGTGGCGGTCGTCGCCACCAACTCGCTGTACGAGGACGCCCTCTACTACCAGGACTACCGGGACTTCCTGGCCCGTGCCCACGCCCGGGTGCCGATCGGGGGCGACCGGGTGGCCGACGGTGTCGGCGTGATCGAGGTGGACGACGTGAGCCTGAGCTATCCGGACACCGATGCCCCGGCGGTGGACGGGGTCAGCCTGACCATCCGCCGGGGTGAGGTGATCGCACTGGTCGGCGAGAACGGCTCCGGCAAGACCACCCTGGCCAAGCTGATCGCGGGGCTCTATCAGCCGACCGGCGGGGTGATCCGCTGGGACGGGGTCGACGCCGCCGAGTTGGACCCGCACACCCTGGGCGCCCAGGTGGCCGTGATGACCCAGGAGTGGTGGAAGTTCCCGTTCACCGCCGGGCAGAACATCCGCGTCGGGCGGCACGACCGCCCGCCGGACCGGTCCGGCCCGAGTGTTCAGGAGGCGGCCGGCGCGGCCGCCGCGCACGACATGATCGTCGGCCTGCCGCACGGCTACGACACGCTGCTCGACCGGGAGTTCAAGGATGGCCACGAGCTGTCCGGCGGGCAGTGGCAGCGGCTGGTCGCGGCGCGCGGCCTCTATCGGGACGCCGCCCTGCTGATCTGTGACGAACCCTCGGCCGCCCTGGACGCGCGTGCCGAACACGCCCTGTTCCAGCACCTACGTCGTCGCCCCGACCGGGCGGTCGTCCTGATCACCCATCGGCTGGCCAACGTCCGGCACGCCGACCGGATCCTCGTGCTGGAGCGGGGCCGCCTCGTCCAGCAGGGCAGTCACGACGAGCTGATGGCGGCCGGTGGCCTCTACCGGGAGCTGTTCACCCTGCAGGCCAGCGGCTACCTGACCGGCGCCGACGAACGCCGCCCCGCCGACACCCGCTGACCAGATTGCGCTGAGCCGAGCCACGGAGACTGCCGCGGACCGACGCGGCGGGCTAGGTCCAGGCGCGGTCGAGGGCCATCGCCAGCCGCTGTGTCCACTGCTCCACGGTGCCCTCGATACCGGGGTACTCGTCGGTGAAGTTGTCCCAGTCGACGCCCCAGGTCAGCACGGTCTCGGCGACGAAGCGGTCGGCTTCGTAGGCGAGTTCCGGTCGCATGAGCCGGCGGACCAGGTCCAGGTCGACGGTGGTGGTCTCGGCGAGGAGGACCGCGTCGTAGAGGTCCTTGCCCTGCGGATACGAGTCGGTGGCCAGCCACAGCAGCTTCCACGCCAGCGCCAGCGCGGCGGGTGCGGCCAGCATCGACTCCGCGACACCCGGCAGCATGACCGTCTCCGGTGGGAGGGGAAGTTGTTCGCCGAAGACGATGTCGATCTGTACGTGGCCGTCCGGTGCCCCGGGCACGCTGAACGGGACGATGAGGCGGCGGCCGTCGGCTCGCTCGTACGTCCAGATGGCGGCCTCGCTGATCCGGTCCGGTCGCAGGCCGGCATCCGGGGCGGCCCGGACGGCGGCCTTGACGGCGTCGAGGAGCGCACGGGCGTCGGCACTGTCGCTGGTGATCATGTGCGGGACGACGACGAAGTCGAGATCGCCCGGCTCGCGGGCGCGGTCACCCACCTGGGCCGGCATGAGGACACTGCCGCGCAGCATGAGATGGCGGCTCTCGGGGATCGCCGCGATGACCGCCAGGACCTGTCGCATCGCGGCGCGTCGGGCGGTGGTCCACCGCTCACCGGTGGCGGCCACGAGGAAGTCGGGCTCACCAGACCGGTACGCGTTCGGATAGTGCCTGAGTGCCGGATCGAACGCTGCCCGCTGGCGGACGGGCACGTCGGCGGGCAGTGGTCGGTAGGTCGGCGGGTAGTCAGGCGAGCCCTCCGGCGCGGACCTCATGGTGTTCTCGTGCTCCACCTGCCACTCGTTCACGCGGCTTTCGGGCACGTCCAGCCAGCGGTCGTCATGTGCCAGGTTGTTGTCGAACACGACGTACTCCTGCTCGACGGCGACGGGCTCGTGGCCGGCGGCGGCCAGGGTCGCGACGAGGTCGTCCAGGCGCTGCTTGGCGGTGGCGAGCCCGACGCCGTGGCAGCGCTGGTTGACGAACCGTTCCTGCGCACCACCAGCGCGTTCCCGGCGGGCGTTGCGGGACAGCCGCGCCCCGTGCGGCTCGACCAGATCGGTGAGCGCCAACACCTGCGCCACCACCGGGCCGGTCAGCAGCAGTTTGACGTGATGCTCGAAGTACCGACCTGCCGGCTCCGCCGCCGCCTGCTCGTCCGACTGCGGCACACCGACGCACCACGGTGCCGCTTCGATCTTCGTGCGGTTCACGTACATGCCGGTGGCCCGCAGCTCGCGTTGCCAGCGCTGCGCCACGGCCTTTTGCTCGGCCAGCGTGCCGCGCCCGGTCAGGGTGAGCATCGGCTGGGCGGCGAACGTGCCCCGGTCGAGCACGATGTGCACGAACTTCAGCCCGTGCCGGGCCGCGAAGGCAGACAGCGCGTCCGCCTCGTGATCTCGAACCGTGATGTGGATTTCGAAGTCCCCCGACACCTCACGCATCGGCGGAGTCTATGCCAGGGCGTCAGAGCACGCGGGCGACGCCGCAGTAGCCATCGACCGGGGCCGGGGGCCTGCTGTCGGTACGCCAGTGCCCCAGCGGCACGACACCCGGCTCGACCAGGTCGAGGCCGTCGAAGAACGCCGTGAAGTCCGCGACCGCACGCAGGTGGTACGGCAGGGCACCGCTTTCGTTGTACTGCCGATGCGACTCGATGACCCGCTCGCTGGTAGCCGTACCGTCGGACATCGCCAGGAAGCTGCCCGGCGGTAGGGACGAGACCAGAGCGTCGACGATGGCCCGCGCCTCGGCCGGCTTCTCGACGTGACCCATGACGCCCAGCAGCATCAGCGCGATCGGCGCACCGAAGTCCAGTGTGTCCCGAGCGGCCTGGACGATCTTCTCCGGGTCGCGCAGGTCGACGTCGACGTACTGGGTGGCGCCCTCCTGGCTGCTGGTCAGCAGCACCCGGGCGTGCGCGAGAACCATCGGGTCGTTGTCGACGTAGACGACGCGCGCCTGCGGCGTGATCCGTTGGGCGACCTGGTGGGTGTTGTCGGCCGTGGGCAGGCCGGTACCGACGTCGAGGAACTGACGGATCCCCGCCTCCGCGGCGAGATAGGTTACGGCTCGTCCGAGAAACGCGCGCGAATACCGGGCCGCCTCGACGATTTCCGGGAAGACCGCCCGTACCTGTTGGCCGACCTCGCGATCCGGGGCGAAGTTGTCCTTACCGCCGAGCCAGTAGTTCCACACCCGTGCCGAGTGCGGCACCGTCGTGTCCAGCTTGGCGGCCGAACCTCCCACCGGCTGCTCAGCGTGGTCCTGCGACATGTCCGTCTCCCCTTACCAGCCATGCGATGTCGAGGCCGTAGCCTAGCGGCGCGGCGACGCTCGCTGATACTGCGGATCGACGTAACCCTTGATGGCGGCAACGGCCACGGTCAGAGGTCGTCGGGCCACCATAATGGATCGAGGCTCTTGCCGTGGCCGTGTGGGCAGGTGCCTTATCCGGTGTTGGAGACGTTCCAGTGGCGGTGGCAGTACGGTGCGTCGCAGGGGCCGCAGAAGCCAGCGTCATCGTAGAAGCCGGCAGTCGTCACGGCGGCGAACCGGTACGGCTCGGTGAAGGCGGCGGCGATCCGCGTCGCTCTCGCCAGATCGACCGAGTCGCCGGTGCCATTGCCGGCTTCGATGCCGGAGAAGATCAGCCACCACTGCTGGTCGCCATGACGCTGTCGGGCGGCGTCGAACACGTCAGGGGGTGCCGGTGAGGAACTCGGCCAGGACCCGCGTGTGGGTGGAGAACGCCAACTCGACCGGGTCGGAGAGCACCAGCCACTCGGTCGCCTCCTCCGTCGGCGTCGACGGTGGCAGGTCCTCGGCCGGCCGCTCGGGCAGCACACCGAAGATCATTATTGTGCCGCCGTGCGGGGCGCCGCGCACCGCGAGCAGTCGGGCGTCCTCGGCGGCCGCGACCAGGCCGGTCTCCTCCCGCAGCTCACGAACGAGGGCTTCGGACCACTCCTCGCCGTACTCGACGAAGCCGCCGGGCAGCGCGAGCAGCCCGCGGGCCGGCTCGATGTCCCGACGGACCACCACGACACCCAGGCCGTCGGCCGTGCGGACCGGCAGCACCGCGACCGCCACGGGCAGCGGGTTGCGCCAGACAGTCTCGCCGCAGGCCGCGCAGACCCGCGGCCATCTGTCGGCCGGCGGGTAGGCGGCGCCGCAGTAGGAGCAGTGCGAGTACGGCGTGCCGGTCATCCGCAGCACGTTACCCCTCGCCGCCGCCCACTCTGCCGCGCCGCCGCTCAGGCTCAGGCCTCCGGGGCGCCGGTGTAGAAGGCGGTGGTGCGTTCGGCGGCGGCCTTCGCCTCGTCGGCGTCGGTGCCGGCGGCGATGCTCGCTTCGCACCACAGCTGGCTGCTCAGCTCCATGGCCCGTCGTCCCTCGGCGGAGGCGGTCCACTCGGCGCCCTGTTCCGGGGTGATCCCGCTGCCGTCGCCGGCCAGGTGCGAGGCGAGGCCGAGCAGCCCGAGGTCCCAGCCGACGCCTACCGCGCCCGGCCCGAACTGGGCCCACCGGTCCTGGTCGACGTGCGCGATGTGGTCCAGGTCGAGGCGGGCCCGCTCGTCGCCGACCGGGGTGACCCGCACCTCGATCCAGCTCACCTCGCCGCCCATTTCCCAGGTGGCGGTGAAGCGGTGCGGCGGCTCGCAGCTCTCGACGGTGCCGTGGGCGTTGCCCTGGAGCTGGTACGTGCCGCCCAGCCGCAGGTCGCCGGAGATCGGCAGGAACCAGCGCGGGATGCGCTCGGCGCTGGTGCAGGCGTCCCACAGATCCTCGGCCGTCGCCTGGTAGGTCTGGCTGATCGTGGTGACCCGCGCCTCGCCGGCTTCCAGGGTGCGGCTGCCGACCTTCCGCTGGACGGCGTTGATCTGCTCGGTGGCGTCGAACATCAGGTGTTCCTCTCATCGGGTGGATCGGCGGGCCCGCGCAGCCGACGCTCACGTCGGCCCCGGGCCAGCTCGGTGGCGAGTGCCGCCAGGGGCGGGGCCCAGAACCGGCGGAAGTGCTCCAGCCAGCCGTCGACCTCGCGCAGTGGGCGTGGGTCGACCGCGTAGAGCCGCCGGGTGCCCTCCGGCCGCACGGTGGCGAAGCCGTTGTCGCGCAACACCTTGAGGTGCTGGGACACGGCGGGCTGGGAGATGCCGAACTCCTCGCGGATGACCGCGCTGACCGCACCGGCGGTCTGCTCGCCGTCGGCGAGCAGCTCCAGGATGCGGCGCCGGACCGGATCGCCCAGCACGTCGAAGGCGTGCACGACGACAGTTGTATCACTGACGGCTTATTTAAGCCAAGTCTGATACTCCGATGAGCTTGTCCAGCCGGATCGGCAGCTCCCGGATCCGTACGCCTGTCGCGTGGTGCACCGCGTTGGCGACCGCCGCTGCGGCGCCGACGATGCCGATCTCGCCGATGCCCTTCACTCCGGCCGGGTTCAGCTCGTCGTCCCGTTCGTCCAGCCAGTACGCCTCGACGGACTCCACGTCCGCGCAGCCGGTGATGTGGTAGGTGGCCAGGTCGTGGTTGACCCAGTCGCCGTACCGCTCGTCGAGCAGGCCCTCCTCGTGCAGCGCCATCGACAGCCCCATCGTCATCCCGCCGATGAGCTGGCTGCGCGCCGTCGTCGGGTTCACCACCCGACCCGCCGCGAACACCCCGAGCATCCGGTTCAGCCGCACCTCGCCGGTGTCCGCGTCGACCCGCACCTCGACGAACTGCGCCCCGTACGCGTACCGGGGCAGCGTGGGTTGCCCGCCCACCTCCTCGGTGGTGTCCGCCTCGGTGGTCACCTCGCCGGTCGGCGGCCCACCGTCGCGCAGCTTCTCGCGCAACGCCTGAGCAGCGCGTATCACCGCCCAGCTCCAACTGGCGGTCCCCATCGAGCCGCCGGCCAGCGCCGCCGTCGGCAGCGCGCTGTCCCCGATGCGGATCTCCACCCGCTCCGGCGGCACCCCGAGCGCGTCGGCGGCCACCTGCCAGATCGCCGTCCGGGCGCCGGTGCCGATGTCGGTGGCGTTGATCTGGACCAGGAAGCTCCCGTCCGGCCGGGCGGTGGCCGTCGCCGTGGACGGCCGGGCTCGGGCCGGGTAGCTCGAACCGGCCACCCCCGTCCCGATCAGCCAGCGCCCGTCGCGTCGGGACCGGGGCGACGGATCACGGCCGGACCAGCCGAACCGCTGTGCGCCCTCGCGCAGGCAGGCCACCAGGTTGCGGCTGGTGAACGGGCGTCCCTGATCGGGGTCGACAGCTGTGTCGTTGCGGATGCGCAGCTCCACCGGGTCGATGCCGACGGCGATGGCCAGCTCGTCCACAGCGGACTCCAGGGCGTACGCGCCGGGGCACTCGCCCGGGGCGCGCATCCAGAACGGCGTGGGCACGTCGAGGCGGACCAGCCGGTGCGTGGTGCGGCGGTGCGGTGCGGCGTACATGCTGCGGGTGTAGACGGCTGTCTGCTCGGCGAACTCCCGGATGGTCGAGGTCTGGCTGATCGCGTCGTGGCAGATGGCGGTGAGCCGGCCGTCGGTGTCGGCGGCGAGGCGGACCCGCTGGATGGTGGGGGTGCGGTAGCCGACCGGCCCGAACAGTTGCTGGCGGGTCAGCGCCAACTTGACCGGGCGGTCCACGTGCCGGGCGGCGAGGGCGGCCAGCACCACCGACGCCTTGGCGTACCCCTTGCTGCCGAAGCCGCCGCCGACATGTTCGGCGACGACCCGGATCGACTCCGGCGGCAACTCGAACAGCTCGGCCAGGGTGGCGCGCACCGGTGTCGCGCCCTGGGTGGAGTCGTGCACCAGGAGCCGCCCGTCGTGCCATTGCGCGGTGGTGGCGTGCGGCTCCATCGGGTTGTTGTGGTACGCCGGCGTCCGGTAGGTGACGTCCACCCGCACCGGGGCGGCCGCGTACCCGGCGTCGAAGTCGCCCTCGGCGGTGTCGGTCGGATAGCTGGGGTTGACCTGGTCCGGTTTGTACAGGCCGGGGTGGTCGTCGGTGAGCACTGTGCTGTGCGGGCCGGTGTCGTAGTCGATCCGGACCAGTCGGGCGCCCTCGCGGGCCGTCTCCAGGCTGGTGGCCACCACCACGGCGACGTACTGCCCCCGGTAGTGCACCATCGGCTCCTGCAACAGCCGCAGCTCCGGCTGCGGGCCGGGCGCCATCCGGGGCGCGTTGCCGTGGTGCACCACGGCCAGCACGCCGGGCGACGCCAGCGCCTCCGTCGTGTCGATCCTGGTGATCCGGCCCCGCACCACCGCCGACGGAACCGCCCAGCCGTAGGTGACCCCGTCCACCGGGTACTCCACCGCGTACCGGGCCGTGCCGGTGACCTTGGCGGGGCCCTCCAACCGGGGATACGCCCGTCCGACGGCCCCGGTGCTCACGACGACGCCAGTTCGGTGAGCGCCCGCACGGTGATGGCCCGGGTCAGCGGCAGCTTGAAGCCGTTGTGCCGTAGCGGGCGCGCCTCGGCCAACTCCGCGTCGGCGGCCCGTGCCGCCAGCTCCGGGCTGAACGGACGGCCGCGCAGCTCCTCCTCGGCCCGGTACGCCCGCCACGGCCGGTGCGCCACCGCGCCGTACGCCAGCCGCACGTCGCGGACCACGTCCCCGTCGAGGTCGAGCACCGCAGCCACCGAGCCGGCCGCGAAGGCGAACGAGGCCCGGTCGCGAACCTTGAGGTACGTCGAGCGGCGAGCGGCGGGCAGCGGCGGTAGCCGGACGGCGGTGATCAGCGTGCCCCGAGCGAGGGTGGTCTCCCGCTCCGGGTGGGTGCCGGGGGAGCGGTACAGGTCGGCGATCGGGATGTCGCGGGGGCCGTCGGCCTCGTGCACCTCCACCACCGTGTCGAGGGCGGCCAACGCGACGGCCAGGTCGGACGGGTGGGTGGCCACGCACTGCTCGGACCAGTCCAGCACCGCCAGGTCGCGATTCTGGCCGTGCAGGGCGGCGCAACCGCTGCCCGGCTCCCGTTTGTTGCACGCCTTACTCGTGTCCTGGAAGTAGACGCAGCGGGTGCGCTGCAACAGGTTGCCGCCGGTGGTGGCCATGTTGCGCAGCTGTCCGGAGGCGGCGGCGAGCAGGGCGCGGGCCAGCACCGGGTAGTCGCGGCGCACCACCGGGTGTGCCGCGAGGTCGCTGTTGCGGACGGTCGCGCCGATCCGCAGGCCGCCGTCGGGCACCTCCTCGACGGTGTCGAGCGGGAGCCGGGTCACGTCCACCAGCACGTCGGGGCGCTGTACCCCGAGCTTCATGAGGTCCACCAGGTTGGTGCCACCACCGAGGTAGGCGGCCTGCGGTTCGGCCGTCAGCACGGCGACCGCCTCGGCCACGTCGGCGGGCCGGTGGTAGCGGAACGCCCTCACTGTGTCGCTGCCCTCATAGCGCCGGCAGCCGGCTCGCGCACACCCGCCGTCTCGCGCACGGCCGCGACGATGTGCGGGTACGCGGCGCAGCGGCACAGGTTGCCGGCCATCCGCTCGCGGATCTCCGCGTCGGTCAGTTCGGCGGGCGTGTTCAGGTCGCCGGTGACCGCGCTGGGCCAACCCCGGGAGACCTCGTCGAGCATGCCGCGGGCGGAGCAGAGCTGCCCGGGGGTGCAGTAGCCGCACTGGAACGCGTCGTGCGCGATGAAGGCGGCCTGCAACGGGGACAGTTCGTCCGGCCCGGCCAGCCCTTCGACGGTCACCACCGACCGACCGTCCACGGTGACCGCGAAGACCAGGCAGCTCTTCACCCGGCGGCCGTCCAGCAGCACGGTGCAGGAGCCGCACTGGCCGTGGTCGCAGCCCTTCTTCGCCCCGGTCAGGTCGAGGTGCTCGCGCAGCGTGTCGAGCAGGGTGGTGCGGTTGTCCAGGGTCACCTCGCGGGACGCGCCGTTGACCTCGACCGTCACCCGGGACGAGTGCCGCTCGTCGATCGTCGTCGCGTTCTCCCGTCCGCCCTGCACCGGCCCAGACTAGCTTTGTCGGTATATTCCGGGGCGAATAACGCGAAGCTCTTCGTACGGGAGGGGACGACGGTGACCGCCGGGCTGCTGCTGGCCGCCGGCGCCGGTCGGCGCTACGGCCGGCCGAAGGCGCTTGTCGAGCTGGACGGCGAGCCGCTGGTGCGGCGCGCGATCCGGTTGCTCCGCGATGGCGGCTGCGCACCCGTGCACGTGGTGCTCGGCGCGGGCGCCGACGAGGTGCCCGACCTGCCCGGCGCGGTGCCGGTCCGGCACGACGGCTGGCCCGACGGGCTGGGCTCGTCGCTGCTGCGGGGCCTGGCCTCGCTGCCGGCCGAGGTCCCGGCCGCCGTCGTGGTCCTCGTCGACCAGCCGCTGCTCAGCCCGGTCGCGGTGCGCCGGGTGCGCGCGGCGTACGCCGACGGCGCGGTCGTCGCGGTCGCCACCTACGCCGGCCGCCCCGGGCATCCGATCCTGCTGGGTCGGCAGACCTGGCCGCTGTTGAGCGGGTACGCCGTCGGCGACCGGGGTGCCCGCGACCTGCTGCGCGACCGACCGGACCTGGTGGTCGAGGTGCCCTGTGACGACGTCGGCTCCCCGGTCGACGTGGACACCCCGGCCGACCTGCTCCGACTCGGCCCGCTCAGCGACGGGTGAGCCAGCGGGGCAGCCCTTCGCTGGTGACCGCGTGATAGGTGATCATGAAGATGACGCCGATCAGGCCCAGCAACGGACTGACGAACCAGCCGAGCAGACCGCTGAGGCCGTACAGGATCAGGCCGGTGACCGGGCGCAGCCGCTGCGTCCGCACGTACTCGGGACTCACCCGACGCTCCAGGAGCGCCGGGTGGCGGTGCAGGTAACCGAAGAACAGCAGCCAGGGGGCCGACATCAGGGCCGCGGCCAGCGCGTACAGGGCGACCGCCGCGCGTTGGTCGTCGGTGTCGCCATGGGTGAACGCCGACGCCAGCACCGCGGTGGGAAAGGGGATGATCACCGCGCCGAAGAGCACGGCGAGGTTGATCCAGCTCAGCGTGAGCGTGGTGCCACGGATCAGCCGCAGCAGCGCGTGGTGGTTGAGCCAGAGCACCCCGATGTAGACGAAGGACACCACGAAGGCCAGGTAGGAGGCGCCCTCACCGAGCAGACCGGTGAGCAGGTCGCCCTCGTGGTACTCCGGCACCCGCAGATCGATGACCAGCAGCGTGATGACGATGGCGAAGACACCGTCGCTGAAGGCCGTCATCCGGTCGGTGGCGGACACTCGCCCCTTGGGATCGGGCTGCTCGACCTCGTCGGGTGCTGCGGACATTGCCGCAGGCTAGCCACTCGGCAACCCGGTCGGTGGCGGTTTCGCCCGATCCGGACGGGAACGGCCGCCCGGGGTCGACACCCCGGGCGGCCGCTCGCCAACCCCCTCGTTCAGGCCACCGGCGTCGTGGTGCCGGTCGTGCGGGCGATCTGGTGGGCGCGAACCAGTTCGGCGTAGCGCAGACCACTCGCCTTCACCGTCCGGCGCTGGGTGGCGTAGTCGACGTGCACCAACCCGAAGCGCTTGTCGTAGCCGTACGCCCACTCGAAGTTGTCCAGCAGCGACCAGACGAAGTAGCCGTCCAGGGGAACCCCTCGGGCCACCGCCGACGCGCACGCGGCCAGGTGCTGCTCCAGGTGGTCGGTGCGTTCCTTGTCCTCCACCGTGCCGTCCGGGGTGACCTCGTCCCGCCACGCCGAGCCGCTCTCGGTGACGATGATCCGGCTCGGCCGGTACTCCTCGTGCACGTCGACGAGCAGCCGCTCCAGGCCCGTCGGATACATCTCCCAGCCCATCGCGGTCTCCACCGAGCCGGGCACCGGCACCTGCCGGGCGTACGGGGCCGCGCCGGTCGGGTCGTCGACCACCAGCTGACGGAAGTAGTAGTTCACCCCGAGGAAGTCCGTCGGCGTGGCGATCACCGCCAGGTCGTCGCCGCGTACCGGCGGCTCGACCCCGTAGGTGGCGATCATGTCGGCGGGGTAGCCGCGCCCGTGGATCGGGTCCAGCCACCACCTGTTGACGTGCCCGTCGGCGCGGCGGGCGGCCGCGACGTCCTCGGGTCGGTCGGTCGCCGCCTCGATCGGGCTGAGGTTGACCACCAGGCCGACCGAGGCCGGCCGGGCGGCGTTGGCGCGGATCGCCTGGGTGGCCAGGCCGTGCCCGAGCAACACGTGGTGCGAGGCGTGCACCGCGCGGGTGAGGTCGCGCTCACCGGGGGCCATGTTGCCCTCCAGGTGACCGATCCAGCACACGCAGAGCGGCTCGTTGACAGTGCACCAGTCGGCCACGCGGTCACCGAGGCGGCCGGCGACCACCGCCGCGTAGTCGGCGAACGCCTCCGCGGTGGCGCGCTCCGGCCAACCGCCGGAGTCCTGCAGGACCTGCGGCAGATCCCAGTGGTAGAGCGTGACGAACGGCCGGATCCCGTCGGTGAGCAACGTGTCGACGAGCCGATCGTAGAAGTCCAGACCGGCTGCGTTGACCCGCCCGACGCCGTCGGGCATGACCCGGGGCCAGGCCACCGAGAAGCGGTACGCGTCCACGCCGAGTCGGCGCAGCAGAGCCAGGTCCTCCGGCCACCTGTGGTAGTGGTCGCACGCCACCGCGCCGGTGTCGCCGTTGTCGACGTTGCCGGGGGTCGCCGAGAAGGTGTCCCAGATGGACGGCGCCCTGCCGTCGACGTCGACGGCCCCCTCGATCTGGTACGCCGCGGTGGCGACGCCCCAGAGGAAGTCGGGTGGCAGCTTGGACAGGTCGGGCACGGGACGGTTCTCCTCTGGGATTGACTGACTCACTTGACCGCGCCGGCGGTCAGGCCGGCGACGAAGTACCGCTGCAGGGCCAGGAACCCGACGACCACCGGGATGCTGACCACCAGTGAGGCGGCCATGATCTGGTTCCAGTAGACGTTGAACTGGGTGGAGTAGCCCTGCAGGCCGACGGCCAGGGTGCGGCTGCCCTCGTCGGTCATCACCGACGCGAAGAGCACCTCACCCCACGCGGTCATGAACGCGTACACGGTGACCGCGACGACGCCGGGCACGGCGGCCGGCAGGATGACCTGGAACAGGGTGCGCAGCGGACCGGCGCCGTCGACCTGCGCCGCCTCGTCCAGACCACGGGGGATCGAGTCGAAGTAACCGACCAGCATCCAGATCGAAAACGGCAGCGAGAAGGTCAGGTACGTGATGACCAGTCCGGTGCGGCTGGCGTACAGCTCGATGCCTGTGGCGTTGCCCAGGTTGACGTAGATGAGGAACAGCGGCAGCAGGAACAGGATGCCGGGGAACATCTGCGTGGACAGCACCGTCACCGAGAAGACACCGCGACCGCGGAACCGGTACCGGCTCACCGCGAACGCGGCGAAGATGGCCACCACCACCGAGCAGATCGCCGCGATGCTCGACACCACAAGGCTGTTCACCAGGTACCGGGCCAGCGGCACTGTGCTCCACATGTCGATGAACGGTTGCAGGGTGGGCCGGCTGGGCCACCAGGTGAAGCCGTTCTGCACGTCCTGCAACGGCTTCGCCGCCGACGTGACCATCACGTAGAGCGGGATGACGACGAAGAGGGTGAGCAGGGTCAGCACGATGCGCCGGCCCCAGCGCTCACCGGCGGTCTCACGCATGGTCGTCCCTCCGACGGTTGGTGATCAGCAGGTACGCGGCCGAGACGACCAGCAGGAACAGCAGCAGCGCCACCGACATCGCCGACCCGGAGCCGAAGTCCCAGGTCTTGAAGGAGCTGCGGTAGATGTGGATGGAGATGAGGTCGGCCTGCTCCGGCGCGGAGCCGCCGAACAGCACGAACGGGGTGTTGAAGTCGTTGAACGTCCACAGGAACAGCACCAGCAGCAGCACCAGGTTGACCGGCCGCAGCATCGGCAGGGTGACCGAGCGCAGCCGACGCCAGAACCCGGCGCCGTCGATCGCGGCGGCCTCGTACAGCTCGCCGGGCACGTTCTGCAGCCCGGCCATCAGGCACAGGAACGCGAATGGCCAGTTGCGCCAGACCGACACGACCAGCAGCGACCAGAAGCTGTTGTCGCCGATCAGCCAGAACGGCCGTTCGTTCAGCAGGCCGAGCTGGTCCACGAGCACGTGGTTGACCAGGCCGGTGTCGCGTTGCAGCAGGAAGCTCCAGGTGATCACGGCGGCGTAGACCGGCAGCGCGTACGGGGTGAGGAACAGCGCCCGCAGGATCGCCCGTCCACGGAACGGCCGTTGCAGGACGACCGCCGCGGAGATGCCGAGCAGCCAGGCGAACCCGACCGAGAGCAGGCTGTAGGCCAGGGTGACCCAGAACGAGTGCAGCAGTTCCTTGCCGGCGGCGCTGTTCAGGTCGAGCGTCGCCCGGTAGTTCTCCAGCCCGATGAAGGGCGCTGTGGACCAGTCGCGGATGTGGAACTGGGTCAGCTCCAGCAGGCTCATCCAGACCCCGACCACCATCGGGACGACGTGGATGGCGAGTTCCAGCACGATGGCCGGTGCGAGCAGCAGATAGGGCAGGAGTGAGCGGCGGGGGCCGCGGGGCCGGCGGGCCGGCCTCCGGGCCGGCGACCCGGCCCGGGGTTCGCGTCGGTCGGCGTCCGGCGCGGTGGTGCTGGTTGCCATCGGGGTCCTCTCGGAGGCGGTGGCCGTGGCCGGGCTCAGCGCCCGACCACGGCCACCGGTGACGCCTGGGTCAGCGCATCTTCTGCTGCGCGTCGGTCAGCTTCGCCTTCACCGACGCCTCGGTGACCGGCTTGCCGCTGGCCGCGTCGGCGAACAGCTCCTTCATCGCGGTGCCGACCAGGGTCTCGAAGGTGCTCTCCTCGGGCACCTGCGGCAGCGGGGCCGCGGTGGTGACCAGGGTCTCCTGGATGGTCTTCTGCTCCGGGGCGCTGAACGCCGGGTCGGAGGCCGCCGTCTTCACCGCCGGCAGCGATCCGTACGTCTTGTTGAGGATCGTCTGCTCCTCGTCGCTGGTCATGAACTTGACGAAGCTCAGCGCGCCGTCCTTGTTCTTGGTGTGCTTGAAGACCGCCATGTTGATGCCGGCGACCATGCTGTTGACCTTCTTGCCGCCGGCCGGCGGGCTGGCCAGGAACGGCACCGGGGCCACCCCGTACGCGTCGGCGGGCATGTTCTGCGTCTTCAGGTTCGACCCGGCGGACTGCCACAGCAGCATGGCGGCCTTGCCGTTGGCGAAGTCGGAGACCGACTGGTTCTGCGCGTACTCGGCGTTGCTCGGGTTGGTGATCTTGTCGGCGGCCATGAAGTCGATGTACCGCTTGATCGCCGAAACGTTCTGCGGGGTGTCGAAGGTCGGCTTGCCGGCCGAGTCGAACCACTCGCCGCCGTACTGCTGGCTGAAGGTGAAGGCGTGGTGGGCGTTCTCCGACGGGTTGGCACCCTCGATCGCCAGACCCCACTTGCCGCCGGTGCTCAGCTTCTTGCCGTACTCGGCGAGCTGCTCCCAGGTGGTCGGCGGTGCGGTGATGCCGGCGTCGGCGAACGACTTCTTGTTGTAGTACAGGCTGTAAGCCATGCTGTAGAGCGGCACGGCGGCCGGCGGCTTGCCGGGGGCGCCGGCGGCGGCGAGCGCGGCGGGCACGATCCGGTCCTTGCCGCCGACGGCCTGCAGGGCGGCGTCATCGAACTCGACGAGCGCGCCGGTGGCCTGCAGCGACGCCGACCAGGTGTTGCCGATGTTGACCACGTCCGGGCCCTTGCCGGAGGCGGCGGCCGCCAGCAGGCGGTTGAGCAGGTCCGACCAGGGGACCACCTCGACGGTGACCTTGATGCCGGTCTGCTTCTCGAACTTGTCCAACTCCGGCTGGAGGGTGGTCTTGTCGGCCTCCAGGCTGGCGCCCTGGTTGCTGGCCCAGTAGGTGAGCGTCTTGGGTGCTGCGGCGGAGTCGTCGCCGGAGCCACCGCAGGCGGTCAGCGAGGCGGCCGCCAGTACGGCGGCGGTGAATATCCCGAGGTGTCGTCTCGACACGGGTCAGCCCTTCCGGTGCGTGGTGGGGGTCCACCGACCTTCGTCGCCGATAGGGGTCGGGGCGACGGGGGCCGGCTGCGGACAGGGGTTCGGGGGTGCGCCGTCGGGGTCCGTCGGCGTTTCCCGGGAGTTACATCACGGCTTAATTTATGTCGTCATTAAAGTTGTTGGCAGGTGGGTCGTCAAGCACGAGGCGGTTACAGTCGCCTCGAACGGCCGACGGGAACGAGGTGACGAGTGGAGCTGGCGCGTGCCACCAACCGCAGCGTGCGGTTGCGCAACCGGTCCGCCCTGCTGACCAAGCTCTTCCTGGACGGCCCGCTCACCAGGCAGGACCTGGTGCGCAGCACCGGGCTGAGCCAGCCAGCGGTCAGCAACGTGGTGGCCGACATGATCGACGAGGGGCTGGTCGCCGAGGCCGGTGCCGCCGAGTCCGACGGCGGTCGGCCCAGCATGCTGCTGCGGATCGCGCCCCGATTCGCCTTCGTGGTCGGCGTGGACGTCGGCGAGACCCGGGTCCGGGTGGAGCTGTTCGACTTCGCGATGACCCTGCTGGCCAGCGTCGAGTACCCGCTCGACCCGGCCCGCACCGAGCCCGACCTGGTGGCCGGGCACGTGCTGGCCGGGATCGACGCGGTGACCGGCCAGGCCGGGGTGGCTCCCGGCAACGTGCTCGGCGTCGGCATCGGCGTCTCCGGCGTGGTCGAGCAGGGCGCCGAGGCGGTCGTGCACGCCCAGGCTCTCGGCTGGGACCGGGTGCCGCTGGAGCGTCTGATCGGCGCCGGCACCGACCTGCCGCTGCACATCGACAACGGCGCGAAGACCCTCGGCCAGGCCGAGATGTGGTTCGGCGCCGGTCGGGGCGCCCGGCACGCCGTCTTCGCGCTGGTCGGCTCCGGGGTGGGCGCGTCGGTGGTGACCAACGGCGCCACCTACCGGGGCGCGTCCAGCAGCGCGGGGGAGTGGGGGCACACCACCCTGGTGTACGGCGGCCGGGCCTGCCGGTGCGGCGCGCGTGGCTGCCTGGAGGCGTACGTGGGGGCGGAGGCGATCATCGACCGCTACCGGGAGGCCCGCCGGGGTCGACAGGTCCCAGGCGAGGACGAGGAGTCCCAGATCGCCGCGCTGGTCGCCGCCGCGGAGACCTCGGCCACCGCCCGACGGGTGCTGGACGACACCGCCGGCTACCTCGGCGCCGGGGTGGCCAACCTGATCAACCTGTTCAACCCGGAGCGTGTGGTGCTCGGCGGCTGGGCGGCGATGGCGCTGGGCGACCTGCTGCCGGCCGTGCGGGAGGCCGCCGGCCGGCAGGCGCTGCGCCAGCCGTACGAACAGGCGTCGATCGAGCTGTGCCGGCTCGGGGTGGATGCGGTGGCGTTGGGCGCGGCCACGCTGCCGATCGCCCGCTTCCTCACCGAGGGCGGCATCCGCCGCTGAGCGCGGACGACGGTAGAGCCCTCGGCAAATTACACGAAAACCGATTCTCGGGATAAATAACGAAGTTATAGATCGATGTCTTGACGCCGTCGCAATGTCGCCGCAACACTCCTACGAGAGCGCTCTCCGACCCGCGACGCCGCATCGGCGGCACCACCCACGGCGCCACGGGGCGAGCCGATCCCATCCGCGCGGCAACCCGTAACCCCCTATCGACAGGCGATGTCATGACATCTCGCGCTACATCCGTACGCCCCCGTCCCCGGGTCGTGCGGCACCTGCTCGTCGGACTCACAGTGGCCCTGGTCGCGACGCTCACGCCGACCGGGACCACGACACCCGCGCAGGCCGCCCCCACCCTGCTGTCCCAGGGCCGTACGGCGACCGCCTCGTCCACCGAGAACGCCGGAACGCCCGCCGCGGCCGCTGTCGACGGCAACACCGGCACCCGCTGGTCCAGCGCGTTCAGCGACCCGCAGTGGCTCCAGGTCGACCTGGGTGCCCGCGCCACCATCACCCAGGTCAATCTGCTCTGGGAGGCCGCCCACGGCCGGGCCTTCCAGCTCCAGACCTCCGACAACGGGTCCACCTGGACCACGATCTACTCGACCACCACGAGCGCCGGCGGCACCCAGAACCTCACCGTCTCCGGCGCCGGCCGCTACGTCCGCATGTACGGCACCGCCCGGGGCACCGGCTACGGCTACTCGCTCTGGGAGTTCCAGGTCTACGGCGAGACCGGCGGCGGCACCAACGAACCCCCGGTGACGCCCACCGACCCGTACAACCCCAACCTCGGGCCGAACACCTTCGTCTTCGACCCGAGCACGCCGACGTCGACCATCCAGAGTCGACTGAACACCCTCTTCACCCAGCAGGAGACCAACCAGTTCGGCCCGCAGCGCTACGCGGTGCTGTTCAAGCCCGGCAACTACACCGCCGACGTCAACCTCGGCTTCTTCACCCAGGTCGCCGGCCTCGGCATGAGCCCGGACGACGTCAACCTCAACGGCCACGTGCGTGCCGAGGCGTTCTGGTTCGGCGGCAACGCCACCCAGAACTTCTGGCGGGCCGCCGAGAACCTCTCGGTCACCCTGCCCGCCGGGCAGACCGTGGAGCGCTGGGCAGTTTCCCAGGCCGCGCCGTACCGACGGATGCACCTGCGTGGCGCGCAGAACCAGATCCAGCTCTGGAACGGCGGCGACGGCTGGTCCAGCGGCGGCCTGCTGGCCGACACCCGCATCGACGGCCTGGTCGTCTCCGGCTCGCAGCAGCAGTGGTACTCCCGCAACAGCGAGTTCGGCAACGGCTGGACCGGCTCGGTGTGGAACATGGTCTTCCAGGGCGTCAACGGCGCTCCCGCGCCGAGCTTCCCCAACCCGTCGCACACCGTCATCCCGCAGACCCCGCAGGTCCGGGAGAAGCCCTTCCTGTACGTCGACGGCACCGGTGAGTACCGGGTCTTCGTACCGGCGCTGCGCACCAACTCCACCGGCACCAGCTGGTACAACAAGACCCCGGCCGGCTCGTCCATCTCGCTGTCGCAGTTCTTCGTGGTCCAGCCCGGCACCAGCGCCGCCACCATCAACGCGGCCCTCGCCCAGGGGCGGCACCTGCTCTTCACCCCGGGCGTGCACCACGTCACCGAGCCGATCCAGGTCAACCGGGCCGACACTGTCGTCCTCGGTCTCGGCCTGGCCACCATCCAGGCCGACAACGGCGCGGTGGGGATGCGGGTGGCCGATGTGGACGGCGTCAAGGTGGCCGGCCTCATGTTCGAGGCCGGCACGACGAACTCGCCGGTGCTGATGGAGGTCGGGCCGTCCGGCTCGTCCGCGAGCCACGCCAGCAACCCGACCTCGCTGCACGACGTGTTCTTCCGCATCGGCGGGCCGCACGTCGGCAAGGCCACCAACTCGCTGACCGTCAACAGCGACAACGTGATCGGTGACCACATGTGGCTGTGGCGGGCCGACCACGCCGCCAGCGGCGTACCGACCGGGTGGACACTGAACACCGCCGACACCGGGCTCACCGTCAACGGCGACAACGTCACCATGTACGGCCTCTTCGTCGAGCACTACCAGAAGTACCAGACCATCTGGAACGGCAACGGTGGGCGGACGTACTTCTACCAGAACGAGCTGCCGTACGACGTGCCGAACCAGGCGGCCTGGATGAACGGGTCGACCCGGGGTTACGCCGCGTACAAGGTCGCCGATTCGGTGACCAGCCACCAGGCGTTCGGGTTGGGCAGCTACAGCTACTTCAACGTCAACCCCGCGGTGGTCGAGGAACGGTCCTTCGAGGTGCCCACCAACTCGAACGTGCGCTTCACGAACATGGTCACCGTCTCGCTCGGTGGCGTCGGCACCATCAATCGGGTGATCAACAACGCCGGTGGCACCGCGAACGCGGCCAACCAGACGGTGTACCTGACCACCTACCCCTGACCGGGGCGCCCGCTCCGGCCCGGTCCTCTGTGACCGGGTCGGCCGGGTAGCACCCAGGGCCGAGGCCGGCCCGGTCCCGCCGAGACCGGGCCGGCTGCGGTCGTGCCGCTCAGCCGGCCAGCACCTCGGCCGCAGCCCGCTCACCGGCACGCACCGCGCCCTCCAGGTAGCCACTCCAGCGGGTGGCCGTCTCGGTGCCCGCCCAGTACACCCGCCCCACCGGCGTCCGCAGGTGCGGGCCGTACGTCCGCCACGTGCCCGGGGTGAGCGCACCGGAGAAGCAGCCCCGGGTCCACTCGTCGGCCGACCAGTCGTACTCGACGAGATCCACCGGGTCCTCGGCTCGTGGTCCGACCACGCCGGCCAACGCCTCCAGCAGGCATCGTCGACGCCGCGCGAGGGACATGCCGCGCAGCGTGGCGGCGTCCGTGGAGTAGCTGAACCCGGTCAGCACCCCGAGCGGTGAGGTCGGGGTGGAGTTGTCGACAGTCTCGGTGAGCGGACCGGCGCTGCTGGTGGCCACCCCGGAGCGCCCGTCGGCACGCCAGAACGGCTCCGGGTACACGGCGTGCACCTTCAGCGCCGAACCCATCGGCATGCGCTGGGTGAGCCCGTCACGCAGCGGGGGCAGCGGCGGGTCGTACCGGATCCGGCCGGCCAGTGCCGGGGCCAGCGCGACCACCACGGCATCGCCGTCCACGCGCCCGGTGTCGGTCCACGCCGTCGCGCCGTCGACTGTCTGTTCGATGGCCCGCACCGGCGCGGCCAGCGTCAGCGCGCCCGGCGGCAGAGCGGTGGCCATCCGTTCGGCCAGCGCCGGCGGCCCGCCCACGATCCGGTCCTGCTGCGCGCCGCCGGCCATCCCCAGCAACGGTCCGGTCCCGCCGGCGCTGCGCAGGTAGAACAGCAGGTGCAACAGGGACAGCTCGTCCGCGCCGGTGGCCAGCAGCCCGCCGGCGAGGACCCGCCCCAGGTAGTCGGCGGTGACGTCGTCCCCGGCCGTGGCGGTGAGCCACCCGCCGAGGGTCGTCCGGTCCCACAGTGCGGCCTCCGGCGTCGCCCAGGGTGCGGCCGGGTCCAGTCGTGCGGCGTACTCGTCGAGCAGGCCGAGCACCCGGCTCACCTGCGTCGACGGCTCGGCCCGGGGCGCACCGGCCCAGAGCACTGTGGGCGCGCCGATCGATGCCGAGGCGAAGGTGGCCAGCCCGTGCTCGGCGACCAGCGCGTACATCCGGTCCTGGGTCGGACCGATCCACTGCGCTCCCAGGTCGAGTTGCGTGAGCTCGGGCAGCCATCGGGTCAGCACCCGACCGCCCACCCGGTCACGGGCCTCCAACACCCGCACCTGGGCGCCGGCGCGGCTCAGCGCCAACGCGGCCGCGAGACCGGAGAAGCCGGCGCCGACCACGACCACCCGCAAGCCGTCGACCACACCGCGGTCTACCCACAACCGGCGCAGGCATGACTACCGGCTCCGGTCGCGGCGCCGGCGGACCGTACCCCCGTCCTTCGTCCTTTGCTCTGCACCCGCCGACGCGCCACCGCGGCTTTGGGCACCGGCGCGTCCGCGGGTGCAGAGCAAAGGGCACGCCGGCACCGGGGCCGGGTCGGCCACCGACAAACTTTCTGCCGGCCTGTCGATCGGGGCGGCGGCCGATCGTATGGAGGATGAGAGGTCGGCGAGAGGCCGGCCGCCCCCGCGAGGAGGAACGATGACGTTGTACCTGCTCAGCATTCATCAGCCGCAGGGTGAGCTGCCGCCGGAGCCGGAGTTCCTGGCCGGTGTGATGCGTCAGCTCGGCGAGTTGCGCGACGAGTTGGCGTCCACCGGGTCGTGGGTCTTCGGGCAGGGCCTGCACGGCCCGGAGACCGCCACCGTGCTGCGGCCCCGCGACGGCGAGATCCTCGTCACCGACGGACCGTTCGTGGAGGGCAAGGAGTACCTGGGCGGCATCACCATCATCGACGTGCCGGACCTGGACGCCGCCCTGGACTGGGGTCGCCGCTACGCGTTGGCGACCACCCTGCCGATCGAGGTCCGCCCCTTCCAGGGTGGGGCCGGGAGCTGACCGTGCCGAATGTGGAGGCGGTGTTCCGCGCGGAGTACGGCCGCGCGGTCGCCGTCCTGGTCCGACTCCTCGGCGACATCGACCTCGCCGAAGAGGCCGTCCAGGAAGCCTTCGCCGTCGCGGTGGAACGGTGGCCGACCACCGGCCCGCCGCCCAGCCCGGCCGGTTGGCTCATCACCACAGCCCGCAACCGGGCGATCGACCGGCTGCGCCGCGAGGCGTCCCGGACCGAGCGGCAGGCCCAGGCGGCCCTGCTGTACGCCGCCGACCCACCCGCGGAGGAGGGACCGGTGCGCGACGACCAACTACGGCTGATCTTCACCTGTTGCCATCCGGCGCTCGCCCCGGCCGCCCGTGTCGCGCTCACCCTGCGGCTGCTCGGTGGCCTGAGCACCGCCGAGATCGCCCGAGCCTTCCTGGTGCCGGAGCCGACGATGGCGCAGCGACTGGTCCGCGCCAAGTCGAAGATCCGCAACGCCGGGATCCCGTACCGGGTGCCCCGCGACGCCGACCTGCCCGACCGGCTGCACGGCGTCCTCGCGGTGCTCTACCTGATCTTCAACGAGGGTTACACGGCCAGCGCCGGCCCGCACCTGGTCCGCGCCGAGCTGTGCGCCGAGGCGATCCGGTTGACCAGGCTGCTGGTGGAGCTGATGCCGGACGAACCGGAGGCGCTCGGTCTGCTCGCGCTGATGCTGCTGACCGAAGCCCGCCGGGCGGCGCGGACCACCGCCGACGGAGACCTGGTGCCGCTCGCCGAGCAGGACCGGCGCAGGTGGGACACCACCCTGATCAGCGAGGGGCAGGCGTTGGTTCGTCGCTGCCTGCGCCGCGACCGGCCTGGCCCGTACCAGATCCAGGCCGCGATCGCCGCCGTGCACAGCGTCGCGCGACGCGCCGCCGACACCGACTGGGGCCAGATCCTCCAGCTGTACGCCCAACTGACCGTGGTCGCCCCCAGCCCGGTGGTCGCGCTGAACCGGGCGGTAGCGCTCGCCGAGGTGGCCGGACCGGCGGTGGCGCTGACCGAGGTGGATCGGCTCGACCTGGACGGCTTCCACGTCTACCACGTGGTCCGCGCCGACCTGCTGGCCCGACTCGGCCGGGGCGGGGAGGCCGTCGAGGCGTACCGGACGGCCGTCGCCCTGACGGACAACGCGGCCGAACGGGCCTATCTCACCGCACGGGGGGCGGCCCTGAGCGCGCGTTTGCCGCCGCCGGGGTAGGCCGGGAATGGAGGGAAGCTTTCAACTCATCCAAGCCCAGCGAACCCAGCTCCAGGGCCTGGCGATGGAATGCCCGCCGGTCGCCGGGGTAGGACGAGCGGCCTGCCAGCCACACGCGCTCACCCGCCTTGTAGGCCAGCGCCTGCCCCGGCCGCCCCAGGTAGCGCCCGAGCTCGGCGGACGCGTACGGCCCCTGGTGACAGCGGTCCCGCAACAGCCGCAGCGCAGCATCCGGCGTCCACACTGCTCCGTCACCGAAGGACATCGGCAGTCGCAGGTGCAGGCCGATGTCGAGCACGACCCGGGCTGCCCGCAGGAGCTGCATGTACAGGTACCCCAGTCGAGCACCCGGCTCTTCATAGAGCCCGAGCTCGTCCATGAAACGCTCGGCGTACAGCGCCCAGCCCTCCTGACTGCCGGAGAGGCCGCCGAGCAGGTTCAACCGCTGCCCGAGGCCTCCCCGGCAGACCTCGGAGCCGAGGTGGAGGTGATGGCCGGGAACACCCTCGTGATAGGCGGTGCTGTAGGCGTACCAGGTGGGGAAACTCGCGGCGTCCTCGGGGACCGACCACCAGACCCGGCCCGGCCGCGTCAGGTCCCGCGACGGCCCGATGTAGGCAATGCCGGACGAGGTGGTCAATCGCGACTCGATGCGCCGTAGAGGGGCGGGGATGTCGAAGTACACACCGTCCAGCCGTTCGGTGGCGGCCTCCAACAGCTCCTGCAGCCACGCGGCGAACGCCTCCCTGCTGTGCAGCGTGCCGGGTGCGTCGGGGCTGGCGAGCCGGGCAAGCACCTCCGGCACGCTCCCGCCCAGGGCCTTCGCTTCCGCGATCAGCTCTGCCTCTATCGCTTCGAACTCGTCCCAGCCCCACTCGTACAGCTCGCGCAGGTCAGGCTGGGCCGCGAGGAAGGTGCGCACCCAGAGTGCGTACCGCTGCGGGCCGAACGTCTCCTCCTCGACGGCCTGTGGTGCCAGGTCCGCGGTCAGCATCCCGGTCAGTTTCTGGTACGCCTCTCGGGCGTCCGTTGCTGCGACCTGCAACGACGCCCGCTGACGCCCCTCGCCGTAGCGATCCACCAGGGCGGCATCGTCGGCGATCCAGGTGCGGCAGCGCTGCCTGACGAGCTCCACCTGACGCCGCGCCGGCAGATTGCCGCGCTCTGCGGCGAGTAAGAGGCTGCGGGCGTACCCGTCCAGGGTGGCGGGGATCGCGGCCATGCGTGCGCCGACACGGGCCCAGGCCTCCTCGAAAGCCGCGCCCTCGGTGTCGCGGCTGGGAACCGCGGCCTCGACGGCCTGGCGGATGAGCTGAAGCGGACCGGTGGCGGCCGTGTGCAGTTCGCGCAGGTCCTCCCCGGCGTCGTGGAAGGCGATACGCGTATGCAGCCGTTCGGCGAGGTGGGCGTGCAGCGGGCCGGCGGCCGGCGGTGCGTCACCCAAGCTCTCGAGTTCGCGCAGGGCGCGGGCGGCGAGGTCGGCGCGGGCCTGGTGGCCCTCCGGGCTGTAGTCGGTAAGCCCGTCGACATCCTGCTCGCCAGCCTCGACGACCGCTGTGCAGGGGTCCAGGCTTGCCATGTCGCACAGGAGTCGATCCGCGAAGTCCTCGATCACGGGAACAATGCTAGGGCGGGTGTTTGTCATCGGGGTAGGCCGGGAAACCGAGGCGCCGGCCGCAGCAGTGGATGGGGAGGGCCCATGGCGTACCGTCCGACCGCCGCCGACGCCGTGCCCGACCTGTCCACCCTCACGCTCGGCGTGGAGGAGGAGTACCTGCTGCTCGACCCGGACAGCGGACGGAACCTGCCGGTCGCCGACCAGGTGCTCGCCGCGCTGCGCGGCCCCGCCCGGGACCAGAGCCGCCAGGAGTTCCGGCACAGCATGGTGGAGATGGTCACCCCGGTCTGCGCCGACCTCACCGAACTTCGCACGCACCTGGTGGCGTTGCGTCGCTCCGCCGCCGGGGCCGCCACGGCGGCCGGGGCCCGACTGGTGGCGGTCGGCGCCACCCCGGTGGCCGAACCGCACCGGACGGTCCCCGACGAGCCGCGCTACCACGCGATGTCCCGCCGGTACGGGCCGGTGGCGCACGACCCGGCGGTGTGCGGCAGTCACGTACACGTCGGGCTGCCCGACCGGGAACTGGCCGTGCAGGTTTGCAACCACCTGCGGGTGTGGCTGCCGGTCGTGCAGGCGATCACCACCAACTCCCCGCTGCACGACGGGTACGACACCGGGCACGCCAGTTGGCGCTCCATGCAGTTGGAACGCTGGCCCAGCATCGGGCCGACGCCGTACTTCGACTCCGCCGCCGACTACGACCGCACCGTCGACCAGCTGATCGCCGCCGGCATCATGCTCGACGCCGCGATGGTCTACTGGTACGCCCGTCCGTCGTCGACGTACCCGACGGTGGAGGTGCGGGTCGGTGACGTCTGCACCGAGGTGGACGACGCGGTGCTGGTCGCCGCGCTGGTCCGGTCTCTCGTGGCCACCCTCGCCGACGACGTACGCGCCGGGGTGACCGCCCCGAACGTGCGGGACTGCCTGGTCGCCGCGGCGCACTGGCGGGCCGCCCACGACGGGCTCGACGGCCAGCTGATCGACCTACGGGCCGGTGGCACCCGGCCGGCCTGGGCACTCGTCGACGAGCTGATGGCGGTGATCGCCCCGGCTCTGCTGCGCCACGGCGACCTCGGGTACGTGTTGGCCCAGCTCGCCCGGCTGCGCCGCGACGGCACCGGTGCCACCCGGCAGCGGCAGGTGCTGGCACGCGCCGGGGACCTGCACGCGGTCCTCGACGACCTGATCGTCCGCACCGCCGCCGGCTGACACGCGCCGGGCCGGCGGCTCAACGGATGTCGTGGGTCTGGAGCCACAGCTCCAGCAGGCCGAGCTGCCACAGCTTGTTGCTGCCGGCCGCCGCCTCCGCCCGGTCCGGCTCGGCGAGTAGATGGGCCACGTACTCCGGTCGGAACAGCCCCCGCTCACGCGCGGCCGGCGCCTGCAACGCCTCGGCCACCAGCTCGCGCACCGGGCCGTCCACCTTGCGCAGCGCCGGCACCGGAAAGTAGCCCTTGCGCCGGTCGATCACCTCGGCGGGCAGCACCTCACGGGCGACCTCCTTGAGCACGCCCTTGCCGCCCTGGGCGACCTTGTGCTCCGGCGGGCAGTGCGCGGCCAGGGTGACCAGGTCCTGGTCGAGGAAGGGCGTGCGCACCTCCAGACCCCACGCCATGCTCATGCTGTCCACCCGCTTGACCGGGTCGTCGGGGAGCATCAGGTGGGTGTCCAGGCGCAACACGGCGTCCAGCGCGGTCTGCGCCCCCGGCGCGGCCAGATGCCCGGTGAGCAGGTCCCTGCTGGCGTCCTGCTCCAGGGCGTATTCCCTGCCGACGATGCGGCGCAGCTCGTCGTGGCCGTGGTCGAAGAACGCGGCGGCGAACGTCTCGGCGGCGCCGTGCCGGGGCGTCCCCACCAGTGGTTGGTGGTAGCCGTAGCCGGCGAACACCTCGTCGGCGCCCTGCCCCGACTGGGCCACCTTCACGTGTCGCGCCACCTGCTCGGAGAGCAGGTGGAAGGCGACCACGTCGTGGCTGCCCATCGGCTCGGTCATCGCCAGCACGGCCCGTCGGACCGCGGGCACCAGGTCGTCGTCGGCCAGTCGGATCCGGTGGTGGTCGGTGTCGTACGCGCGGGCCACCAGGTCGGAGTAGTGGAACTCGTCGCCGGACTCGCCGTTGCGGCTGTCGAAGCCGATGCTGAACGTTTGCAGGTGTTGCTGCCCGGCCTCGGCGAGCAGCGCCACGATGAGGCTGGAGTCCAGTCCGCCGGAGAGCAGCACCCCCACCGGCACGTCGGCGACCAGCCGTCGACGTACCGCCGCGCGCAGCGCGTCGCCGATCGTGGCCCGCCAGTCGGCGGCATCCATTCCCGAGTCGGCGGGCTCCCGCACGTAGTCGGGTCGCCAGTAGACCTCCTCGCGGCTGCTCCCGTCCGCCTCGATCACCCGCAGGGTGGCCGGCGGCAGCTTGCGCACGCCGCGCAGCACGGTGCGCGGCGCGGGCACGATGGAGTGCCAGGACAGGTAGTGGTGCAGCGCCACCGGGTCGATGCCGGTGTCGACGTCGCCGGCCCGCAGCAGCGCGGGCAGGGTGGAGGCGAACCGCAGCCGCCCCGGTGTCTCGGCGAGGTAGAGCGGTTTGATGCCGAGCCGGTCGCGGGCCAGGATCAGCCGCCGCCGGGCCCGGTCGACCAGCCCGATCGCGAACATGCCGACCAGGTGGTCGACGAACCGTTCACCCCAGTGGGCGTACGCCACCAGGATCACCTCGGTGTCGCTTGTGGAGTGGAAGGCGTACCCGGCGTTCCGCAGCTCTTCGCGCAGCTCGGGGTAGTTGTAGATGCATCCGTTGAAGACCAGCGCCAGGCCCAGGTCGTCGCGGACCATCGGCTGCCCGCCCGCGTCGGACAGGTCGATGATGGTCAGCCGGCGGTGCCCGAGGGTCACCCAGCCATCGGCGAACAGACCCTCGTCGTCCGGGCCGCGTGAGCGCATCGCCTCGGTCATCCGGGTGACCGCCGCCGCGTCGGGCGAGCGGCCGTCGAATCGCGCCTCCCCGCTGATCCCGCACATCAGCCGGGCCTCCCGTCACCTCGCCCCCGACCGGTGCCGGCCGGTCCCGCCGACCGGACGGGGCCGCTGGCTACCCGGGGGCGCGGTGGGCAAACCCGTCAGCCGCGCAGGGTGCGCAGGATGCGGACCAGCTCGACGCGATCGGTGTCGTTGAGGTGGCCGAAGAAGCGGTCGGCCTCGGCCCGACGCGCGGCCCGGATGGCGGTGCTGACGCGGTCGCCCTCCTCGGTGAGCGCGACCAGCGTCGCCCGCCGGTCGGCCGGGTCGGGTCGGCGCTCGACCAGCCCTCGGGTCTGGAGGTCGTCGACGACCTCGGTCGCCGAGCGGGGCGCGATGCGCAGGTGCTCGGCGAGGGTGCCGGGGCGTACCTCGCCGTGCCGGGCCAGCACGCCGAGGGCCCGGGACTGGCTGGGGGTGACGTCCCAGGGCGCCAGTGAGTCGCGGGTCTGCCGGCGCAGACGGGACGCCACGGCCCAGAACGTCTCCGCCAGGCTCTCGTCGTCGGCGCTGTCGACGGTGTGCTCGGTCACCGGAATACGGTAGCAGGATATGTGGTTGCTCCCTCATGATGAGGTAACCTCAGCAATATTGCCGACGAAAGGTAGTGCCCCCTTGGAACCCACCCCGAAGGGCCGCGACCGCGGCCACCGCACCCTCAGCGCCGAAGAGAAGGCGCAGGCCCGTCAGGTGTCGCTGCGCCGCATCGGCCGCCTGTTCAACCCCCACCGGCCCGCGCTGGCCGCCGTCACCGCGATCATCGTGGTCTCCTCGATCATCGCGATGGCCACCCCGTTCCTGCTGCGCGCCGTCATCGACCGCGCCCTGCCGCAGGGCGACGTGACGCTGCTGGTCTGGCTGGTCCTCGGCATGGTCGCCGTCGCGGCCGTGACCTCCGCGCTCGGTGTCGTGCAGACCTGGATCTCCACCCAGGTCGGCCAGCGGGTCATGCACCGGCTGCGCACCGACGTCTTCAGCCACCTCCAGCGCCAGTCACTCGGCTTCTTCACCCGCACCCGCACCGGCGAGGTGCAGTCCCGGATCACCAACGACATCGGCGGCATGCAGTCGGTGGTCACCTCCACCGCCACCGCCGTTGCCGCCAACCTCACCACAGTGGTCGCCACCACTGTCGCCATGGTCGCGCTCTCCTGGCAGCTCTCCCTGGTCTCGCTCGTGGTGCTGCCGCCGGCCATCTGGCTGACCCGTCGGGTCGCCCGGATGCGCCGCGAGATCACCGCCCAGCGGCAACGCGAACTCGCCGACCTCAACGTCACAGTCGAGGAAGGGCTCTCGATCAGCGGCGTACAGCTGGCCAAGACCCTCGGCACCGGCCCCGCGCTGATCGACAGGTTCACCGCCTCCTCGGCCCGCCTGGTCGACCTGGAGCTGCGCAGTGAGCTGGCCGGCCGCTGGCGGATGGCCTCGATGAGCATCATCTTCGCCGCCGTACCGGCGGTCATCTACCTCGCCGCCGGGCTGCCCGGCACCGCCGGCACGCTGAGCATCGGCACCCTGGTCGCCTTCACGGCCCTGCAGGGCGGCCTGTTCCGGCCGCTGATGGGGCTGCTCAACGTGGGCGTCTCGCTCACTGCGTCGCTGGCGCTCTTCGCCCGGATCTTCGAATACCTGGACCTGCCGGTCGACGTGGCCGACCCCACCGAGCCGGTCCGCCTCGACCCCACCCGGGCGCGCGGCCACCTGCGCCTGGAGGACGTCACCTTCGGCTACCCGGGCAGCGACACCGCCGCCCTCGCCGGGATCACCCTCGACGTGCCCGCCGGCACCAGCCTCGCCCTGGTCGGCGAGACCGGCTCCGGCAAGAGCACCCTCGCCGGGCTGGTCAGCCGGCTGCACGACCCGACCGCCGGCCGGATCACCGTCGACGGCGTCGACCTGCGCGACCTGCGCCTGGCCGACCTGGCCGCGATCGTCGGCGTGGTCAGCCAGGAGACGTACCTGCTGCACACCACCGTCCGGGAGAACCTGCGCTACGCCCGGCCGGAGGCCACCGACACCGAGATCGAGGACGCCGCCCGCGCCGCCCAGATCCACGACCTCATCGCCGGGCTGCCCGACGGGTACGACACGGTGGTCGGCTCGCGCGGCCACCGGTTCTCAGGTGGTGAGAAGCAGCGCCTCGCGATCGCCCGGACGCTGCTGCGTGACCCGCGCATCCTGGTCCTCGACGAGGCCACCAGCGCGCTGGACACCGAAACCGAACGTGCCGTGCAGCGGGCCTTCGACGTG
The DNA here is from genome assembly GCF_015751765.1 of Micromonospora ureilytica. Taxonomy (NCBI): domain Bacteria; kingdom Bacillati; phylum Actinomycetota; class Actinomycetes; order Micromonosporales; family Micromonosporaceae; genus Micromonospora; species Micromonospora ureilytica. Next base: position 1,975,593 of record NZ_JADOTX010000001.1, read on the forward strand.
CTCGCCCAGGGGCGCACGACGATCACCATCGCGCACCGACTCTCCACGGTGCGCGACGCCGACCAGATCGCGGTGCTCGACCACGGTCGGATCGTCGAGGCCGGCACCCACGACAGCCTGCTGGACCGCAACGGCCGCTACGCCACGCTGGCGGCCTGAACACCGGCTCACAGCAGGCTTACAACCGTCTCGAAACAGTCTTAGAACTGTCTCGTTATTGCGCGGTCAGGTGGCGGTAGACAGTGGCCCGCGAGACACCCAGCGCCGCGGCGATCGCGTCCACCGAGTGGGTGCCCGCCGCGTGCATCCGCCGGGCCGCCTCGACCTGCTCGCGGCCCAGCGCGGGCGGCCGCCCCGGCCGCCGACGCCGGCTCGCCGTTCCCGCGCCGCCGGCCACGGTCGGTGGCGTCGTCGGGATCGCGCCTCCCGGGGCCCTGTCCCTCGTTGTCGTGTGCGTCGGGGGTTCGCGCCTCGACGGCGGGATCGTCGCGGCCGTGCGCGGCCCGGCTGCGGCGTCCTCGTGCGCCCCGGCCCCGGCCTCCTCGTGCGCCCCGGCCCCGGCCTCCTCGTGCGGGCGGGGCGCCGCGTCCGCGGGCAGTGGGGCCAGCAGCCGGCGTGCGCCGTCGAGCATGTCGGCGCGCAGCACCTCGTCGGACACGTCGGTGAAGAAGACGACCGGATCGCTGCAGGCGCCCACCGCCTGCACCGCGAGGACCCGCTCGCGACGCCCGGCGTTCGGCCCGGCGATGAGGTCGTTGGCCCGCATCGCGACCTCCATGAGGCGGTGGTACGTGTCGCCCCGGCCGATCAGCGCGATGTCGTGGAAGAGCATGCCGAGCGGCCGGCGATGGGCGAGCATGATGTCCAACCAGCCCTCCAGCACCGTCCACCGGGCCCGCTCGGTGGGCTGACTCTGGGCCGAGTCGAGCAGCGCCTCCAGGTCCGCCACCAACGGCTCGACCAGGGCGGCGAGCAGATGCTCCTTGGCCGGGAAGTGGTACAGGATCGCAGTCTTGGTGAGCCGCAGCCGCTCGCCGATCTGGCGCAGCGAGGTGCGCTGGTAACCGTGTTCGGCGAACAGGTCGAGCGCGGCGCGCAGGATCCGGGTGCGGGTGTCGTCCGCGGGATCGGCGGTCATGCCGGCCAGCCTAGCGACGTCCTGACCAGTGGGCACCGTCACCGTTGATTCGACTGACCAACGGTCAGTACAGTGGTGACGGTCGACGCATCCAATGGCAGGAGGGGCGATGTCCGTCATCTCGATCGGCAACCTGGTCAAGACGTTCGGCGCCATCCGGGCACTCGACGGGCTGGACCTGCACGTCGAGCAGGGGGAGGTGCACGGCTTCCTCGGGCCCAACGGCTCCGGGAAGTCCACCACCATCCGCATCCTGCTCGGGTTGCTCCGCCGCGACTCCGGCGACGCCCAGGTGCTCGGCGCCGACCCGTGGCGCGACGCGGTCCGCCTGCACCGCCGGCTGGCCTACGTTCCGGGCGACGTCAGCCTCTGGCCCAACCTGACCGGCGGGGAAGCCATCGACCTGCTCGGTCAACTGCGCGGCGGCCTCGACCGACGCCGCCGGGACGAGTTGCTGCAGCGCTTCGACCTGGACCCGACCCGCCGCTGCCGCACCTACTCCAAGGGCAACCGGCAGAAGGTCGCCATCGTCGCCGCCTTCTCCTCCCCGGTTGAGCTGTACGTGCTCGACGAGCCGACCTCCGGCCTCGACCCGCTCATGGAGGCGGTGTTCCAGGACGAGGTCCGACGGGTCAAGCGGGCCGGCGCCACAGTGCTGCTCTCCAGCCACGTCCTTGCCGAGGTCGAGGCGCTCTGCGACCGGGTCAGCATCATCCGCGAGGGCCGCACCGTCGAAACCGGCACCCTCGCCGAGCTGCGCCACCTCACCCGCACGGCGGTGACCGTCGAGACCGCCCGCCCGGTCACCGGCCTGGACGCGCTGCCCGGCGTGCACGACGTGCACGAGGTCGACGGCCGTACCCACCTGGAGGTCGACCCCGCCCACCTCGACGAGCTGCTCGGCCAGCTCATCCGCTTCGGCGTCCGCGCGCTGACCAGCACGCCACCCACCCTGGAACAGCTCTTCCTGCGCCACTACGGCGACGACCCGGCCGCCGCTGCTACAGGCGCTCCCACCGGCGCCTCGGGCGCTCCCGCCGCTGGTGCCTCCGGCGCCGATGCGCAGGCTGACGCCCCGCAGGCCGGTGCCCGGTGAGCGCCCTCACCGGCACGACCCGGCTGGCCCGGCTCGTGCTGCGCCGCGACCGGATCCGCCTCGCCATCTGGATACTCGGCACGCCACTGCTCGGCTACGCCCTGGCCGGCAGCGTCGCCGGCATCTACCCGGACCAGGAGGCCCGGCTGGGCTACGCCACCACCTCCGCGTCCAGCCTGGTCGCCCGCGCCTTCAACGGTCCCATCCACGGCACCGACCTCGGCGCCGTGGTGGTCGCCGAGACGTACGTGACGCTTGCCCTGATCGTCGCGCTGTTGAGCACCTTCGCGGTGACCCGGCACACCCGCCAGAACGAGGAGACCGGCCGGGCCGAACTGCTCGGCGCCAACGTGGTCGGCCGGTACGCGCCGCTCACCGCCGCGCTGCTCGTCATCGTCGCGGCGAACGCCCTGGCCGCCGTGCTGCTCGCGGTCGCGCTGGTCGGCGCTGGTCTGCCGCTCGCCGGCTCCGTCGCGGCCGCGGGCGCGATCGGCGGCGTCGGGGTCGCCTTCACCGCGATCGCCGCGGTCACCGCCCAACTCTCCGTCACCGCACGCGGCGCCAACGCGCTCGCCGCCGCCACCGTCGGGCTCGCCTTCGTGCTGCGCGCCGCCGGTGACGTGCTCGGCGAGCAGAGCGCCGACGGGACCCGCGTGCGGAGCGCCTGGCCGTCGTGGATCTCGCCGCTCGGCTGGGGCAATCAGGTACGAGCCTTCGACGGTGAACGCTGGTGGGTGCTCGCCCTGCCCGTCGCGCTGCTGCTCGCCGGGGTGGCGCTGGCGTACGCCCTCGCCGAGCGACGCGACCAGGGCGCCGGGCTGATCGCCCCCCGACGCGGCCCGGCCACCGGTGCGCCACGGCTGCTCAGCCCCAGCGGGTTGGCCTGGCGGATGCAGCGCGGCACACTGCTCGGCTGGGCGGTCGGGGTGGCCGTGCTCGGCCTCTCCATGGGCGTCGCCGCCGACGAGTTCAACGACATGATCGACGCGAATCCGGCCGCCGCCGAAGCGATAAACGCGATGGGTGGCGGCGCCGACCTGATCAACGCGTACCTGGCCGCGATGCTCGGCCTCTTCGCCCTGACCATCGGCGCGTACGTCGTGCAGGCCCTGCTGCGCGTACGCGGCGACGAAGCCGACGGGGTGTTGGAGGCGGCCCTCGCCACGGCGGTCAGCCGCACCCGCTGGCTCGGCACCCAGGTGCTCGCCGCGACACTCGGCGCGGTCGCCCTGCTGCTCCTCGCCGGCGTGACCACCGGCCTCGGCTACGGCATCGTCACCGGAGACCCGCTCGGCCAGGCCGTCGAGCTGGGTGGTGCCGCGCTGCTACGCCTGCCCGCCCTGCTCGTGGTGGCCGGGGTGGTGACCGCGATCTTCGGGCTGCTGCCCCGCTGGTCGGTGGTGCTGTCCTGGACGGCGCTGCTGGTCTTCCTGCTCCTCGGGCAGCTCGGCGCGGTACTGGAGCTGCCGCAGGCCGCGCTCAACGTCTCGCCGTACACCCATGTGCCGGCCGTGCCCGCTGTCGACCCGGCGGCGCTCCCTCTGGTGGTGCTGGCGACGGTGGCCGCGGCCCTGCTCGCCGTCGGCGTGGCCGCCTTCCGCCACCGCGACGTGCCGTCCTGAGTCGCGGGTCGGGCGCCCCGGTGATCGTTGGCAGCTGAGCGATTCGACACGCCGACGTCAGCGCAGAGGGTGAGGGGGTTGCCCGGGGCTGGCAGCCTCGACCGCGTGAGCGACCTTCAGACGCAGCTTCCGGCTCTCCTCGGCGTACTGGTTGGCACCCTGGGCACGATCCTCGCCACCTCCCTGGCCGACCGCGCACGGTGGCGGCGCAGTCAGAGCGTCCGCTGGGACGAGCGCCGGCTCGACGCGTACGTCGACTACGCGCACGCCCTCAAGGAGAGTCACGCGGTGGCGCTGCGACTGACGGCTGAGCACCGGCCGGGATCGCGGAGCCACCCCATCGATCGCGAGGAGGGCCTGGCCCGGCTGGCTGAGGCGGACGCTCGGCGCACCATCGTCTGGGAGAATCTGCTGCTGCTCGGCGACGAGCCGACGGTTGTCGCCGCCGCCAGCTGGCGGGACGCGATCTGGCAGGTCGAACGGCTCGCCCGGGGAATCGTCGAGTCGCCGTCGGACGTGGTGGAGATGCTGACCCGGGTCGACGAGGCCCGCGACGGGTACTACCGGGCCGCCCGGCACAGTCTCGGAGTACGCGGGGGGTCGGTGGAGCAGTCCGCGACGTTGCGGCAGGCGTTGGTCGACCGGTCCACCGCGGCGTCTGAGGTGCCCGCCGCCTGAGTGCGGCGGTGCCGGAGCGGTTTCCCTGGCGGTCGCGGCGTCCCGACGGCCGACCGGTACCTGACACCATCCACGGCCGTGCAGGGGGTTGTCGCACGCTACCGCGACACTGAGGCTTCCTCGATCGGGGAGGTGCCTCGTGCCGTATGTCAGGTCACACACCAGGAAGGGTGGCGCGCGGGTTCGGGCGCACTACCGAAGGCGGCGCACGGGCAGCATTCGGCGCAGATCGACGGTCCGCCGCGTGTCCGGTGGCGGCAGATCTGCCAACGGCTGGGTTCTAGCACTGTGTGCCGTCGTCGTTTTCCTGCTCGTTCGCATGGTCATCGATTTCGTGCAGCGGCACCCATACTGGTCCGCTCTCCTGGCGAGCCTCGTCGTAATGGCGGCGGCCACGGTGGGTCTTGTCGTGTCGAAGCAGCGTGCCCGCGAGCGGGCCGACCAGGCCCAGCGGGACAGGCTGATCGCGGTGACCGACACGATGAGCGGCCCCGAGTTCGAGCAGTGGTTCGCCCGGATCCTGGTCGCGTCCGGGTTTCGGAACGTGACGGTGTGCGGTGGCTCCGGCGACCGGGGAGCGGACGTCCTGGCGATCGCCCCCGACGGCCGACGCGTGGTGGTGCAGTGCAAGCGGCAGAGCCCCAACAACCGGGTCGGCAGTGCCGCGATCCAGCGGTTCGCCGGCACCTGCCGAGACATCCACGGTGGCGAGATCTGCATGCTCGTGACGAACAGCTTCTTCACCGCGGGCGACGGTATTCAGATAGCCCGGCAGCTCAACATCACGCTCGTCGACCGGGATGCGCTGGAAATGTGGTCCTGGACGGGAAGACCAGCGCTGGGGTCCGTCACGGGAGGCGGATCGCACTGACGCAGAACGTCGGGGCAAAGGCTGGCGGGGCTTGACCGTGCTGGTAGCCACGGCCTCGTAAGCGAGCTTTTGATGCTGCTTGCAGCGCTCCTCGGCGTCTTGGTCGGCACGATCCTCGCCACCTCGCTGGCGCGATTGAATGTTTGTGAGGACAGCGGCCGCCGCGACGCGCGCACAGGTGACCGTTCAGGTGGTGGCGTGTAGATCCTCTTTGATCCACGCTGTTCGTTGTGAAGGCCTTCGTGGGGGTGACTGACGAGAGGTGGTACCGCTTCCTTGCGGAGCGTCCCGCGCTGAACGAGGTCAACTTCTGGCGGCCCTCCGGCGGTACATTTCGGGCTCTCACTCCAGGCGAGCCCTTCCTGTTCAAGGCACACTTTCCGCTGAACCGGGTGGTGGGCGGCGGCTTCTTCAGCGGCTTCACGCAGCTGCGGATCTCCGAGGCGTGGGAGCTCTTCGGCGAGGCCAATGGAGCTTCGAGTATCGACGAGATGCGCCGCAGTGTCGGGCGCTACCGCAAGCAGGCGATCGGTGCAGGGGAGGATCCGATCATCGGCTGCATCTTCGTCCGGGACGTGACCTTCTTCCCCGACGAATCGACTGTCGATCCACCGCCAGCGTTCGCGTCGAATGTCGTACAGGGCAAGACCTACAACCTGGCCGACGCCGATACGGCGTCGTACTTCGATCTGCTGATCCACCGTCTGATCGGGACGACGGCGGCGGTTGACCTGAGCGGGCCCTGGCATCGTCCCGGACCCGTCTACGGAGACCCGCGACTGGTGCCCCAACGGCTCGGGCAGCAGTCATTCAAGGCGGTGGTCCTGGGAGCCTACGGCCGGCGTTGTGCGATCACCGGCAACAGGGTCCAGCCCGTGCTGCAGGCCGCGCATATCCGCCCGCTCCCGCTGGGGGGCGAGCATCGGCTGGACAACGGCCTGTTGCTCAAGTCCGACGTGCACATCCTCTTCGACCGTGGCTACCTGGGCGTCGATCCGAAGCACCGCCTTCTGGTCAGTCCGCGGCTTCGCAGCGAGTTCGGCAACGGCGACCAGTTCTATGCGAAGGCGGGCGAGCAGATCGCTTTGCCAGAACGACGCCGCGACCGGCCGCGTGCTGATTTCCTCGAATGGCACCTCGACACCGTCTACAAGGCGGCTTGATCCAGTTCTGCCCGCGCTAAGCGAGGCTCGGGTTGATTCGGTTGCCCGGACGCCGTTAGGCCGGCTAGTTGGACGTAGACCTCACGTTTGGCTGTCGCGTTGCCTCGGCGGTTGAGGACGTAGCCCGTCAACCAGATCCAACCTTCGTACGTTGGTCGGTCGCAGACTGAGACGACGCGGAAGGTCAGGGCACGATCCCCGGCGAACTGCACAGACGCTCGGCCGTCGATGACGAGCAGGTCGCCGGGGGAGGGACGCGCGGTCACCAGTGGCCGGAATTGTGGTGGTGCTTCTGCGGTGGCGGGCACTCCCGCGCGTGCATCGTCTGCCAGTCACGCAGCGCCCGCTTGATCCGGTCGTTCTCCCGGCTGAGCAGCCGTACCGTCTCGTTGAGCATGGTTAGCTCGTCGGCCACCCGGGCCTGGAACTCGCGTACCTCATCGGGGTCGACGCCGCGCCGACACGCGGCGAACGCGCGGGTCCGCACCTCGTGCGGCGTCAACCTGCCTGGGTAGCCGGCGGGGTAGGGCTGGCCACCTCGATACACCTGAGCCACGACGATCCTCTCTGAGGGCAGGCGGGAGCGCGGAAGGTCCTTGTGGTGGGTCTGGAAGGGCGGGTCGTCCGCTCGGGGGCCGCGGGCGACCCGCCCGCTCCGCCGCCGCAGCCCCATTCAGCGGTACGACAGCAGGGCAGTCCGGTGGGTCGGGACGGGCACACGCACCCGCCCCGACCAGGGGATGAGCCGAACTCGTTGCCACGCGAGGATCGGCCCGAAATCAACATAGCTAGACATGTCAGATGAGTCAACGCTGCTTGTTAGGCGTGTCGCGGTGTGATCAAATCGGGTTGCCACGCGAGGAGTGCCATGCGAGAAGTGCCGGATTACTGGCGCATCGCCGATGATGTGATCGCCGACGTCAGGTCGAAGAAGTTGAAGCCCGGGGACAAGCTGCCCTCAATCGCTGAGTTGCGTGCTCGCTACGACGTCAGCCACGGGACTGTGCAGATGGCCTACGCCCGGTTGGAAGCGCTGCGGGTGATTCGACGGCAGCAGGGCAAAGGCGTCTTCGTGACCGACCCGAAGACCTGGATGCGGGAGCCGTAGGTAGCGGGCCGGCTACTTACACGAGCCTTTTGGGTACCCCCGTCCCTTCCGCGGACGACTAAAGTCGGCGCGTGATCGACCGGGCGGGCTTCCGGGCCAATGTCACTCTGATCGCTACCCTCAGCGAACTTGCCGATCCGGCTCAACGGCACGACGACGCCTCCATTCGGTTACGGCCAGATCTGGACCGCACCGTGGTGCATCGGGCCATGTCAGGCGCAACCGCGGCTGACGCGTGTTCAGGGCGGATGCCCATTCGACGGAGATCGCTGGCGGATCGTCGCGGTAGCGCCGCCCGTTGTCGGGAGCCGAACCGCACGCGCCCATGCAAGCCTTTACTTTCACGAACTTCGATGTCCCGGTCTCGGCTCGACGCGGAGCCGCCATGCACCGTGGACGGTGATGTGAGGAGGCTTCATGCGCGGACGCAGATGGGCGACCCTGGTGACGGCGGTGGCGCTGGCGCTGGGCGGATTGGTCGGGTTCAGCGCCGCTCCGGCTGCGGCGGACCCGCCAGGCGGCACGCTGCGCAACGTCTACTCCGACGGTCAGTTCTGCAACAGCTACGGCAGTGAGGGTGTTCGGGCCGGCCTCTGGAGTCGGTACTACTGCGAGTACCGCCAGTACACCCCCAACGCCCCAGGCTTCTACTTCCTCTGGAGCTTCACCTCCTAGCGCTTACCTGCTCGGACGGGCGTTCTCGGACCCGATTGGCCGCCGCCGGGTCGACCAGACCGGCGGCGGTCATCCGCCACGGGATAGGTGGCTACGTAGCTGATCCGTCGGTGCGGGCGCAAGACCGAGGCTTCGTCGACCGGTGAGGTGGCTCGTGCCGGATTCCAGGTCACACGCTAGGAACGGTGGCGCGCGGGTTTGGGCGCACAGCATCCCTGCTGGTCGGCTCTCCTGGTGATCGGGTGTGAGGAAGGCCCGTCACCTGACGATCGTCGAGTGTCAGGGCCCCCGTGCACGGCCGATTTCCCGACAGCGTCCGCAGTCCCAACGGCGTACCGTCCCGGATCAAGCATGGGGAGGAGTCGGATGAGTTTCCTGCAGCAGGCAGAACAGTCGCCGGACACCGAGCGGATGTTCGATATCGATACGAAGGCGATGGGCTATCTGCCCAACTTCACCAGGTTGTTCGCCCACAACCCGGCGGTGTACGTGGCATGGCAGCAGCTCAACGGTGCGGTGAAGGCCGGGATGGAGCTGCGCCGCTATGAGTTGGCGACCCTCGCCGCGGCCCGGGCCCTGAAGTCGTCGTACTGCGGCCTGGCGCATGGAAAGGTCCTGCGCGACAAGTTCTTCGACGCGCCGACCGTCGCCGCCATCGCGTCGGACCACGGTAGCGCCGGTCTCTCCGCGCAGGAGGTCGCAGTAGTCAACTTCGCCGGTAAGGTCGCGGCGGATGCGAACTCCGTCACCGAGGCCGACGTCGCGGGCCTGCGCGGTCACGGTCTCGATGACGCGGACATCTTCGGCGTGATCCTCGCCGTTGGCGCCAGGTGCTTCTTCAGCACCGTCCTCAGCGCTGCCGGGGCCGAGCCCGATCCGCAGTACAACGAGAGCCTGGACGTGGATCTGCGGCAGGCGCTGAGCTTCGGCGGTTAGACCCAGAAAGAACGCCGACCAGTCTGTCCCAGCGTCAGTCGGCAGCGCGTTCAATGCCGCTTTGCCGAAGCGACTCGTCGTCGCCTCTCTGGCCTGATACTGGCGAGGCACCACGGGTCCGCATACCACAATCGAGATGCCTCCGGCGGCTGTCCACAGGTGCGTTGGCTGTCCACAGCGGCAGTCATGTCGGCAGTACTCGGTCGTACGCCGGGGCAGGGTGGGGCGGTGGACCCGAGGTTGCATGCTCTGCTCGTGCGGGGCAATGGGCTGGTCACTCGACGGGACATACTGCGGGCGGTCCCGGCCTGGACGATCCAGACCTCCCAGCGGGCTAATCGGCTAGTACGGCTGCTTCCCGGGATATACGGCGACCCCGCGCTGATCTGTCACGCCAACACCGACCTGCCGACGCTGGCCCGGGTCGAGCGGGACGTCGCCCGACGCGCTGCGCTGCTTTACGTCGATGGGCGTGGGGCGCTGAGCCGCCTGACCGCGCTCGACGTGTGGGGCCTACGCCGCCAGCCACTGGGGGAGCCGGTGTATCTCGACCTGCCGCGACGGTCAGGCCTGCGGGACCGGCCGCATCTTGTTGTAGCCCACCGGTCCGACTTCGCGGTCGCGCCGCCGCAGGTGGTGATCCGGGGAGGGTTGCTGGTCATTCGGCTCGACCGGACCCTGGTGGACTGTTGGCCGCTGTTGCCGCCGGTCGACCGATCGAGTCTGCTCATCCGTGCGGTCAACGATCGGATGACCACGCCGCAGCGCCTGGCCGCCGCCCTCGGCGAGGTGGCGAGAATGCCCGACCGTGGGGCACTGAGCGGTTTGCTGGATCGGCTCGCCGCCGGGTGCCGCAGCCCGTTGGAGATCTGGGGCCACGACCACGTCTTCACCGGGTCGGGAATGCCGACGTTCACCCGGCAGGCGCGGATACGGGTCGGTGCCCGGACGATCTACCTCGACATGTTCGCCGAGGCGGAACGGGTCAACATCGAGCTGGACGGCGCGACCAGCCACGGCGACCCGGCCGAACGCGAGATCGACCTCCGCCGCGACGCCCTGCTCGCCACCGTCGGCATCCTCGTCGTCCGCTTCAGCCACCGCCGCCTCACCACGGAACCGGTTCAGGTCCGCCAGGAGACCCTCTCCATTCTCGTCAACCGCACCCGCCCGATGATCAAGTGATGAGAAATAGGTCCCACAGGCCCTCCACACCTACTTTTCATCACTTGGTCATGGGGAGGCGGCGCGGCGGAGACCTACTCGGGGGTCGGCGGGACCGGGGCAGGGGTGGGAGGGGCGGGGGACCTGTTCGGGGGGACCCGGGCGGTCGGGTCGTTCGAGGCGTTGGCGTGACGGTGGAGGAGTTCGGCGATCCATCTCGCTGCTTCTCGCTGCGCGGTGAGCATGTGGTCGCGGGCGTCGGTCAGGTCATGGTCGTCCGCGTGACCATCCAGGATCGTCGCCCACTGGCGGCTGAGCTCCTCGGCGTACCTGGCCTTTCGGATCTGCTCGTCGAACTGGTATTCCAGCTTGACCAGGCGGTCGACGTGCGGCTGGAGCGCCGGCATGATCCGCTCGTCGAGTCGTACGGCGGCGTCGGGGCGGCAGGTGAGCGCGACATCGCCCCGCTGGTAGTGCCACAGGGGATCTTCGGCGAGCGCCCGCTGCAACGCCACCTCCAGGTCACCGGCACGGTGTGGGTGCAGGTCCCGGGCGGCGTCGGCGGCGAGCCGGGTCAGCCGCTGGATGGCGTTCGGTTGGAAGTACTGCACGTACCAGCTCAGCACCTCCGACCGCAGGCTCGCCGGCGACGACCAGGCGAACGTGGCGCGGATGTAGAACGAGTACACGTACCCGCGTGCCGCGACCGCGATCAGCCGGGGCGCGTCGCGTTGCTCGACGAGCGGACCGGACGGCGACGGTGCGGCAGCGGAGCCGACGGGCGCCTCGTCCTGGAGCGCGGCGACAAGCCGATCCCAGCTTCGCGCCCACCACCGCCAGCCGCGCACACCGGCGTCGCGGGCGATGGTCAACCCGCGTACGCCCCGGTGTCGCCACTGGTCCCCGGGCCTCGGCCTCCCGTCGGGGGCGTCCGTCATGGCACCCCTCCACGGTCACGGATCCGCTTTTCACGCTAACAACCGGTGACCGATTTGCCTGCCGCCACGCCGTCACCGAGCAGACGGCATATCGACACCAACCGGACTGAGGATCACTCAGGGTTAACCGAGCATTGTGGAGCAGTTGGGGTGCCGAAGGGTGTTGCCGTCGACCGGCAGCGGCGAGACTGAGTCCGGTCCGACAATCACGCGGATCGATAGATTGGATGGTCTGGAGGCAGCCTGTGTCCACCCTCGTGTCCCCGCTGGCCACGCTCGGCGCGATCCGCCGGCGTACCACCACCCTCGCCCTGCTCGTCGCCATGGTCGCCGCCGCGTTGGTCGGCCCGTCCGTGGTCTCCCCTCGGTTGACCGACCCGGCCTCGGCGGCGGTCTACAGCTCCTGCACCATGAGCCGCTGCGCGGACGCCCGCACCGCCCGTTCGGGCTGGTCCGCCAAGGGGTTCCCGACCAGCCGAGGCTGGTACTCCTGGAGCGGCGGGAAGTCCAACTTCGCCGGCGGCCAGTTCTACAACTACGAGGGTCAACTGCCCACCAACGCCACCTACTACGAGTACGACGTATACCCGCGCACCCAGGGCGCCGCCCGGGACGCGTACCGGATCGTGGTGAACCGCAGCACCGGGGTCACCTGGTTCTCACCCAACCACTACACCGACTTCTACCGACTCTGACCGATCAGGAGGAACGTGATGGTCGACGAGCACGCGGGTCGGGTGCCCGATTGGCTGATCGTCTGCCACGACGGCGGCCTCGACGTGCCCGGCGCGGTGGTGCTGGCCGGAGCGTCGACGCGGACCAGGGCCAGTTTGTTCGCCGCGCTCGCCGCCGTACTGGCCCTGCCGGCGTACCTGGGGGACACCTGGGACGCCCTCTCCGACGTGCTCCGGGACCGGCTCGACGCCGGTCCGCTCACAGTGCTGATCACCGACGCCGGTCAGCTGCTCACCGACGAGCCGACCGATCAGTACGGCCTGCTGATCGCCGTACTCGGCGACCTGGCCACCAGCGCCCCGCACCCGTTGCGCGTCATCCTCGACGAGGCCGCGCCGTCCTGACCGGCGATTCGAGCCCGCCGTCGGCGGCGGTGCCCGGCGGCGCGGGCGGTGCCACCCGCGCCGCCGGGCATCCGGGTCAGTGCGTCGCGGGCGGGATGCTCTGCTCGTACTGGAAGACGTTGTGCGGGTCGTACTTCGCCTTGATCTTGCGCAGCCGGGGGAAGTTGCGACCCCAGTAGGCCTTCTCCCACTCGGCCATGCCGATGTTCGGCACGTTGACGTAGGCGCCGTCCACGTAGGGCCGCAGGGCCTGGCTGAACTCGGCGATCCAGGTCTGGGCGATCGGGGTGACGGCGTCGTCACTGTCGGGTTCGCCGCGGGTGCCCCAGCCGACGCCGGGCTCGGAGTAGAAGAGCGCGTCGCGGTGCGGGAAGGCCGCGCCACCGAACGGCTCCTGTCGTTGCGCCCCCCTGCCGAACGCCTGGGTGAAGAAGTTGCTGTCGGGCGAGGGCGACTTCTCCATGAACTCACGGACGATGCTGACCGCCTTCGCCGGGAACGGCTCCCGGGTGAACTGGGAGAAGAACTTCCATTTCGCCGGCTCGTCCTCGTTGGGGATCTGGAAGTCGGCGTAGACGTCGCCCCAGTTGCCGATCTGCACGGTGACAGTGGGGTTGCCGATCGACAGGATCGGCGCCAGCAGCTTCCTGGCCTCTGCCTCCGATCCCTCCGCGAGCACCGCGAACAGCAGGATCTCGTCCGGGTGGACCTCGACCTGGGTGCCGAGGCGGGGGTCGGTGAACGGTCCGACACGCTGCCAGGCGTCGAAGACCTCGTGCAGGTCGCCGAGACCGGGCCAGGTCACCTGCAGGTAGGCGACGCTGGTGAGCGGGGCGACCTTGTAGGTCAGCGAGGTGACGATCCCGAAGTTGCCGTTGCCCGCTCCACGCAGCGCCCAGAGCAGGTCCGGGTAGTTCCACGGGTCCACCTCGAGCACCTTCGCCCCGTCAGCGCCCGCCGCGACGACGATCTCGGCGCCGATCAGGTTGTCGCAGGCCATCCCGATGTAGCGGGTGAGGAAGCCGAAGCCGCCGCCGAGGGTCGCGCCGGAGAGGCCCACGGTCCCCTCCGTGCCGGTCGTCGCCGCGAGGTCGTGCTCCCCGAGGGCGGTCACGGCCTCCGACTGGGTGAGCCCCGCGCCGACCTTCGCCACGCGAGCGGCGGTGTCGATGTGGACGTCCTTCAACTCGCTGACGTCGATCACGATGCCGTTGTCGACGTTCGACCAGCCTTCCAGGTTGTGCCGACCACTGCGGACCCGTAGCGCGACGTTGTGCTGCCGCGCCCAGGTGAGCGCGTTGACCACGTCCTGGGTCTCCTGGGCGAAGACGATGACCAGCGGATAGTGCACGAACAGCTCGTCCCAGCCGAGGCTGGCCTCCGGGTAGTTGGGGCTCTGCGGGCGGACGATCCGGCCGGTCAGCTGTGCCGGCGGGAACTTCGTGTCGGAAGGCCACCCGGGACCGTCTGCCGCGATGGCCGAGCTGCCGGCGATCATGCTCGGGATAGCGACCGCTCCGGCGCCGACGGCCGTCGCCCTGAGCAGATCACGACGGGAAAGGTCGCGCATGGTCCGAATCCTCTCGATTGGTGACACGCCCGAAAGATGAACCGAGAGGGAATTTTCCTCTCATCTGGCGCAAACCAACCGTAATGCCCAAGGCTTCCGGACGGATCTGAGAACTTGTCACGGAACCCGGTCGGGTGATCCGGTACGTGTCAACTCGGGGCGGGCTGGTCCAGGATGGCGCTGAACCGCTCCTCGGCGAGGTCGAGCTGGCCGAAGATGTGCCGCTTCACCGCGGGCGACAACGGGGTGTCCGGCCGGCCGATCAGGTCCCGGAACAGCGGCACCAGCGGCCGGTACTTCCGGGCCGACGAGATCACCTTCGGCCCGACGGTGTGGATCACGCCCACCCCGTTGTCGGTGAAGTCCGACACCTTGATCACCCGGGCCCAGGGCTCCCGGTCCAGACTGACCGCCAGGTGCTCCCGGTACTGCGCGTTGCGGTCCCGCTCGGGGTCGTACACCGGATTGGTGACCGCGGCGACCAGGGTGGCCACCCGTGGCCCGAACCGCGCCGCGAGCGCGGCCAGCGCGGCCCCGGTCGGGTCGGTGCCCGGGTTGCCGTCGGCCAGCTCGACCGGGTGGTCCTCGACGGCGTCGTGCAGCAGGCCGGCGACGATGACGTCCACGTCCCGCACCTGGTAGTGGTGCATCAACCGGATCGCCACCCGCAGCAGGTGGTTCAGGTACGGCTCGCGGACGCGTCGATCGTCGCGGTGCAGCTCGGCGGCGAGGTCGAGCGCGGCGGTCAACCGCGCCCGGGCGGCGTCGTCGAACTGCTGGACCTCCAGCCGGAAACGTTCCAGCAGGCCCGGTTCGCCGTGGATCTCGGTGATCGCGTGCATCGGCATGCTGCCCAGGTGCGGCGGGAAGTCCATGCGTCACTTATAGCCGATCTTCACCACATCGATGAGCCCGAACGTCGCCGACCCGACCCGACTGTGCGTGTTCTGTCCAGGCCGGGCGTCGGGACGAGTGGACAGTTTTTTGTGCCGGGCTATCCGGCCAACTCGGCGCGGTACGCGGCGGACGCCCACGGCACCGCCAACTCGCTCGGCAGCGCCCCCCGCTCCGCCGCCCGGCGCAACACGTCGACGACGCCCCGCAGGTGGCGGACCCGCTCCCCGCCCTCGCCGAGGGTGCTGACCAACTCGCCGTCGAGCAGCCGGGGCTCCGGCGCGGGCCGCAACGCGTCCAGCAGCGCGGTGAACGGGGCGGTACGGGCCAGCGGCGCGATCAGCGGCACGCCCACCGGGTCGAGCCGGTGGGCGAGCAGGTTCTCCAGCAACCCCCGCCGCCCCGGCACCCGGCGGGTCACCACGTCCCCGGGCAGGCGCAACCGGTCGGTCGGGTACTCCAGCACCGCCTGCCCCGTCGTACCTGTCACCACCACCTCGCCCGCCACGAACTCCTCGGCGGCCAGGGTCGCCGCCACCAGCACCGGCGGCCCGACGCGGAACAGGACCCGCAGCACGGCGGTGTCCTCCACCTCGATCGGCCGGACCCGGTAGCGTTCCACCTCGATCGCAACCGGCAAGGGCGTCGCCCCCGCGAGCGCCTCGGCGATCGCCAGGCACTGCATCACCGCGTGCGCGAACGGGTTGGCGAGCGCGCCGTCCAACACCGGCCGGCCGTCCAGACTCCGTCGACCGGCCCAGGGGGAGCGGGCGTAGTAGGCGTCCGGCCGTTGCCAGGCGGCGATTGTGGATATGCCGGTGACAGTGCCCAGTCGGCCGGCGGCCAGCGCGTCGGTCAGCGCGGTGAGGGCCGCCGAGCCGAGCGCCTGAAAGCCGACCTGGGCCACCCGGCCGGCGGCGGTGAGGGCCCAGGTCAACTCCTCGTGTTCGGCCAGCGACAGCACCGGCGGCTTCTCCAGCAGCAGGTCCGCGCCGGTGGCCAGGGCGTCGCGGGCGATCGCCAGGTGGGTGTGCGGCGGCGTGCAGATCACCACCACCTCCGGCCGGGTGGCGGCGAGCATCGCCCGGTGGTCGGTGAACACCGCCGCCCCGGGCGGCACCGGGGCGGCCGGGTCGTCCTCCACCGGCCGTACGTCGACCAGGGCGACCAACCGCAGCCGACCGGCGGCGTGCAGGGGCGCGATCACCCGCCGGTGCCAGCGACCGTGCCCGTTCGCCCCGATCACCGCCACCCGGGTCGGCGGTGCGGCCCCGTTCACCGCCGCCCGGCCACTGTCGACCCGGTCACCGGGCACCGGCCAGGGTGGCCTCGACGCCGTGCCGTTCCAACGCGGTCAGCCAGGCGATCACGTCGGCGCGGACCTCGTCGTCCTCGGCCACCTCCACCGGGATGACCTCGCGCAGAGCGAAGACCGCGTCGACAGCGCCCGTCGGGCTCTGCGCTCCGGCATCCAGCGCGGCCCGGATCGGCCCGGCCAGTGGGTCCTGGAAGGGCAGCGGCCGACCGTCGTCCGCGTACCCCAGCGCGAAGCGCAACCAGGACGCCACGACCAGCGCGCCCCAGCGCGCGGACCGCCCGGCCGCGCGCAGGTCGGCGATGGTGTGCAGGACGCGCTGCGGCAGCTTCTGGGAGCCGTCGAGGGCCACCTGGAGGGTGCGGTGGTGGATCGCCGGGTTACCGAACCGGGCGAGGGCCTGCTCGCCGTAGTCGACCACCCGGACCCCGTCCGGCGGGGTGAAGCTGGCCGCGACGTCCTCGGCGATCAGCCGGCGCAGCACGTCTCGCAGGTGCGGGATCTCCAGCGCGTCGGCGATCGTCTCCCGACCGGCCAACGCCCCGAGGTACGCGATGGCCGAGTGCACGCCGTTGAGGGCGCGCAACTTCAACCGCTCCCACGGGCCGGCGTCGTCGGTGAGCACCGCGCCGGCGAACTCCCAGCCCGGTCGTCCACCGGGGAAGTCGTCCTCGATCACCCACTGCGCGTACGGCTCGGCGGCCACCGCCGCCAGGTCGGTCACGCCGAGCGCCCGGCGGGCCGCCTCGATCGTCTCCGGGGTGCTGGCCGGCACGATCCGGTCCACCATGGTGCCCGGGCAGGTGACGTTGCCGGCCACCCACTCGACCAGCCCGGCGGGCACACCGCCGGCGCGGCCGACCGCCTGGTCGAGCATGCCGCGCAGCCGCCGACCGTTGGCCGGCAGGTTGTCGCAGCTCACCAGGGCCACCGGCCCGGCGTCCGCGGCGGCCCGGGCGGCCAACCCGCGCAGCAGCAGCCCCGGCACCGTGGTCGGCGCTGCGCCGCCGGCCAGGTCCGCGGCGAGCGCCGAGTCCGGGGACAGCTGGCCGGTCACCGGGTCGAGTTGGTACGCCTTCTCGGTGACGGTCAGGGTCACCACCCGGACCGCCGGGTCGGCGAGCAGCGCCACCACGGCGTCCGGGTCGCTGGGCGCGTGCCGTACGCCGCTGAGGGCGCCCACCACCCGGGTGGCACTGCCGGCGGCGGAGAGCGCGCTGACGCTGAAGAGGTTGTCCTGCGCGGCGATCGCCTCGACCACGGCGGAGCTGCGCGGGGCGACGGCCACGATGCCCCAGTCACCGCCGGCCGCGCCGACCGCCGCCTCGGTGTAGACGGCCTGGTGGGCCCGGTGGAACGCGCCCAACCCCAGGTGTACGACGCCGGTCGGCACGGTGCCCGGCCGGATCAGCGGGCGGGCCTCGGCGGGCAGCCGGCGCAGCATGCCCAGGCCGAGCCGGGAGGCCCCGACGGTCACCGCCATGCCGGACCGTCCGGGAAGCGGAACTCGGCGATCGAGGCGGGCTTCATGGTGGCGCTGTAACCGGGCCGCTCGGGCAGCAGGTAGCGGCCACCGCGGGTCCGTACCGGATCGACGAAGTGTTCGTGCAGGTGGTCGACGTACTCGATCATCCGACCGTCCAACCCGGTGCCCACCCGCAGGTAGTCGAAGATCGCCAGGTGCTGGACGTACTCGCAGAGGCCCACGCCGCCGGCGTGCGGGCAGACCGGTACGCCGAACTTCGCCGCCAACAGCAGCTCGGCCAGGACCTCGTTGACGCCACCGACCCGGCAGGCGTCGATCTGCATGACGCCGATCGCCTCGGCCTGGAGCAACTGTTTGAAGATCACCCGGTTGGCGGCCACCTCGCCGGTGGCGACCCGGCAGCGGCCGGCGGTCAGCTCGCTCACCGCTCGGGCGATCCGGGCGTGCCCGAGGATGTCGTCGGCGTGGGTGGGCTCCTCGATCCAGTACGGGTCCACCTCGGCCAGCGTCGCCATCGCGGTGATCGCCTCGTCGACGTCCCAGACCTGGTTGGCGTCCATCATCAACAGCGCGTCCGGGCCGATCTCCTCCCGGATGATCCGGGCCCGCCGCAGGTCGTCGGCGAGCGGGCCGCCGACCTTCATCTTCATCGCCCGCCAGCCGTCGGCGTACGCCTGCCGGGTCAGTGCCCGCACCTTGTCGTCGGGGTAGCCGAGCCACCCGACCGAGGTGGTGTACGACGGGAAGCCACTCTGCTCCAGCTCCGCGAGCCGACCGTCCCAGCCGATCAGTCCCTTGTCCAGGATGGCCGCCGCCTCGTCCGGGGTGAGGGCGTCGGTGATGTGCTTGAAGTCGACGCTGGCCACCAGGTCGTCGGTAGGTAGCTCGGCGAGGAAGCGCCACATCGGCTTGCCGGCCAGTGTGGCCCGCAGGTCCCACACCGCGTTGACCAGCGCGCCGGTCGCCATGTGGATGACGCCCTTCTCCGGGCCCAGCCAGCGCAGCTGCACGTCGGCGCTGAGCGAGCGCCAGAACGCCACCGGCTCGGCGGTGATCTCCTCGATGGTGCGTCCCCGCACGTGGTGCGCCAGGGCGCGCACCGCCGCGCAGGTGATCTCGTTGCCCCGGCCGTTGGTGAAGGTGAACCCGGCACCGGTCGGGCCGGCGTCGGTGCCCAGCTCCACGTACGTCGCCGAGTAGTCACCCCGGTTGATCGCGTCGGAGCCGTCGCCCCGGGCGGCGGTCGGGAACCGCACGTCGTGCACCTCGACGGAGGTGATGGTGACCGTCACTGAGCCTGCCTTTCGTTCGCGACTGCGGGGCTCCGCTGCGCTGCACTCCTCGCGCTCACCGTCACTGAGCCTGCCCTCCGAAGTTGAAGACCCGCTTGGGCAGCCGGTACGCCAGGTCGACGATGGTCTCGGCGGCCTCGTCCATCGGCAGCCGGTGCTCGGCGACCAGCCGGGCCAGGAAGCCGGCGTCCACCCGCCGCGCCACGTCGTGGCGTACCGGGATGGAGCAGAACGCCCTGGTGTCGTCGACGAACCCGGTGGTGTTGTAGAAGCCGGCGGTCTCGGTGACCGTCTCCCGGAACCGGCGCAGCACCTCCGGGGAGTCCAGGAACCACCAGGGCGCGCCGAGCAGCAGCGCGGCGTACCCGCCCGCGAGGGGCGCCAGCTCGCGGGTGAAGGTGTCCTCGTCGAGGGTGTAGAGCACCACCCGCAGCCGGGGGTCGTTGCCGTAGCGCTCCAGCAGCGGGGCGAGCGCGTGCACGTACTCGGTGGCCTGCGGGATGTCGCCGCCGACGTCGCGACCGTGCCGGGCGTGCAACCACCGGTTGTGGTTGCGCACCGCGCCGGGGTGCAGCTGCATGACCAGGCCGTCGTCGAGCGACATCCGGGCGAACTCCACGAGCATGTGCGCCCGGAACGCCTCCGCGTCGGCGGCGTCGGCCTCGCCGCGCCGACCCCGGTCGTAGAGCCGCTCGGCCTCGGCCGGGGTCAGGTCCAGGGTGCGCGCGGTGGGGTGGCCGTGGTCGGAGGAGGTCGCGCCGGCGGCGATGAACGCGGCACGTCGGGCCCGCAGCGCGCCCAGGTAGCCGGCGTACGTGCCGGTGTCCTCGCCGGCCCGGTCGCCGAGACGGTCCACGTTCGTCGACCAGCCCTCGAACTCCATGTCCACCACGTCGTCCGGGCGGAACGTGGTGACCACCCGGCCGCCCGGCCCGCCCCACCCGTCGGCGGCGAGCTTGGCGTGCTGCGCGAGGTCGTCCAGCGGCGACTCGGTGGTCGCCAGGACCTCGATGCCGAACCGCTCGAACAGCGCCCGGGGCCGGAAGTCCGGCTCGGCGAGCCGGGCCGCGATCTCGTCGTAGAGGGCGTCGGCGGTGCTCGGGCCGAGCGGGGTGTGCACCCCGAACACGGTGCGGAAGGTCTGCTCCAGCCAGAGTCGCGACGGGGTGCCCCGAAACAGGTGCCAGTGCGCGGCGAAGCGTCGCCAGATCACCCGGCCGTCGGTCTCCACCGGGCTGCCGTCGCGGGTGGGCACCCCCAGATCCCCCGGGGGTACGCCCTGACTGAGCAGCATCCGGGTCAGGTAGTGGTCGGGCACGATGAGCAGCTGCGCCGGATCCGGGAAGGGGCGGTCCTCGGCGAGCAGGGCCGGGTCGACGTGCCCGTGCGGAGAGATGATGGGTTGCTCCGCCGCCAGGGCGTACAGCTCCCGGGCCAGCGCGCGTTGGCCCGGTTCGGGTGGCAGGAGCAGGTCGGTGTGGTCGAACGTGGGCACGGGGTGGGGCTCCTCGTCTCCTGTGTCAGCGGGGGGTGAGCAGGTCGGCGACGCGCACGGGTTGACCGGTCTCGAAGGACCTGTTGGCGGCCAGGCCGGTGAGCAGGGCCAACGCGCCGTCGTCGGCGGTCGCGGCGCGGCCCAGCGGGTCGGGTTGACCGCCGAGGAGCACCCCTGTCATCCGGGCGTCCGCGCCACCGTGCCCGTGCCGACTGCGGCCCTCCACCGGGATCTGCCGGGGCGGGGCCCAGAACGGGCGCACTGTCAGCGTCGCACCTCCGCCCTCGATCGGCGCCTCGGCGCCGTGCAGGGCGGCGCCCTTGACCGCGCCGGCGGTGCCCCGGTCGACGAAGTCGTTCTCGGCCACGTCCAGCTCCAGTCGGCCCCGGCTGCCGTTGACCATCACCCGGTAGCCCTCCCAGGGCGCGTACGCGGTGAGGTGGTAGGTCATCGTGGCGCCTGTGGAGTAGCGGGCCAGCACCGCCATGTCGTCCTCGATGCTCACCCCGGGCGCGAAGACGTTGCGGTCGCGCTGGTAGCCGTCCTCGGCCTCGGCGTCGAGGTACAACTCGCGCAGCCGAGGGTGCGCGTCCAGCCGCAGCGCGAACGGGTCGTCGGCGGCGGCGGGGGAGCCGTGCGCCCTGTCGTAGTCGCGGGCGTAGCCGTGCCGCCGACCGTCCTCGCCGTAGAAGAAGAGTCGGCCGGCCGCGTACACCTCGACGGGTGTGGCGGCCAGCCACCAGTTGACCAGGTCGAAGTGGTGGCTGGCCTTGTGCACCATCAGCCCACCGGAGCTGGCCTTGTCGCGGTGCCAGCGGCGGAAGTAGTCGGCGCCGTGGCGGACGTCGAGCAGCCACTCGAAGTGCACCGAGCCGATCTCGCCGACCGCGCCCTCGGCGAGCAGCCGGCGAACCTGTTCGTGCAGCGGGTTGTAGCGGTAGTTGAAGGCGACAGTGACCCGGCCGCCGGTCTCGGTCACCGTGTCGAGGATCCGCCGGCAGCGGGCCGCGTCCACTGTCATCGGCTTTTCGGTGACGACCTCGCGGCCGGCGCGCAGCGCGGCCACCACGTACTCGTCGTGAGTGACGTCCACGCTGGTGACCAGGACGACGTCGACGCGTTCGGAGTCCAGCATGGCCTTGAAGTCACCGGCCGGGTACGTCGGCACCGGGCGATGCCCCAGCTCGCCCAGCCATCGGTTGTGCGCGTTCATCCGGGCCTGGTTGATGTCGGCGAAGGCGACCAGCTCGGTGGTGTCG
The DNA here is from genome assembly GCF_015751765.1 of Micromonospora ureilytica. Classification (NCBI taxonomy): domain Bacteria; kingdom Bacillati; phylum Actinomycetota; class Actinomycetes; order Micromonosporales; family Micromonosporaceae; genus Micromonospora; species Micromonospora ureilytica. Next base: position 1,997,372 of record NZ_JADOTX010000001.1, read on the forward strand.
GCGTGGTCGAGCACCAGCGCCCGGACGAACATCTCCGCCCGCGCGCCGGTGCCCACGACGGCGTACCGGACCCGTCCGGCGGCTCTAGGTGACATGCGGTCGCCTCTCGGGGGGCTGCAAAGGTTTGCAATGAAGTAATCACGATCGATCCGATCGCGTCAACGACGACAGCGGTATCGGCGTTATATGTCAGCGTTTGGGGGGCCGCAGATCACCAAGGGGAGTGTGGGTGCAACGAAGCCGTAACCATTGACCGTTGACACTGGCGCAACCGTTTGCATTAATGGGCCACACCCACGTGACCGCCACCACATCGGACGAAGGGGCCGCCGTGCCAGTCACCATCCGGGACGTCGCCCGGGCGTCCGGTGTGCACATCTCCACCGTGTCCCGCACCTTCTCCGCACCGCACCTGGTCAACCCGGAGACCCGGGTCCGGGTGCTGGCGTGCGCGGAGGATCTGGGGTACCGGCCGAACCGCGCCGCCCGGGCCCTGATCACCGGGCGGACGCACAACATCGGGCTGATCATCGCGGACATCGCGAACCCGTTCTTCCCGCCGCTGATCAAGGCGGCGGAAAGTCAGGCCCGGCACCGCGACTACCACGTCTTCGTGGCCGACACCAACGAGGACCCGACCGCCGAGGAAGAACTGGTCCACGCGCTGGCCAAGCAGGTGGACGGGGTGCTGTTGTGCAGCCCTCGGATGAGCAACAGCCTGATCGAGCAGCTCAGCCGCGAGGTGCCGCTGGTGGTGGTGAACCGCCAGGTGACCGGCCTGCCCTGCGTGCTGATGGACGTCGGGCAGGGCGCCCGCTCGGCGATCGAGCACCTGGTCGGCCTGGGGCACCGCAGCATCGCGCTGCTCGGTGGCCCGCGCAGCTCGTGGACCAACCGGGAGATGCGCCGTGCCGCCGGCGCGGCTGCCCGAGCCGGCGGCGCGGAGCTGACAGTGCTCGGCCCCAACGCGCCCACCGAGGTCGGCGGCTCCGCCGTTGCCGAGCAGGTGCGACGCAGCGGCGTGTCGGCAGTGCTCGCCTACAACGACCTGATGGCGATCGGCCTGATCGAAGGGCTGGACGCGCTCGGGGTCCGGGTGCCGCAGGAAGTGAGCGTCGTCGGAGTCGACGACATCACCCTGAGCCGGCTGACCCGACCCAAACTGACGACGGTGGCCACACCCACCGGGGCCGCCGGCCGGACGGCCGTCGACATGCTGCTGCAACAGGACATCGAGTCACCGCGCAACGCGCGGGGGTCCGGTGCCGGCACGGCGCTCGGCGTCCGTCGTACCACCGCACAGGTAATGCTCCAGACCGACCTGGTCATCCGCGACTCGACCGGCCCGGGCCCGTACGCCCGACCGGCACGTCCCCTGGCCGCACCGCGTGGCCCGGGCCCGCATTGCCCTGCGGGCCCGGGCATCCCGACTGCGGCCACCGGTGACGCCGTCGCCTCCTAATGCCGAGGAGTGAGCGCACATGCACCCCGCAACGCCCCCCACCACTGACGCGCCCGTCGGGCGCGCCCACCGTACCCCGCTGCCTCGGCGGCACCTGCTCCGTGGCCTGCTCGCCGTGACGGTCGCCGCACCGCTGATGTTCGGCGCCGCCGCCTGCGGAGACGACGGCGGAGCCGCCGATCCGAACGCGCCGGTCAAGCTCTCCATCTTCTGGTGGGGCGGCGACGCCCGGGCCAAGCTGACCGAGGACGCGCTGGCCCTCTACACCAAGAAGCACCCGAACGTGACCTTCGAAACGACCTGGCAGGCCAACCAGGGCTACTTCGACAAGCTGGCGACGCTCACCGCCGGCGGCAACCCGCCGGACCTGTTCCAGATCGACGACAACTACCTCGCCGAGTACGCGGCCCGCAACACCACGCTCGACCTGACCTCCTACCAGGAGTCCGGAAAGCTGGACACCTCCAAGTTCCCCAAGAGCCTCTGGCAGTACGGCGTCGTCGACGGCAAGCTCGCCGGCCTGGCCGCCGGGGAGAACACCCAGGGTCTGGTCTACAACAAGACGCTGCTGACCAAGCACAACCTGCCCGAGCCGACCACCGGGATGAGCTGGGAGCAGCACATCGCCTGGGCCGAGCAGGTCACCGCCACGACCAAGGTGCCCGGCACCCAGGACCCGAGCGCCGACTACAAGGCGCTCTGGGTCTGGCTGCGCCAACAGGGCAAGGACCTCTACAAGGGCAAGGAGTTGGGCTTCACCGCCGAGGACGTGACGAAGTGGTTCGAGCTGTGGAAGGGCGCCCGGGACCGCAAGGCCACCCCGACCGCGGACGTCATCCACGAGGGCAACTCCAGCGACGTCACCAAGCAGCTGGTGGTCACCGGCAAGTCGGCGACCTCGTGGGTCTGGGCCAACCAGATGCCGGACCTGAAGAAGAACACCAAGGACGAGCTGGGCGTGATCGCCTACCCCGGTGACCCCAGCGCGCAGTGGGCCCGGGCCTCGATGTACTGGTCGGTGTTCAAGGGCAGCAAGAACAAGGACGTCGCGATCGACGTGATCAATTTCCTGAACAACGACCTGGAGGCGGTCAAGCTGCTCGGCACCGACCGCGGCCTGCCGTCCAACCTGGACCTGCGCCGGGTGGTCAGCGACGACACCACCGACCCGGCCATGAAGCAGTCCATCGCCGTCGAGGCGGAGCTGACCCAGAAGTTCGGCGAGTCGCCCCAGGTGCCGATCAAGGGGCACAGCAAGGTGAAGTCCGAGCTGATCAAGGCCGCCGAGAACGCGCAGTACGGCCGGGCCACCCCCGCCGAGGCCGCCGCCCAGTTCGTCGAGGCGTGCAAGTCCGCCATCGCCTGACGCCGTCAAGGTCTGTGTCGAAGAGAGGAGCTGTTCGTGGCGTTGACCACGGCGCCCGACCCGACCCGACGCGGCCCCGGATCCGCCCGGACCCACGCCGACAGGCGTGGGCCCGGACGCCTCCGGCACAGCGAAGGTCTGGCGGGGTACGTCTTCCTGTCGCCGTGGCTCATCGGCCTGATGGGCGTCACGGCAATCCCGATGCTGCTGTCGCTCTACCTGAGCTTCACCAACTACGACATCCTCACCCCCTTCTCCGAGGTGGAGTGGGTGGGGCTGGCCAACTACGAGCGGATGTTCACCGCCGACCCGTCGTACTGGCACGCGGTGCGGGTGACAGTGACCTTCGCGGTGATCGCCGTACCGCTGAAGCTGGCCGCGGCGCTCGGCGTGGCGCTGCTGCTCAACCGTGCCTGGCGCGGCGTCGGGCTGTTCCGCGGGCTGTTCTACCTGCCGTCCCTGCTCGGCGGTAGCGTCGCGCTGGCCATCGTCTGGGTCAACATGTTCAACCGCGACGGCGCGTTCAACTCGCTGCTGAGCCTCTTCGGCATCACCGGCAAACCGTGGGTCAACGACCCCGACTGGGCCCTCGAAACCCTCATGGTGCTGGCCATCTGGCAGTTCGGCGCACCGATGGTGATCTTCCTGGCCGGGCTCAAGCAGGTGCCCACCGAGCTGTACGAGGCCGCGTCGGTCGACGGGGCCGGCCGGTTCCGCCAGTTCCGCAACGTCACCCTGCCGATGCTATCCCCGGTCATCTTCTTCAACCTGGTGCTGGAGACCATCAACGGCTTCCAGGGCTTCACCGCCGCGTTCGTGCTCAGCAACGGCACCGGCGGCCCGGTCGACTCCACCCTGATGTACACGCTGAACCTCTACATCACCGGCTTCACCGAGCTCAACATGGGCTACGCCTCGGCGATGGCCTGGGTGTTCCTGCTCGCCATCGCGGTCATCACCGCGATCTTCTTCAGCACCGGACGGTTCTGGGTGCACTACTCCGACGGGGAGGACCGGTGATGGTGACGGTGACCCCGACGACCGTCGCGCCGACCACAGCGCCGCCGAGCCCGCGCCGACGACAGGGCGGGCGGCCCGTGCTGCGACTGCTGATCCTGGTGGCGATCGTCGCCGTGGTGCTCTACCCGCTGATCTGGATGGTGGGCACCTCGCTGAAGTCCCAGGAGGAGATCGTCAACAACGTCGGGCTGCTGCCCGAGCGGTTCAGCCCGGGCAACTACACCGCCGGGTGGTCCAACTTCGACGTCAGCTTCGGCCGGTTCTTCCTCAACAGCACGATGGTCAGCCTGTTCACCGTCGTCGGTAACGGGCTCTCCTGCCTGCTGGCCGCGTACGCCTTCGCCCGGTTGCGGTTCCGGCTGCGCGGCATGTGGTTCGCCGTCATGATCGGCACGCTGCTGCTGCCCCAGCACGTGCTGATCGTTCCGCAGTACATCCTGTTCCGCACACTCGGGCTGGTCGGCGGCGAATGGCCCTACCTGCCGCTGCTCATCCCGCAGTTCCTGGCCACCGAGGCGTTCTTCGTCTTCCTCATGGTCCAGTTCATGCGCGGCGTCCCCCGTGAGCTGGACGAGGCGGCCCGCATCGACGGCGCCGGCCCGTTCGGCATCTTCCGGCACATCATCCTGCCGCTGAGCCGTCCGGCGCTGGTCACCACGGCGATCTTCTCGTTCATCTGGACCTGGAACGACTTCTTCCGCCAGCTGGTCTTCCTGTCCCAACTGGAGGACTACACCGTCCCGGTCGCGCTGACCCTGTTCATCGACTCGACCAGCCAGAGCGCGGTCGGTCCGATGTTCGCCATGTCGGTGCTGTCGCTGCTGCCGGTCTTCCTGTTCTTCGTCGCGTTCCAGCGGATGCTCGTCGAGGGGATCAACACCAGTGGCATCAAGGGCTGAACCGACATCAGGGGCCGAACCTCCGGAGGCCGGCGGGCGGCGGGATTGGCGCGACGTCGCCCGCGACGCCGCCGACCTCGCGCTTCTCGGCATCCTGCTGACCCTCGCGGCGGTGCCCCTGCTCACCGCCGCCGCGGCGGCAGGTACGGCCAGCGCGGCGGTGCACGACTGGACGCGTACCGGCAGTTGGCCGTCGGCGCGCACGACAGTGCGCCGGTTCGGCCGCTCGGTGCTGCCCGGTGCGCCGGTCAGCCTGCTCGCGCTCGTCGGCGCCGCGTTGCTCGCCGCCGACCTGGCGGCGCTGGCCACCGGCCGGGTGCCGGGCGGCCCGGCGGCGCTGCTGGTGACGGTGCTGATCGCGGCCTCTCTGGCCGGGTACGCCGGGCTGGTCGTCGTCGAGGTGGGCGGCAACGGGGGCGGGCGGTGGCGGGCCTCGGCCCGGTCCGCCGCCCGCGCCTGCCTCGACGTGCCCACCCGCTGGGCCGCGCTGACCGGGGTCGTGGCGCTGGCCGGGCTGCTCGCCGTCCTGGTCACCCCGGTCGCGGTGCCGATCCTCGCCGGTTACACAGTGGCCGCCCTGCACGCCGTCGCCGGCCGCCCGTCGTTGGCGACGGGGGCCACACCGAGCCCGGAGCTGCCGTGAAGTCCGATCGTCCGGGTCGGGCCGCCGAGCCCGGCCCGGCCACCCTGAGCGAGGCGCCGGTCCGGCTCGTGCTCGGCGGGACCGAGGTGGCCCGGTACGTGCTCGACCCGACCCTGGACGCGCGGCACGGGCCCCGGCCGTACCTGCACCCGGTGCGTACCCTCGGCGGCACTGTGGTGACCGACGCGCTGCCCGCCGACCACGTGTGGCACCTCGGCGCCTCCCTCGCGGTGCAGGACGTCAACGGCAGCAACCTCTGGGGCGGGCGCACGTACGTCCGCGACGTCGGCTACACCTGGCGCGACGACCACGGGGTCATCGCCCACACCGGCGAGGTCGAGCGGAGCCCGGACCGGTACGCGCACGACCTCCAGTGGCGCGACCGGAACGGTCGGGTGCTGTTGACCGAGCAGCGCCAGTTGGCCGCCGTTGCCCTGCGCACGGTGGGACCGTCGGCGTGGCGGCTGGAGATGGACTACACGCTGAGTGCCCCGGCTGGGCAGGACGTGCGGCTGGGCAGCCCGGCCACCAACGGCCGTCCGGGTGGCGCCGGTTACGGCGGGTTCTTCTGGCGGGCGGTCTCGGTCGAACCGGCGTCGGTGTTCAGCGCCTCGGCGACGGGGGAGGAGGCGGTCAACGGCTCCACCGAGCCCTGGGTCGCGCTACGTGGCACCGGGCCGGACGCTCGGCCGTACACACTGGTCTTCAGTGGCCTCGGGGCCGGCGACCGATGGTTCACGCGGACCTCGATGTATCCCGGCGTGGGGGTGGCGTTCGCGTTCGAGCGGCCGGTGACGATCCCCGCCGACACCAAGCGCCGAGGCCGGCACAGTGTGGTGGTCGCCGACGGAGCCCTGAACCGCGCCACCGCAGCGACCCTCGCCCTCGACACGCGTTGATCATGAAGTTGTTGCCAGTCTCAGCCGCGTGTCGTGGCAATAACTTCATGATCAACGCTGTGGTGGCCCGCGCGCGGTCGGGTCAGCGGGAACTGTCGGTCAGCTCGCGGACGGCCAGTTGGTAGGCGGCCTGGGTGTGGTATGGCCAGTGCCGTTCGACCGGGGGTGGCACGGTGTCCAGGGGGTCGACGGTGAGGCTGCGGGGATCGCGGAGCCGGATGTCGACCTCGGCGGCCTCTGCGGCGGCGCAGGGCGACGCGGCGCCCACGGCCGGCGGGAAGATCGGCCCGCCGACCGGGTCGGTGTCACGCCACAGGTTCCGCCACCGCCACCCGATCCGGTCGCCCAGACCACAGAGCGCCTGCGGTCCCAGGTAGGCCGGGTAGAGCCGGGCGTAGGTGCGGCGCAGCGGCGAGCCGTAGGTGAGCAGCGAGACTCTGGACAGAACGGACGGCGGCAGTTGCAGGATGGTGGCGGCGGCGAGGACCGAGCCGTGACTGTGCCCGGAGAGGACCACCGGCCCGTGCGCGGCGAGCCCGGTGACCCGTTTCGCCAGCTCCGGAACGGAGCGGGCGGCGTAGCAGGGCGGCGCGAACGGGTGGACCGTGCGGGGCCAGAAGGTGCCCAGGTCCCACAGGATGGCCACCACCCGGCGGGTCTGCGGTGACCGGTACGAGCGGAAGCCGAGGATCGCTAGGCAGATCACCAGCAGGCTGATCACCCAGACACCGGCGTCGGTGACGTACGCGGCGAGCACGGCCAGCACACCACTCTGCCCGCTGAGCCGGGCCGCCAGTTGGGTGGGACCGATTCCGATCACGTCCAGGGCGACGGTGGCCAGCCCGAGGGACGCGATCACCAGGAACGCGATCAGTACCGGTCCCAACTCCTCGGTGACCCGGGACCGGGCGATCGTCTCCCGGACCTGGCACAGCCGGTACGCACTCTCCGCCGTCACCGTCGGGTAGTCCCGCTCGACAATGCGCTCCGCCAGCCGGCGACGTCGCCGCCTGCTCAGCAGGAGCGTCGCCGAGGTGGCCGCCGCGCCGATCAGCAGCGCGGCGAGCCCGGCGAGCGCTGCCCACCAGTAGGCGACAGGCGGTTCCAGCGGGCCCAGGCTCGACGGGTCAGGTCGGATCGGGTCGGGGATGTGGCCGTGGTCGAGGGCGTCGGCGGTCCGGTAGACCAGGGTGGCCGTGAAGGCCGCGCCGACGCTCACCGCCGCGGCCGCCACGATCGGGGTGCCGAGCCCCCGCAGGAACGGGCGGCCCTCGGACCGGACGGCCCGGTGGCGGGTGTACGTGACGACGGCGAGCAGGACGAGCAGGACGCCCTGCGCGGCGACCACCCCGGCGGCGGCACCCTCGTACCCGGGCAGTTTGCCGGAACCGGACGGCTTCGAGCCGGCGAGGGCGGCCGAGCCGAGGCAGAGCACGCTCACCGCGACGGTGGTCCACCAGAGCGCCCGCAGGAACCGCCGGGTCCGGGCCGCGCTGGCGGGCACGGGCAGGCTGAGCAGGACCACGCAGATCACCAGCAGCCCGACGGCCGCCACGAACTGCACGAGGTGCCCGGGGGTGGCTCCCCGCGAGATGCCGGCGAGCAGGCTGACGTCCAGGGTTGCGGCGCCGAGCGCCACGTGGACCTGGCGCAGCCAACCGATCGTCCGTTCGTCGTCCCAGAAACCGGCGTCGCCGAGCCGGTCGCCAGGGTCGGTGGCGGGCGGTTGCGCGGACGACGAGCCGAAGCCCTCGAACGCCCGCGCGGACCGGACGCCGATCCACCAGACGACCCGTAGCGCGAGCAGCGGGACGACCGACAGCAGGGCCAACCGTGGGCCGGACGGGACGGCGTGGAGCCACGCCAGGTACGGGCGGCTGGCCCGGCACCCGGGGTAGGGCACGCACTGCCAGCCGACCAGATCCAGCGTGACCCCCACGGCCGCCAACACGAAGGTGACGGTGAGGGTGCCGGCCAGCAGCCGGCAGAGCACCCCGAGCAACTGCCACCGGTCGCGCCCCGGGGGTCGCAGCCAGATGGCCAGGTTGCCCAGCATGAAAGGGAGCAGCAGCAACATCGACGCCGTCCGGACGGCCGCGCCGGCGGTCAGAGAACCCCAGCGGTACGCCTCGACGACCACCCCCGGGGTGGCCCCGCCGGCGTCGCCGCTGCCGGGTCTGGGCCGGAAGAACCCCGCATGCGCGTCTCCGGCGACCCGGGTCACGACCGGGTGGTCCAGGATCCGCTCCGCGGTCACCCCGGACACGCCGTGCACGCGCAACTCCACCGCATCGCCTACCGGCGTCCCGTTCACGTCGTCAGGATCACAGACGATCCATCGGCGCACTGCCGATACCGCAAAGGTCAACGGGCCGGCAGGGAGGCGGTCACCCGGATGGCCTTGACGATCGCCGGGATGGAACCGATCAACAGCACCAGCCCCCAGATGATCGCGATGATCGCGAAGACGAGCGCCGCCACGTCGTCGACGATGCTGACCAGGATCACCGGCACCAGGTTGTGCAGGAACTCCAGCACGACAGTGCACAGCAGGGTGGTGAGGATCAGCAGGACGAGGCCCTTGTTCTGCAGGAAGCGCGGCTGGGCCAGCACCAGCATCGCGGCCCACACCAGCTTGAGCAGCAACACCAGCCCGAGCAGCACCGCCGCCTCGCCGACCGGGAAGAACCCCCACAGCGCCAGGTACGCCAGGGTGCCGAACGGGACGGCGAGGAACAACGACACCATGATGGACAGCTCCACGAACGCGACGACAAGCGCGACCAGCCCGACGATGATCAGGATGATCGAGAAGATCAGGCTGGCGACGCCCTGCACCCGACCCTGAACCCGCTCGGGCAGCAGCAGGCCCAGGCAGAACAGCCCGGTGCTCCAGACCGCCACCGCGTCGATCAACGCCAGGTAGCCGGTGCCCCGGCCGGACGGTTCGCTGACTCCGGACACGTCGTCGATCTCCACGTCCAACGCGCCGGCGCTGTCCGCGAGGGCCGCACCGGCGTCGGCGCCGCCGAGCAGCAGCCCGGAACCCAACTCCACCCCGATCGCCAGGACGATGGCGAGCATGGCCAGCAGCAGGAACGGCTTGCGCAGGTCACCCACGGCGGCACCTTCCTCTCGATCCAGATCGGGTCAGGACGTGGCCACGACGACCGTGCAGGCGCCCAGGCCGGGGCAGACCAGGCCCACGTCGGTGGCCTGGTCGACGGCGATCTTCGCCACCGCGCCGGTGCCGTCCGCCGCCGGCTCGACCTCGTCGCGGATGGTGAGGTCGGCGTCGCCGCGCGCCGGGGCGACGACCGTGAACCGCGCCGCGCTGCGCAGCACCAGGGTGCGCAGCCCGCCGGGGTCCGCGACCCGCACCGCGCAGCTGCCGGTGAACTCCAGCCGGCCCGCCCCGTCGGCGCAGTCGGCGCTGACCGTGGCCGGATCCACAGCGGAACGCTCGCCGCCCAGCGCGCCCAACCGGTCGACCAGCCCGTGCCGGCCCCCCGGATCACCCCGGTCGTCGCGGCCCGCGCCGACCGCGACCACGAACAGCGCCACCAGCAGGACGGCGAAGAGCCCCAGCAGCGCCTTCTGCCGACCACTCATCGCGCCACGGCCTGCGCCACGATCTCGGTGAACCGGATCTCGTCGACGCCCGCGAAGTAGCGGTTCGTGCCCTGCGTCTTGCCGACCACCAGCAGCGTGACCTGGTGCGGGCCCCTGGCGAGCTGGACCGAGCCGACGTCCAGGAACTCCGTCTTCCGCACCGTCGGCGTGAAGCCGAGGAACGTGCCCCCGACCTGGTTGCCGTCGACGGCGAAGACGGTGTTGGCGTAGTCGGGGGCCGTGGTGCGAGTCGTGGCGAACCGCCAGGTGCCGTCGGCCGGGATCTGCACCGTCACGGTGACCTGATCGCCGATCGCCAACCCCGTGAAGAAGAGTTGCTTGTCCCCGGACCAGGTCACCCCGCAGCAGTTGGGCTGCGCGCCCACGGCCGCTTTGCTGTTCTGCGGCGACTTGATCACCGCGGCGTCCACCAGGCTCTCCGCCTCGACGGTGACCACCCGCGGCTCGCCGGGGGCCGGCTCGCCGTCGCGGGTCAGCAACACCACACCCACGGCGACCACCACCAGCACCAACGCCGCCGCGGCGGCGATCCACAACCACGGGGTACGCCGTGGCGGCGCGACCGCCCGCACCTCGTACGTGACCCGGCCGCTGGAGCGGGAACTCTCCTCCGGAGCGGTGTTCGCCGAGTACGCGAACCCGGTCATGTCGTAGCGCCGGGGCGGGGTGCCGGCCGGCACGGCGAGCTTGACCAGGAACGACACCGAGCCCTGGCCGGGTACCACCCGTTGGGGCTCGGCGACGGTGAACCACGCCCGCTGGGAGCCGTCACCGGGCGCCACGTCGAACACCACAGTGTCCGGCGCGTTGCCCGGGTTGGAGACGGTGAAGGTCAGCTCGCCGCTGTTGCGCGGGTCGACTGTGAACTGCTCGGCGGCGGCGACGACCGCCCACTCGGTGGTCATGACGACTCCTCTTCCAGGACGATCTCGACGGTGGCCGAGGCGGGTTTCTCCGCCTCGACGATGCGGGTGATCACGGCGAGCTGGCCGGCGGCGGCGACCGGCACCCGCACCACGACGTGAAAGGGCCGCTCGGGGGGTTCGTCGATGGCGAAGCCCGACGTCCCGGTGGCCAGCTCCAGGGCCCGACGAATCCCGTACGGGGTGCCGCGCCAGCGGGCCAGCAGGGCGGCGTTGGCCACCAGGTCGCGCAGCCGACCCACCGGCAGCGGCAGCGGGGTGTCCGGCCGGGAGGAGGCGACCACGTGGTCCATCGCCACCCAGCGGGTCAACCGCACGACCAGCCCGTCCGGCGCCCGGTACGGGTCGAACAGCGCGTCCACCTCGGCGAGGACCGCCTCGTCCGGGGCGTGCAGGCCCTCCATCACGTCCAGCAGCGCCCAGAGCACGCTGCCCGGCACGCAGGCCCGCTGGTAGGCGGCGGGCAGCAGCCGTTCAATCGCCGAGCGTCGCATCCTGGCGCACCACCTCGATGTCGTGCTCGCCGGAGCAGAGCAGCCAGGTATCCGGGACGGTCACCACGTCGGCGGTGGCCTGGTTGGCGCTGGGCGTCCACGTGACGGCGTCGGCGCTGCGGTGCACGCCGCGCTCGCCGCTGGCCAGGATCAGCCGCTCCGCCGCGACGGTGCCGCCGGTTGCCGTGCTGCCGGCTGTCGGGCCGCTCACCGCGATGGCGTCGACCGGCACGAACCGGGTCCGGTCCCGCAACGGCAACCCGCAGTTGACCGACACCGCCTGCCACTGCGGCTGGGCGGCCAGGGTGTCCAACCGCAGCACCCCGCCGCTCTGCGTGGCCGCCACCGCCTGCTGACCGGCGAACGCGAGGTCCCGGCAGGTGCCGCCGATCCACCCGGCCTGCATCGACTGCCACTTCACGTCGGACTCGAACAGCCGGGTGCGGTGGCAGCCCTGGCCGGGCTTCTTCGGGTCCGGTTCGCCCGCGCCACTCCACAGCAGGGTGGCCGGACCGTCGTACTGCACGGCGAGGACCCGGTTGTCCACGTTGGCCAGACCGACGTGGGTGAAGCTGCCGGGCCGGCCGCCGCTTGTCGACAGGTACACCCCGAAGCTGGCCTGCGCGGCCACCGCGACGCCCGGCGCGCCCCGCTCGGAGACGAACGTGCGGACCGCGTAGAAGCCCCGGTCGGCGTCGGACGGGTCGACAAGGATCTGCAACGGCACCGCCCCGGGCAGCAGTGACACCTCGTACAGGCCGGTGTCGGTGGCCACCAGCAGCGCGCCCGCGCCGTCGCGGTCCAACCAGGCCACGTCGGAGATCCGTGAGTCCAGGTCGGTGAGCAGTGACCACGTCTCGCCCAGGTCGGTGCTCAGGTGCACCCGGGAGCCACCCGATTCGCGAAGCGTCACCACGGCCACCGAGCCGGGACGCGCGACGATGCCCGGCCGTACCGGCGCGGGGGCGGGCGCCGCCCGCAGCACCGTCTCGCCGTCGAAGCGACCGGCCGGTTCCCAACCCGCGCCGCCGTTGCTGGAGCGGAACAGCACCGGGCCGCGTCCGGCGTACCAGGTGCGCGGCTGGTACTGGTCCACGGCGAGGGCGCGGACGTTCGCGTCGGGCGCCTCGTCGACCACGAAACGCACCGACTCGACGTAGCGCACCCCCGGTTCGGCGTGCTCCAGCAGCCGGTAGACGTTGGACGCCCGCAGTGGTTCGCCGAACGGCCAGCCGGTCGGGTTGAGCGCGGTGGGCAGCGGGCTCAACGTCTGGTGCAGCCGGTCGTGGATGCGGCGACGGACCGCGTCCACGTCCTCCTCGCGGCGGACCACCACCCGCGCGCGTACCGACACCGCCTTGAAGCGGGCCCAGGTGGCTCGGGAGCGGATGCCGAGCATCCGGCGTTCCTCCAGGTCCGCCTCGACCCGGTGGCGCGCCTCGGGCACCTCGTGCTCGCGCAGCACCGCCACCGGCAGCCGACCGCCCGGACGGGCCGCCTCCGGCACGTACGGCACCAGCACCACCTCGACCTCGCCCGGCCGGGCGAAGCTGTACACCGCCGCGCGGGTGAACGCCCGGGCCCGCGCCACCGCACCGGAGCTGGTAGCGAGGACCTCGAAGTCGCGGGCGGTGACCGCTCGTTGCTGGGCGAAGAACTCGTACGGGCCGCGCAGCAGCACCGACTCCAGCGCCTCGATCTCGCGGCCGCCGGCCGCCGGGGCGGGGTTGTCGACGCGTACCCCGGGCAGTGGGTCGCGCAGGCTGGTCAGCGTGCCCGCCGCCACGTTGCCGGTGGGCCCGCCACCGGCGCGGTACCAGAGCCGGATCTGCCGCCCGGCCGGCGGCACCGCCGCGATGGTCGCGAGCGGCGCAGCCGCGGTGGTCACCGGTGGCGCGGCGCCCGCCGGGTCGGCCGTGACCTCACCGGGCGGGGTCGCCCCGGCGGGGGGTCGCAGGTCGAGAGCGGGGGCGAAGGTGACAGTGCCCGAGCAACGGTCGACCAGGTACGCCTTGGCCTGCGGGCCGAGCCCGGCGAAGCTGTCCACCGGCTGCCAGATCTCGAACGTGCGACCGTCGTGCTCGCGGGCCGCCGCGCCCAGCTCGACAGTGCCGGCCGGCACCTCCACCCCGAGCAGCAGGTCCAGCGCCTCGGCGGTGTGCGTCAGCGGAGCGTGCGCCGCGCGCAGCACCTGCCCCGGCTGGCCGGTGCCGACGCCGAGCAGCTCCGCCTCGACCGGTTCGCACTGGTGCATCCGTACCGTCACCGACGTCTCGTCGGCGGGCAGCAGCGTCGGCTCGGTGGTGACGAACACGACCGGCCGGGGGTCCGCGCCCCGGGCCGCCGCGACCCGCAGCCCGGCCGGGATCCGGACCGCGGCGCGGTCGGTGCCGGTACGGGTGAACCGGACGTCCGCCCAGGCCGCCGTCGGGGCGTGCCGGGTGACCCCGAGCAGGTTCAGGAACGAGACGTACGCTTTCTCCGGCAACTGGTTCAACCGGTAGATCATCACCTCGGTGAGGTGCGCGAACGTCTCCACCAAAGCCATGCCGGGGTCGTGCGCCGACAGGTCGGTCCACGCCGGACAGGACTGCCGGATCCGTTCCCGGGCCTCGGTGACCAGGTCGAGGAAGCCGCGATCGTCCAGGTGCGGCACGGGCAGCGTCATGAGGGGCCTCCCTGGGCGGGCTCGTCGGCCGGGAGCAGGTCCACGGAGAAGACCAGTTGCCCGGGTGTCAGGCTGGCCCGCACCCGGTAGTCCAACCGGATCACCAGCCGCCACGCGTCGTCCGGGTCCGGCCCGGCGTCCACGTCGATCACCTCGACCCGGGGCTCCCACCGGGCGATGGCCTGCCGGACGTAGTGGATGGCCAGACCGGCAGTGGTGTCGTCGTTGGGCGCGAAGACCAACCGATGCAGCCGGGAGCCGTACCCGGGTCGCATCAACCGCTCGCCCGGCGTCGTCGACAGGAGTAGGAACAGCGCCTGCCGTACGCTCTCGTCGCCCTCGGTCATCGCCAGGCCGCCGGCCGCGGTGAGCGCCAACCCGCCGGTACGGCCGGCGTCGAAGCCGGCGCCGACGAAGCGGAAGGCCCTCATCGGTCCGCCCCCAGGAACTCCTGAGCGGGGTCGCGCACCGTGTGCTTGACCAGCCCCGGCGGTGTGCCGTTGGTGAACCCCTCCAGGTGCGACAGCACCACCCGGTGTCCGTCGACGCGCACCCAGTCGCTGTAACCGACCCGGACGGTCAGTGTCTTCGTACACGGCTTGATGGTCGGGCCGTAGTTCGGGCAAGCGATGATCTTGCGTCCCTCCGGGTCGTCGTTGACGAGCACGGGCACGCCGGTCACGGTCACCCACTGCCGCGAGGGTCGGTTCTCGACCCGGCCGTCGTGATCACAGGTGATCACGGAGTCACTGTGGATCCAGCGCATCAGCCGCCTCCTTGGTGGTGGGCGCGGGCGAGCGAACGGGCCTGCTCCGCCGCGGTGGTCGGGTCCTCGGTCGAGTCGGCGTGCAGGAAGTCCACGCTGCGGGCGCGCACCACCATGGCCCGGCCGGGTGCGGAGATCACCAGGTCGGACGCCGCGTGCAGGGTGGCCAGGTCGGGGGTCAACTCCAGGAAGCTGCCGCCGTCGGTGGCCAGCCGCAGGCTGCGCCGCACGTCGTCGACGACTATCGACTGCCCGCCGGCGGTGCGCATCGTCCAGCGGCGGGCCTTTCCGTCGTCGATGCCCGCGTCGTACGGCTCGACGGCGCCGAACAGCGAACCGAGCACGATGCCCGAGGCCGGCTCGCCGCCGGGCAGCACCACCAGCACTGTGTCGTCCGGATCGGGGAGCGCCACCAGACCCTTGCCCGGACCGGCACCGGGGCAGAGCACGGCGAGCCAGCCGGCGTCCAGGTCCCCGTACGCCGGCAGGGTCAACCGGACCCGGCCCAGCCCGTCCGGGTCGGCGACGTCGGTGACGGTGCCGAGGGTGACCACCGCGCCGCCGGTCGGGGTCGCCGGGGTGGCCGGCGGCACCGTGGAGAAGCGGGTCAGGTGCCCGTTTCCGTCCACTGTGTGCACCACCTCGGTCAGCACGTACGTCCCGGCGACCGGGTCGGGCACACCGCCGACGTCGACGCGGCGCCCCGGCCGCAGCGCCGGATCGCCCTCGGCCACCCCCTCGGCCGTGACCAGCGCCGCCGCGCGGGTGTCCAGACGGGCCTGGGCCAGCGCCGCCAACTCGTCGTCGCTGCGGCCGGGCTGGTCCACGGCGGTGCGAACGCCGTCGGCGCCCACGTCGGCCGGGTCCGGGCGGTCGTCGGCGGGCCGGCCGCAACGCGCCTCGTCGACGTGCTGGCTGATCACCTCGGCCCGCTGCGGGTGCCAGCCCAGGGCCGCGCTGGCACCACTGGCCTGGTCGGTGTTGGTGGACAGCCGCAGGGTGTGCACCCCCGCGCCGAGCGTCAACGCGATCGGCTCCCCGTAACCGGCGAGCGTGACAAGCCGGACCCCGTCACCGTCGGCGGCCAGGTGCAGCCCGGCCCGGCCGGCCACCTCACGCAGCAACTCCAGGTCACTGTGCCGGTGCTGGAGCAGCCGCTCCAACCGAGGGCCGTCGACCTCGGCCGTCACCGCCAACCCCACCGCGCCGCACAGCTCCCGGGCCAGCTCGACGGCTGTCACCGAGGTGAAGACCCGCAACCCCTGCCGCTTGCGCAGCCGGTGCAACGTGTCGTACGCCCGCAACCGCAGGACCGCGGCCCCGTCGGCGGCGTACTCCACCTCCACACAGGTGACCTCACCGGTGAACAGGGCCTCCGCGTGGTCGGTGAGCCGGACGTCGAGCGTCGTGCCGGGGCGTACCGCCGGGTCGAACGCGCCGGTCCCGGCGGTGGTGGCGAGCACCAGCTCGGCCTGGGTGGGCTGGTCGAGGCGAGCCGCCACCCGCAGCGAGCGGACCCGCTGACGGGCCGCGCCGACCAACTCGGCGCCGTCGAGCAGGACGAGCAACGCCCGGGGCGCGATGCTGGTCACGGCGTACCCCCGGGGTTGCCGGACCCGCCCGGACCCGCGCCGGTCGTGCCGGTGGCCGCGTTCCACGGCGCTCCGGCGATCGAGCCGCCCACGTACGACGCTCCCGCGCCCACCGCGCCCACCGCCCCGGCCACCGCCCGAGCCAGCCCGCTCGCCGCACCGCCGACGGTCGACCCGACTCCGGTACCGACGGTCGGTGGGACGGCGAGGGTGGTGCCGGCCGGCACGGCGAGGGGATCGGTGATCCGGTTGTGTTCGGCCAGCAGCCGCCAGCGCAGCGGCGAGCCCAGCGCGTCGTTGGCCAGCAGGTCGAAACGCACACCGGAGCGACCCGGCTCGGCCGCGCCGTCACCGGCGGCGATCACCGCGCTGCCCGGCGCGGCGGTCGGGGTGCTCGCGGCGGCCAACTCCTCGGCGAAGCCGGCCTCGGCCTGGTCGGCCGTCTCGGCGGCGCGGACCAGTTTCAGCCGCAGCCAGGACCGTCGCGGCGACCCGGTGCCGGTGAACGCGTCGAAGCGCTCCGCCACCGCGATGATCACACCGGGCACGTTCCAGGTCTTGCCCCAGACCAACCGGACCAGCGGCGGTCGCAGCCAACCGTGCTCGGCGGTGGAGTTCTCCGCCAGCATCCACAGCGGACGGGTCAGCACCCGCACGTCGGCCGGACGGAGTTGCGCCTCCACGAAGTCGACGTCGAAGAGCAGGTCCAGCACCAACTCGGTACGGCCGCCGCCGGTGAAGACCAGCGGGTCGTCGGCCAGACCGGACCCGGTGAGCTGCCCGCCGCCGGCACCCCGCTGGCGTACGCCGGCGAGCCGGGTCACCTGCACGGTCTCCGGGTTGAGCAGGCAGTCCACCCGCTCGCCGGAGGAGTCGATGAGGAAGGCGACACGTTCCATCAGTCGCCCGCCTGTTCCCGATCGAGCCGGTTCAGCTCGGCGGTGTCCAGCGCCGCGGCGGCGACCGACCACAGGGCCGTGTCGTCGGGCAGCGCCGGCCAGGGATCCAGCGCCGTCGCGTCGGCCCGGAACACCATGCTCTCCGACCCTCGCCCGACGCCTGGATCGCGCTGCGCCGAGTCGATCCCGGCGACACCTCCGGCCCTCGCGGTCTGACCGGTCCGGTTTCCGGTGCCCTGTCCACCTCGCTCGCCAACCCGCTGCCCCGACCACGACCGATCGTCCGGAAGGGCCGGCCACCGGCCGTCGGCCACCACTTCGCCCTCGGTCGACCCCCAGCCCGTGTCTGCCTCGCCGACAGCCGACCACCCGTACCGAGCCGCCGCTCGATCCGGCCTCGCCCCGCCGAGATCGGCGGAGCCAGTTGTGGACCTTGGAAGGTAAGGGCCCCTGGGAGGGCCGGAATCTTCCAAGATCTCGGCAGGGGCGGTGTGGGTCGGAGGGTTCGCTGGGGAGGTTTGCTCGTCGATTCGGGGTAGTTCTCTCGGGTCAGCGGCTGTGGCGTCGTCCCGCGCCGGTCCGGTCGCCGTGAGCCGTCGGGATGGCGGGCGCAGACGCCAACCGTCCGACAGCACGCCCGACGGACGTCGGTCCCCACCAGTAGTGAGGGGCGCCTCGGCGGTCATCGCGACGTCGGAGGTGTCACTGCTGCCCCGTGGCCCGACACCGCTGACCCCCTGGCTGCCGGACGAGTCGGCCGCGCTCGACACGTGCTCCGACCTCCCGGTTGGACCCGTCGAGTGCGATCCGTGCGGCCTTCCGTCCTCGCTCACCGCCTCCGGCCCGTGGACGCCGTACGCCTCGACCACCGTTGGGTTGTCACCCGCCGTGCCACGCAGGGCGGACGCTGGGCGGCCACGCCCATCGGAGTGCGCGGCCAGGTCAGGCCCGCTCATGCTGGTCGCGCGGCCGGACCCACTACCCGTGTCTGGGGCACGACGACCCACTGTGCCGGGGGCACGGCGACCCACTGTGCCGGGGGCACGGCGACCCACCGAGTCGGCGGGGAGTCCGGCACCCTCCCCGACGGGCCGAGGTGCTCGGGAAACCGCGGTCCACCGGCCCGGCCCGTCCCGGTCGACCCGGTCGCCGAAGCCGGATCCATCGGCGGGGTCATCGCGCCCCTCCATCGGTTCCGCGGCGGGTGGGTCGAGGTCCAGGTCGTGCAGCAGGCCCGGCGCGTGGGCGGCGACCAGGTCCAGCCAGTGCTGCGGAGGCTCCCCGAAACGACGCGGTGTCGGCACGGGGGTCTCCGACGGCGGCGGAGGGTGTCCGGCGGGCTCGACCCGACCGGCGAGGCGCTGCACCGCCCCGGCCGCCGCGCGCAGCCGGCCGGCCAGCCAGCTACGCGGGCGTCGGCGCGGTGGCACCGCCGGTCTCCAGCTCCAGGCCCTCGTAGCGCAGGGTCAGCGAGGCGATGGCGATCTCGTGGCTGAGCGTGTTGAGGTGCATCCCGCGCCACCGGGTGGGCCAGCAGTCGATCAGGTTCCAGCGCAGCACCTCGGCGGTCCCGACCGAGTCCAGCAGCACCACGGAGACGTTGCGGCGGTTGAGCGTGCCCTGGGCGGTGGCGTTCACCCAGTCCCACAACTCGCGGGAGGCGGTTATGCCGAAGTGCAGCGTCACCGGCTCGTACTCGGCCTGACCGGGCACCATCCGCATCCGACCCAGGCCGTGCTCCCGGTACGGCTGCCCGGGGATGTTCACCTCCAACCCGGTCATCTCGGTGAAGTGGCCGTTGGTGACGCCGTTGATGAGCAGCCGGAAGTTGTAAGCCCGGTACGGGTCGACCGGGGCGCCGGGCTGCGGGGTGGCGGTGGTGGGCATGTCAGCCTCCGATCGTCTCGGTCTCGGTGCCGCCGGCCCACTGGCTCAGCTTGAACACCACGAATTCGGCGGGCTTGACGACAGCGATGCCGATGTGGGCGATCACCATGCCCGCGTCGCGCACGTCCGGCGGGTTGGTCTCCTCGTCGCACTTGACGAAGAACGCCTCCTCCGGGCTGCGCCCCAACAGCGCGCCGTCGCGCCACACCCGGGTGAGGAAGGCCCCGATGTCGCGCCGGATCGAACGCCAGAGGGTGAAGTCGTTGGGCTCGAACACCATCCACCGGGTGCCGTTGGCGATGGCCTGCTCGATGGCGATGCTGAGACGTCGGACGTTGAGGTAGCGCCACTCGCTGGCCTCGGCGGCGAGCGTACGGGCGCCCCAGACGCGGATGCCCTCGCCGGCGAAGTAGCGGATCACGTTGACGCCCTTGGGGTTGAGCACGTCGTGTTCCGGTCGGGTGACGAGGTAGCCCAGGTCGACGGCGCCGCGCACCGGCTCGTTGGCCGGGGCCTTGTGCACCCCGCGCAGGGCATCGGTGCGGGCCCAGATGCCGGCCAGGTGCCCGCTCGGCGGGGTGAGTTCCAACTCGCCGCTGATCGGGTCGCGTACCCGCAGCCACGGGTAGTAGAACGCGCCGAACTCGGACTGTCGCGGCCGGTAGGCAGCCCCCTCGTGGCCGCCGGAGCCGCCCGGCTGGGCCGGGCCGCCGCCGGTACCACCGGCCGCGCCGCCGCCCGTACCCTCGGCGGGCTTGGGGGGTTTTCCGGAGGACGGCGTGGCGACCCGGGTCAACGCGGAGATGTCGTCGATGTCCGGTGCCGGGTCGCAGATCGCCACCATGGTGCGGGTGCGCTCGGCCATGCTGAGCAGCGCCTCGTGCGACACCACGTCGTGGAAGCCGGGCGCGGCGATGATGGAGATCTCGTCGACGGCCTCCAGCAGTTGCAGACCGCCGCGCCGCTGCCCGGTGCCGGTGATCGCGCCACCCTCGCCGACGTTGACCACCCAGCAGCGGGCGCCTCCGTTGTCCAGGAAGCCGAAGACCGCGCGGGCCAGCGGGGTGCTCTCCACCCGCTCCCCACCGGCGAAGAGCCGCAGGAACTCCGTCCAGTTGTTGACCGGCACCGCCTTGCCCAGGTGGGCGGAGCGGTCCGGGGCGACGCCGACGAAGGCGGCGATGCTGGTGCTCGCCGGCCCGATCGGTCGGGCGCCGCTGGGGACCTCCTCGACATAGATGCCGGGGGAGAAGTAACTGGGCATCGGTCCTCCTGTGCCTGTGGGTGTCAGTGGGTCGGTGGCGCGCAGACGATGACGATGTCGTCCTCGGCCGGGTCGACGTCGGCGGTGAGGACGAGCCCGCGGCCGGTCAGCCGCAGCCGGACCGGGCTCGGGTGCTCGGGGTCGTGCGGGACGCCGACGATCAGGAATCGGCCCTCGGGGTCGGTGCGGGTGGCGGACCCGGTGCCGGGAAGCTCGACCCGCATCGCGGCCAGTGGCTGGTCCTGGGGGCCGACCACCCGCCCACTGAGGCTGCGCACGTCGAGTTGCCGCAGCCGCAGTGGTTGCAGCACCGGCGGCGCGGCCGGAGTCGGGTGGTCCACCTGCGTCGCCACGTCGATCAGCAGCGCCGGTCGGGGCGCCGTACCGAACGCCGTCCACAGTGGCGCGTCACCGGCCTCCAGCACGACCGGATACCTGCCGTCGCTCGTCGCGGCGGTCAACACCCGGTCCAGCCGGGGCAACCCGGCCGGCCCGGTCACACAGAGCAGGTGGCGGACCGTGAACCGGTACGGTTCGCGGACCGCGCCGCTGGAGCGGGTCTGCCGGGCCGAGCGCAGCTCCATCGGCCAGAGGGTGAGCCCGTCGGCGTCGTCGCAGGCACGGGGCGGGCCGACCGGGACGGGTTCCCCCGCCGCGCCGGTCACCCAGGCGACCAGCTCGGCGGTGGCGGTCTCGATCGGTCCGCGCCCGTGGGTGCTCATCGCGGTGGCGTCCCCTGGATCCGGTACGCGATGGCCTCGTTCCACACGTGCGGGTAGACGCCGATCTCGAAGTACCTGGTGAAACGGTTGATCGGCGCGTTGGTGTGGTCGTGGTAGAGCAGCCACACCGGCGCGATGGTGAACAGGACGTAGTTGGCCAGCACCAACGGGATGTAGAGCGGCCCGAGCAGGCGACCCTGGAAGATGTGCACGTCCTCGTGCCGCTGGATGCCCGAGCTGGAGCCGGCGCAGACGGTGCCGATGGTGGTGGCGTACCTGGTCGAGACCCCCTCCACCACGCTGACCCGACCGCTGCCCAGCGACGTCGGCCGGTCCAGCGAGTGCCCGAAGATCAGGTGCACGGTCAGGTAGATGGCGCCGACGACAGTGTTGAGCAGACTCCAGGTGTGGTCGACGACGAAGAGGAAGATGCCGCGGGCGTCCGAGGCGTACACCCCGGCGGAGGCCACCGACCAGCCGAAGACCGCGCCGATCACCAGGCCCACGACGGCGCCGATCAGCAGCCCGACCGGGCCACCGGCGAGGAAACCGAGCAGGGCGCCGAAGCCGACCTGGATGGCCGTGCTGAGAATTCCGAAGACCATGACGACACCCCTCAGACCCAGGAACGGAAGACTCGGGGCTCGCGACCGCTCGCGACCTGGGTCGGCGTCGCCTGTCGGTTGCCGGGCGGGAACTGGTTGACGCCGAGCGCGGCGGAGAAGATGACAAGCGCGTTGAAGAACGCGATGAACCACTTCTCGCCGCCGGCGTCGTCGGCGAACGCCGCTGTCACGTAGGACAGCAGCAGCGCGATGGCGATGGCGATCCACTTGCGGAGCTTGTCGCCGCTCGGGCCGATCAGCCCGCCGATGACGTTGGTGGCCAGCAGGGTGGCGGCGCTCGCGCCGGCGATGGTCCCCAGGGCTGCCCAGGTGAAGAGATCGTTCATGACGATCCCCCTTTTCTGCGATGGTGCGACCGGGATGTGGTGGTGGTGAGGTCCGGCGCCCCCTCGGGGAGCACCGGGGCCGGTCGCCGTCGTGTCCGAGGCGGCCGGGGCCGGGCGTGGCCGGCTGAGCCGGCCACCAGATGGATCAGCCGGGCCCCGGGGCGCCGGCGGGCGGGCCCGGCGGCGGGGTCGGACCGGGCGCGGCCGGCGCCGCGGGGTGACGGCGACGCACCAGGAGTACGCCCACCGCGGCGAGCAGCAGCAGAAGGAGGACACCGCCGACGGCCAGCAACCAGGGGAACCCGCCGTCGTCCTCCTCGCCGACGGCAACCGGCGAGGTGGACGGTCGAGGCGGCGCCTCGGCCACGGCCCGCAGCTCGGTCGGCTTCTCCTGGTTGGGATCGACCTTCCAACTGACCGAACGGCCGTTGACGGTGCCATTGCTGTCGAACACCCGGCCGGGAAATGTCACCGAGATCTCGAACGACATGAGCTTGAGGAACGCCTGTTGATTTTGCGGATTCTGCTCCGCAACCTTTCCGCCATATTTCTTGGGGTCGAGCGGCAGCGTGAAGCGGTACAGGTCGCCGTCCCGAACCAGTTTCACGCTCTCGGTGTCGAAACCGGCCAGCGGCGCCTTGCGGTAACTGATCTGCGAGCCGTAGAAAGTGTCGTCCTGGTAAAGGGTTTCCTCGCCGGCCGGTAGGGCGGGGATGTTCTGCCGCAACTCCGCGAAGGCGACCGGGAGGTTCTTGTTACGCTGGCTCAGCACCGACTTCTGGGCCGTCAGCAGGAGCTGCCCGTCGACCGTGTCGTCGGCGTTGATGGTCAACCCCATGTTGAGTTGCATGCAGCCGCTCAACGCGGCGAGAAGAAGGAGACACACCGCGACGCGGAGTGCCCTACCGCGGTTGACTCTCCTGTTCATGGGCTCAGTGTGTGTGATCGCTTTCATTATCAGCAGTCAGCGATCAGTCACAATGAAGTCGCCGATTGTACCGGCGCACTGTCGCCTTTGATTAGCTCCGACGACGACCCGAAAGACTATTCTGGAGCTTTGGGGCGGCTGCTGTTGCAACTGCTTGCCCGCGACGCTCTCAGCCCGCTGGCGGTCGCCAGTCCGCGTAGCGGGCCATGCTGCGCAGGGCGACCCGGCCCGGGGTGAGCCGCAACGCGATGTTCCGCATCGCGAAGGCAATCGGGTTGTGCAGTTGCTGTCCGAGCCGACCGGCGACGTAGGAGGCACGGGCAACGGACTGACTGCGTGGTCGACGCTGCTCGTCGTACGCGGCCAGGGCGGCGGGCACTCCCTCGGCGCCGCCGGCGCAGACCGCGCCGAGCACCACCGCGTCCTCGATCGCCTGCCCGGCACCCTGCCCGAGGTTGGGCGTCATCGGGTGGGCGGCGTCGCCGAGCAGCGCCACCCGCCCCCGCACGTACGAGGGCAGCGGCGCAGCCAGGTAGTGGATGTCGTTACGCAGGACGGCTTCGGGCGGGGTCGCCGCGAGAAGCGCCGGGATGGGGTCGTGCCAGCCGCCGAAGTGCTCCCGCACGGCCGCCAGTTCGTCGGGGGCGTGGCCGCCGGGCGGGGCGTTCACCGCGCCGTACCAGTAGAGCTGACCGTCACCGATCGGCACCATGCCGAACTCGGCTCCCGGGCCCCAGGTGATCGCGGCCGGGATCGGGTCCGGAAACGCGATGGCCGCCCGCCACGTCGTCGATCCGGCGTACACCGGGCCGGGGTGTTGCGGCCAGAGCTGGGCGCGGACCCGGCTGCGCAGGCCGTCGGCGCCGACCACCAGATCGGCGGTGAGGGTGTGCGGGCCGTCGGGCCCCTGGTAGCGCACCTCAGCGTGGTCCGGGCCGGACTCGACGTGCTCCACCGTGGCGTTGGTGTGCAGGGACGACGCGGGCAGGGCCTCGCGCAGGGTGCGGTGCAGCGTGGCCCGGTGTACGCCGAGCGCCGTGGTGCCCAGCTGCCGGATCATCTCGGAGGCGTCCACCCGGGACAGCCACCGCCCGTGCCGGTTGCGCATTCCACCGGGTGCCTCGCCGTGTCCACCCCTGCGTAGGGCCGGGCCGAGGCCGAGGGCGTCCAACGCGCGCACCGCGTTGGCCATCAGGCTCAGACCGGCGCCGACCTCGCGCAGCTCGGGGGCGCGCTCCAGCACGGTGACCCGCCATCCGTGCCGGTGCAGGGCGAGCGCCGCGCTCAACCCGCCGATGCCGCCGCCCACCACCACCGCGTGTGAGTCGTCCACGTCGGTCCTCCTTCTACAGCTGTAGAAGGAGGATACTACCTGCGGACCCACTGAAGGAGAACTGCCATGACGGCGCGGGCGAACCGGATCGCGACGCTGACCGACGCGGCCATCGAACTGATCGCCGACGGTGGCATGCGAGCCCTGACCCACCGGGCGGTCGACAGCCGCGCCGAAGTGCCGCCGGGCACCACCTCCGCGTACCTGCGGACCCGTCAGGCGCTGATCGAGGCGGTGGTGGGACGACTCGCCGACCGGGACCGGGCCGACCTGGCCGCGTACGACCTACCGACCGGCCCGCCACCCCCGACCCCCGCTCCCCGGCTGGACGGCGACGACCTCGACGCGCTCGCCGCCGGCGTCGCCGAGGTGCTCGACCGCTGGTTGAGCACCGGACGCAGCCGGAGCCTCGCCCGCTACGCCTGCCTGCTGGAGGCGGTGCACCGGCCCGAGCTGCGCGGCATCCTGCAACACGGCACCGGTCTGCGGGTACAGGCCCGGGACCTGCTGACCCGGGCCGGGGCGACCGACCCCGATCGGCAGGGAGACCAGTTCGTCGCGTTCGTGGACGGGTTGCTCTTCGACCGGCTGGCCGGTGCCGGCGCGCTCAGCGCCCCGCAGCCCGGCACCGCGGCCAGCCGCGCCGACCTGAGCGCCGCCGTCCGTACGCTGCTGCGCGCCCTCACCGGAAGCTGACCCGACCGGCGCTGGTCGTCGAGTTGGTAACCGGCCCTGGCGCTGCGCGGCCTGGCGGCGCGGGGGTCCGGCGGCGGGCCGGTCTGGCGGCGGGTGGGTCTGGCGGCCCACGGGCCCGTCGCTGCGCTGGCGCCCCTGGCGGGGGCGCGAAGCAGCCCGGTGATCAGGTCAGACGCGTGATGGGAGACGATCGCCTTGGGACGCCGTGGGCCGCCGTCGTGGTGCCGTGGTCGGGCCCTTTGGAGCTGACTCGTTTACGACATCGAGCCTGATTCGTCTACGGCATCAGCTCCAAAGGGAGAGCGGACGACATGCTGCGGTAGGTCGCCGCCCCGGCACCGCGAGCCGGTGGCGTGGTGTCGTGAGCTGACCGCCTGGTGGCGGAGTGGTCGTGCGGTGTGGTGCCGGGGTCGGCTGTGTGGGTGGCGCGGTGCCGGGGCCGGCGGTGTGGGTGGTGGGGTGATGGCGCGGTGCGGTGTGGTGGCGGGTCGGCGGTGTGGCGGTGGACCGGGGCACGGCAGGTCGGCTGGCACGGGTAGGAGAGGGTGGGGGGTAGGAAGTGGTGCGGTTCAGCGGCCTGCGGACGGCCGGCGGGCGGTTGCGGCACGGTTGGCGGCCGGTGCTGGAGGCGACCGTCGCGGCGACCGTGGCCTGGCTGCTGGCCACCCGGATGCTCGGGCACCCGCAGCCGTTCTTCGCGCCGGCCGCCGCGCTGATCGTCCTCGGTCAGGCCCGGGGGCAGCGCATCCGCCGAGCAGTCGAGGTCGTTCTCGGGGTCGCCGCCGGGGTGCTCGTCGCGGACCTGGTGGTACAGGCGCTCGGCCCGGGCAGCACCTGGACGGTCTTCACCGTCATCCTGCTCACCGTCCTCCTCGCGGTGGCCTTCGGCGCCACCGGCGTGACGCTGGTGCAGGCGGCCGTTTCCGCGCTCTACCTGGTGGTGGTCGCACCGCCGGACGGGTCGTTGGTGCCGTTCCGCTTCGTCGACGCGCTGGTCGGCGGCGCGGTCGCGCTCGCGGCCAGCCTCCTGGTCGACGCCCGGCATCCGCTGGCTCCGCTTGTCGCCGAGGTGCGACGGACCTTCGACGAGTTGGCCGGGCTGCTCGGTGTGATCGCCGACGCGCTGGACGACCGTGACGAACCGGCGGCGGTCGCCGCACTGAGGCAGGCCCGGGGGATGGACGGCCGGGTGGACGGGCTGCGCGACGGGGTCCTGGCCGCCGGTGAGGCGCTGCGGCTCAACGTCCGTCGACGTCAGCACATCGGTCGGCTGCGCTCGGTGGACGAGTCGATCCGCCAGATCGACTACGCGGTCCGCAACGTCCGAGTGCTGGCCCGTGCGGGCGTGACCCTCAGCCGGCTGCACACCCCGGCCCCGGCGGAGCTGGGCGCCGCCCTGCGGTCACTGGCCGAGGCGGTCCGTGCGGCCGGTGCCGCTCTCGCCGCCGACCTGAACGGGCAGGAGGAGGCCGCCGACCAGCACGCTGCCCGGGCCGACGAGTCGGCGTTGGCCGCCGTGCACGCCGCCGGGCAGCTCTTCGGCTCCACGCAGACCCTCCCCCTAGCGATGATCATCGGTCAGGTCCGGGCCACGGCCATCGACCTGCTGCGCGGCGTCAACCCGGAGGACGACGCCGCCGTCCTCGCCCGCGTCGACGACGCCCTCGGCCTCCCCCCGGTCTGACGCCCGCACCGATCAGCAGCGGCTCCCGCGCCCCCAGCCCGGGGGCGGGGCTGGTTACGTGGTGAGCCAGGTGGTGGCGGAGTCGCGGATCGGGGCGGGGATGTCGTGGCCGCCGGGGAACTCCTCGTAGGTCACGTCGTAACCGAGGTCATGCAGGTGGGGGACGAGGCGGCGGCTGCACACGTCGATGGGCAGCACCCGGTCGTCGACGCCGTGTGAGACGAAGACCCGTGGCCGGCCGTGGGTGACCGGCGGCGCGGCGAAACCGGGGGAGAAGGCCAGCACCGCGTCGAACAGATCCCCGTTCGCCAGGCCCAGCGACAGCGCGTACGAAGCGCCGTCGGAGAAGCCGCCGACCGCGACGTCGGACACCGGGTAGGTGTCGAAGACGGCCCTCAGCAGCCCGTCGATTCGCCCCACGTCCGCCCCGAAGCCGCCGGCGATCAGGTCCCAACTGGCTGCCGACGAGTCCGGGGCGACCAGCAGCAGGTGCTGCGCGTCCGCGACGGGCAACAGCAGGTCCAGTCCCTGTCGCGCCGAGCCGCCCGCACCGTGCAGGAGCAGCACCAACCGGTACGCCGAACCGTCGGTCGCCGGCTCCGGGACGTACCCCAGGGCCAGCCGGTCCCCGTCGGGGCCGGTCATCGGCACGAGCCCGGTGCGGCCCGGTGCCACCGGCGGGTGGCGGCGGGCGGTCAACCGGCCGTCCCGGGGGCTCGGCGGCGACTCCCAGTGCGACGGCGCGGAGTCGGACACGAGTGGGCGCTCCTCGCGGTGGACGGAAGGGTCCGACGCGGTTACCCGGCCCGTGCGGGGTTAACCGTCGACGTTCTCGGCTGAGCGTCGACTCAGGCGCTGGCCCGAGCCACCAGGGCGGACGGGAAGAGGGTCACCGGAGCAGCCGGGCGCCCGTCCAGCAGGGCGGTGGCCGCGGCGACGGCGATCCGCCCCACCGGATGACTCGCCGTGGTCAGCGCCGGGGCGGTCATCCCGGCCAACGGGATGTCGTCGAAGCCGGCCACCGCGACGTCGCCGGGCACCCGCGCACCGGCGTCCCGCAGGCCCGCGATCACCCCGAGCGCGGTGTCGTCGCTGATCGCGTAGATCGCGTCGATGTCCGGCCAGCGGCGCAGCGCCTCGCCGGCCGCCGTCCGACCCCGCGGCGCCCGGAAGTCCCCTGGCAGTATCCGCTCCGGTAGTCCGGCCTCGGCCATGAGTCGGCGGTACGTCTGCACGGGGCGTTGCGCGCAGGGCAGCCACCGGGGGCCGGTCACCATGGCGATCCGGCGGCGACCCGAGGCGTACAGGTGGCGCAGCACCGCTTCGGAGCCGGCGGCGTTGTCGACGTCGAACGACGGCACCGTCGCTGAGCCGACGCCGATCGAGACCACCCGCCCGCGCAGCGACCGCGGCACCGCCTCCAGCAGCTCCTCGGTGGTGTTGACCAGGATCACCCCGCACACGCTGCGGTCCCCGTCGAGCTGGTCGAGGCTGCGGGGGTCGCCGAACGGCAGCCAGTGCAGCGCCACCCCGACACCGGCGGGCGTGCACACCCGGGCGGCCGAGCCCACCACCTGGTGCACGTACGGGTCGTCCAGCACCGCGGCGCTGGTGCCCAGAACGGCCACGACCAGGCGTACGCCGCCGCCGCGGACCAACGCCCGGGCGGCCGGGTTGGGCACGTAGCCGAGCTGGTCGACGGCCGCCGTGACCAGTTCCCGAGCGGTCGGCGAGGCGAACCCCGTGCCGGCGATCACCCGCGACGCCGTGGACCGGGACACGCCGGCGACCCGGGCCACGTCCTCGAGAGTGGCCGGCCGGTGTGCCGCTGTCGTCATCGTCGCCTCCCGCGGCGGCCCGTCCGGTCGGACCAACGCCTGCTCACATCATGCCCCTCCCGAACCAGCAGCGGTAAGGGGCGGTTGCCGCTTGTGGTGGTAGCGCTCTCAGGTGTGCGATCGTGCGAGGAGATCACCCCGAGAAAGAGGACCCACCCTCGTGAGCGCCCCCACCAGTCGACCCGTGACCCCGGACATCGCCTCGCCAACCCTGCGGACGGTGCGGCTCGCCCGCAACGGCGTCGCTGTCACCTTCACCCTCAACGGGCTGGCCGTCGGCAGCTGGTTCTCCCGCGTCCCGGCGGTCCGTGAGGCGTTGGACCTCTCCGCCGGCCGACTCGGGTTGCTGCTGCTGGCGATGAGCGTCGGCGCGCTGCTCGCCATGCCCACCTCCGGCCTGCTCGCCCAGCGATTCGGCGCGGCCCGCACCGTCACGATGGCCACCGTGCTGGTCGCGGTCGGTCTGACCGTGGCGGGGCTGGGCGCCACGACAACCGGGTCGTTCGCCGTCGTCGCCGTGGGGTTGGTCGCGCTCGGCTACGGCTCCGGCGCCTGCGACGTGGCGATGAACATCGAGGGCGCGGCGGTGGAACGGCGGCTGGGTCGTACGATCATGCCCCGTTTCCACGCGGGGTGGAGCCTCGGTTCGGTGGCCGGAGCGGTGCTCGGCGCCGGGGCGGCCCGGTTCGACGTGTCGGTCGGCGCGCATCTCGTCGCGGTGGCGGTGGTGGTGTTGGCCGGCACCGCGCTCGCCGCCCGGACGTTCCTGCCCGTGGGCAGCGATCACACCGGTGATCCGGCGGACGCCACCCCGGCTGCCCGCCGCCGGGCGCAACTCGCCGCCTGGCGGGAGCCGCGCACCCTGCTGATCGGCTTGTTCGTGCTGGTGGCGGCGTTCACCGAAGGCGCGGCCAACGACTGGCTGGCCGTCGCGTTCATCGACGGACGGGATCTGAGCGAAGCCGCCGGCGCGGCGGTCTTCGCTGTCTTCGTGGTGGGCATGACCGTCGGGCGTACCGCCGGCACGGTCGCGCTGGACCGGTGGGGTCGGGTGCCGGTGCTCAGCGGCACCATCGGCCTCGCCGTGGTCGGAGCCGGCCTGGCCGTGCTGGCCGGCTCCGGACCGGTGGCCATCATCGGCGTCGCGCTGTGGGGCCTCGGTGCGTCGCTGGGCTTCCCGGTCGGGATGAGCGCGGCGGCCGACGACGAGGCGCACTCGGCGGTGCGGGTGAGCGTGGTCGCGGTGATCGGCTACACAGCGTTCCTCGGTGGCCCGCCGTTGCTGGGGCTGATCGGCGACGAGGTCGGCACCCTGCGCGCACTGCTGGTGGTGCCGCTGCTGCTGCTGCCGACCCTGCTGCTGGTGCCCGTGCTGCGCCCGCCGACCCAGCCCCGTTGACCTCCCACCCCGCTGCCGCTCAGGCCCGCACGACGTGTACGACAATCTCGTGGCCGTCGCCCACGGTGCCGGAGAAACCCTCCGACAACGCGTCCACGATCGTCAGCTGGAGCGCGAGGGTCTCGTGCGCGATGAGCTTCTGATGCGTGGAGATTGCCGCCGCGACGTCGGCGGGCGCGGCGATCGCCACCGTGATCCGGTCGGAGACCTCGAAGTCGGCTTCGCGGCGGGCCTGCTGAACGATGCGGACGACGTCGCGTGCGACGCCCTCGGCCGCCAGCTCGGGGGTGATCTCGGTGTCCAACGCGATCGTCGCCCCGCGCTGGGACTCCACGACCCAACCGGTGCGCGGCACCTCCGTGATCAGGATGTCGTCGAGGCCCACCTCGACCTGCGCGCCGTCGACCGACAGCGGGTACGTCCCGTTCGCCCGAACGCCGTCGACCAACTCCCGGGCGGCCACGCCGGCGATGGCCTTCGCGACGTGCTGGGTGCGGTTGCCGAACCGGCGGCCCAGGGTCCGGAAGTTCGCTTTGACCTGCACGTCGATGATCCCGCTCTGGGGATCGAGCGGTTCGAGGACCTTGACGTTCAACTCGTCGCCGATGTCGTCCAGCAACGCCTGCGGGAGAACGGTGCCGGCGGGCAGCCCCACGAGCGCCCGGCTCAACGGCTGACGGATCCGCAGACTGCTCGTCTTACGCGCGGACCGGCCCGCCTCAGCCAACGCCCGCGCCGTGGCCACCTGGGCCGACAGCTCCGTGCTGATCAGTGTGGTGTCGGGTGTGGGCCAGGTGGCCAGGTGCACCGACTCCGGGGCCGACGCGGCTCCCCGCCGGACGACCTGCTGCCACACCTCCTCCGTGACGAAGGGAATGAACGGCGCGAGCAGCCGTGTGAGGATGTCGAGGCACTCGTACAGGGTGGTGAGCGCGTCGGGGTCGCCCTCCCAGAAACGCTGCCGCGACCGCCGCACGTACCAGTTCGACAGGTCGTCGATGAAGTCGGCGAGCAGTCGGCCGGCGCGCGCCGTGTCGTAGTTCTGCAAACGTTCGTCCACGGCGGCCGCGAGGGCGTGGACCTCGCCGACGATCCAGCGGTCCAACACCTGTCGCTGGGCGACCGGCTGCGCCAGGTGCGGCGCCCACGTCGTGTTCGCCGCGTAGAGGGAGAAGAACGCCGCGGTGTTCCAGTAGGTCATCAAGACCTTGCGGACGATCTCGTCGAGTGGGCCGGGCCCGATCCGGCGCGGCGACCACGGTGAGCCGGAGCAGGCCATGAACCAGCGCACGGCGTCGGCGCCGTGCGTGTCCATCAACGGGATCGGCAGCAGGATGTTGCCCAGGTGTTTGCTCATCTTGCGGCCGTCCTCGGCCAGGATGTGCCCGAGGCAGACGACGTTCTCGTACGGGGACCTGTCGAAGACCAGCGTGCCCACCGCCATCAGCGTGTAGAACCACCCGCGGGTCTGATCGATGGCCTCGCAGATGTACTGGGCCGGGTAGGTGCGCTCGAAGATTTCCTTGCTACCCGGCACGTGGGGGTAGCCCAACGACGCGAACGGCATCGCGCCGGAGTCGTACCAGGCGTCGATCACCTCGGGGACCCGGGTGGCGGTCAAGCCGCAGTCCGGGCAGGCGAAGGTGATGTCGTCGACGTACGGGCGGTGCGGATCCAGCTCGGACAGATCGGCGCCGGCCAGCTCGCCGAGCTCGGTGCGGGAACCGACGGCTGTCACGTGGTTGTCCGGGCACCGCCACAGCGGCAGCGGCGTACCCCAGTACCGGGAGCGGGACACCGCCCAGTCGATGTTGTTCTTCAGCCAGTCGCCGTACCGGCCGTGTTTGATGTGCTCCGGGAACCAGTTGGTGTTCTCGTTCTCCCGGGTCAGCTCGTCGCGGACCTCGGTGGTCCGGATGTACCAGGACGGCTGCGCGTAGTACATCAGCGGGGTGTGGCACCGCCAGCAATGCGGGTAGGGGTGCTCGAACGGCTCATGCCGGAACAACCGACCAGACTCCCTGAGACGGTCGATGAGCAACGCGTCGGCGTCCTTGAAGAACACGCCGCCGACCAGGTCGATGCCGTCGTTGAACCGCCCGTTCGGGGCGACCGGGTTCACCAGTGGCAACCCGTACGCGCGGCAGACGGCGAGGTCGTCCGCGCCGAAGGCCGGCGCCTGGTGCACCAGGCCGGTGCCGTCCTCGGTCGTGACGTACTCCGCGAGGACCACCCGGTGCGCGTCCGGGATGTCCACCAGGTCGAACGGTCGCTCGTACCGCAAACCCTCCAGGGCCGACCCCGGTACGGTCGCCAGGATCTCCGCCTCGTCGCCGAGTACCCGCCGGGTCAGCGGTTCGGCGACGACGAACGTGCCCCGCTCGGTGCGGGCGACCGTGTACGTCACGCTGGGGTGTACGGCGACGGCGGTGTTGGACACCAGGGTCCACGGGGTGGTGGTCCAGATCAGCAGGTCGACACCGCTGTGTCCGGCTACTTCCCCGCGCACCGGAAACCGCACGTACACGGAGGGGTCGACGACCGTCTCGTACCCCTGCGCCACCTCGTGGTCGGACAGGGTCGTGCCGTCGCGGGTGCAGTACGGCGCGACCCGGAAATCCTCCACCAGGCGCCCGCCGTCGTGGATCTGCTTCAGTGACCACCAGACGCTGTCCACGTACTCCGGGGACATCGTCTCGTACGGATGCTCCAGGTCGATCCAATACCCCATACGTTCGCTGAGTTCGACGAACTCGTCGACGTGCCGAAGCACCGAGGTGCGGCACAGGGCGTTGAACTCCGCGATGCCCATTCTCTCGATGTCGGGCTTGCCGCCGAGCCCCAGCTCCTTCTCGACCGCGAGTTCGACCGGCAGGCCGTGACAGTCCCAGCCGGCACGGCGGGGCACCGAGAAGCCGCGCATCGTCCGGTAGCGGGGGAAGAGGTCCTTGAAGACCCTCGCCTCGATGTGGTGGGTGCCCGGCGTGCCGTTGGCGGTCGGCGGTCCCTCGTAGAACACCCACGACGGGCCGTCGGCGGTCTGCTCCAGACTCCGGTTGAACACGTTGTTGGCCTGCCACCACTCGATGACCGTGCGGTCCAGCGCACCAAAGTCGATCTTGGTGGGCAGTGGCACGAATGGCGACTTCGATGGACCGTCCGGCACCGACGTTCTCCCTACACTTCACATCCGCTGCGCGGGCATCAGCTCACTGCCCACGCGGGGACGAAGCGCCGGGCGTATGGCCAGGACTCCGCGGTACCACCCCGCTTGCGCCTCGATGGTGCGGGCGCCGCTCAATTCTGCGACGTGACGTGCCGCTACGTCCGGTTCTACTGGGGCAGTTGAACTGCCCGTTCTTCCGGAGGCTCCCCGGTGATGGCCGGATCGGTGCCGATGCCGTCCAGCATAGCTGTCCGCGCGCGGAGCAGTGGCCGGAGTGCCAGGCCCTAGCCGTGCAGCCAGATGCGGAGAGGGCCGGTGGTGGTGAAGCCAGCGGAGAGCGCCGGCGTCAGGTCCGCTGTGGTTTCGTAGCCGACCAGCGGCGCGTGGGGCAGGGTGGCGCACACCGCGCGCCAGATGTCCCGGGAGTCGTCGGTGCGGGTGAACAGGTTCGAGACGCCGTACGGACCGTCGCCGCTGAGCACCGCTCCACCGGTGATCACACCCCGGTCGTCGTGGCGGGCGAGCACCCGTACCCGGGGGTCGGCCAGGAGCGCGGGGCGGAACAACTCCCCGCCGCCGTGTGTCGCCGCCCAGGACGCCAGGTCGTCGGGAGTGGTGACCGGGGTCAGCGGTGGATCGAGAGGTGGCGCCAACGGTGGCCGGTGGATCCACTGCGCGTCGAAGAGCACCCGGAACCCGTACCCGGACAGGTCGAGGTCGGCGAAGCTGTCCTTCACCGACGCGCCGGGCCCCGCGTCGATCCGGGCCAGCAGGGCCTCGGCGTCGACGCGCGGCCGCAGGGTGACCGCGTCCGGGTACCACTGTGGCGAACGGTGGGGGAGCGAC
Organism: Micromonospora ureilytica; assembly: GCF_015751765.1. Classification (NCBI taxonomy): domain Bacteria; kingdom Bacillati; phylum Actinomycetota; class Actinomycetes; order Micromonosporales; family Micromonosporaceae; genus Micromonospora; species Micromonospora ureilytica. The sequence goes on from NZ_JADOTX010000001.1 coordinate 2,031,351, forward strand.
CAGGCGTCAGCGTCGGTACGGCCGGCCAGCTCGTGGCTGCCGCAGACGATGTCGCACCATTCGGCGTTGTTGCGGGCCGCCGTCCGCACGTCCTCCAGCACGTCGGGCAGCCTAGCCACTGTCAGCGGAGTCGGGTGAGCAGGATCCGGCCGCCCTCATGGACGCCGCCGTCGATGGCGATGACCCTGTCGTCGGCGTACCGCAGCGCGACTGTGACATCCCGCGGCGCCACGCCGAAGTGCTTGGTGAGGGTGCTGTGGCCGTGGACGAGCACGTCGCCTCCGAGTGTGCGCAGCATCAGCGACACCGGATCGTCGGGGTTCGCCTGCACGGCGTCACGAAAGGCACCCCGATCGCTCATCCGGTCACAAAAGTCCAGCCACGCCGAGGGGTCGCTGGAGCCGAGAGCCGTGGCGACTGCCGCGTTCACGGCGGCCACACCGGATCCAAGTTCCAGGTATCGGATGGTGTCGGAGTGAACGAGCAGGAACCCGTCGACGACCGCGACCGCGGGCAGCCGCGTCATCCACTCGACATGCTGTGGCGTCAGCTGGCGCAGGTCCTTCTCCCGCCCGCCGAACCGGGCCCAACCACCGCGAAACCCGCCGGGCTCGTCCCACCCGGCAACGGGCCTGGTGCCGAACCGCTGCGCGGCGAGCAGCTGCACCTCGTGGTTACCCAACAGTGCCCCGACGTGGCCGCCCACCGCAGCTGCGGAGACGGCGAGCCGCCGGATGTCGTTGATGACGCCGATACCGTCCGGGCCGCGATCGACGTAGTCACCGAGCAGCCACAACCGCGCGCCGCCCCCGGACCAGTGCCCGGTGTGGTCGACGAGCCCCACCTGGCGAAGGCACTCCCGGAACTCGGACCGGTGACCGTGGATGTCCGCCACCACGTACAGCGGCGTCATGCCGCTGCCGCCAGCTCACCCAGGTCAACCGCCGCATCCGCCGAGCACCGTTCCTCGTCCCGGTCGGCGGCCAAACGCCGCATCGTCTCGTCGAGCGTCACCATGGCCGCCACGATAGGAGGTACCGCTGGCCGACAACCAGTGCCTGCCATTCTTTGGCAGGGAATCACCGACGGAGCACATCGAGCCGCCGCAGGGTCAGTCGCCGGTCGGCCGTACGCTCCGGCGGCGGGAACGGTGACGGCCAGGACGGGCCAGCACATAGCCGATCCCGTGCCGCTCGAGGCCATCGCGGAGACCGGGGTAGCTCAGGGGGCGTAGACCAGGTCCATCGTGTCGGTGTGCCCGGACCAGCGCAGGTCGAGGCGCCAACACCCGGCCTGCGGCAGGTCGATGATCGACGGCCCTGGCCCGCCGGCGACCTCCCGGGTCACCCGGGTGTCGGTGCCGTCCAGTGTCGCGGTGATCACCAATGTTGCCGGTGCCGTCGGGTCGGGCGAGGTCGTGGCGGCGCGAGCCACCCACAGGATCTTGTTGTTCGACCCGTCCGTCCGGACCTGGCGCAGCGGATGGGCGAACAACACCGCCACGATGTCACCCTTCGCGCCGAAGACGTGCGGAACCCGCGCGTCCCCGCTGAAGCCGGCGTCCGCCCAGTCCGGCAGGGACCCCGTCTCGACCCGTGCCGCGCAGGCGGTCGCGGTGCCCGCCGTGGTGGCCGCACCCGCCGTCGGCGCCGCCCCGCTGGTTGTGGTGGTGCACCCCGCCAGCAGGACCATCGAGGATGCCAGCATCAACCTGCCCCAGGAAACCATCCCGCCCCTTCCAGTACGCGTCGAGGACCCGTCGCCTCTTTCCGACACCGCCCGGACGCGCCAGGTTCCTAGGCCCGTGTCTTCAAAGGTTCACAACCATTGGAGTAGCGCGGCCATAGTGACTGTGGCCTGGGATGAGGTCGTGGTCTTGTCGTAGCGGGTCGCGACGCTGTGGCACTGCTTGAGCGACGTTCGACGACGTTGCGTCGTTTGTAGAGCTGCCTGTCGAACGTCGGTGGCCAGCCGCCACGGTTGCCGCGTCGGCGGCGGTTGGCCTGCTGGTCGGCGCGTTCAGGGATCGTGTGCCCGATACCGCGCCGGCGCAGGTCTGCCCGGATCGCCTTGGAGCTGTAGCCCTTGCCTTTAGCGCCCGCGGCGCTGGTCGCCGCCGCCGCGACGGTTCACAGCAGCACCGGACGGCGCCCTGTTCGCCGCCTGCTCGGCCCCGGGGCTCAGCCGCTGAATTCGTTGACGCCGAGGGCGAAGTCCCAGTGGCCGACCCCGTTGCCGGCGAGGCCCACCGTGACCACGCCCAGCCCTTCCAGCCAGTGCGCCATTTTCAGGCCGCCGACGTCCAGCGGGCGCAGCCCGAGGCTCTCGACGAACACCGCCACGCCTGCCTTTGCCTGCGCATTGTCACCAGCGATGAAGACGTTGGGCCGGCCCTTCTCCAGGACGTTACGGAAGATGGTGTTGAATGCCTTCACCACGCTGGCGCTGGCCGGGGCCACCTTGGCAACTTCCTGCGCGATCGAGGTCTCCTCGCTGTGGGCCAGTCCGTCGAACGTGGCGTTGAAGGGGTTGCTGATGTCGACGATGACCTTGCCCGCGAGGGCGTCTCCGTACTCGGCGACGACCGGAACGACACCGTCGTACAACAGGGCCGTGATGACGATGTCCCCGGCCGGGACGGCGCCCCACTTGCCCGTAGTCGCGCCGCCGCCCAGAGCCTTGGCCAGGTCATCGACCTTGGACTGATCGCGTCCCATGATCTCGACGGTGTTACCGCCCGCCACCGCGAGCGTGCCGATGGTACGGGCCATGTTCCCCGTACCGATGAGGGTGATGCTGCTCATGAGGTCTGCTCTCTTCCTGATTCGTGGTGTGTGGTTCAGATGGCGGTGGTGCCGCCGTCGGCGACCAGTTCCAGGCCGTTGACGTAGCTGGAGTCGTCGGAGGCGAGGAACAGGGCGACGGTGGCGATTTCTTCGGGGCGGCCCATCTTTCCCCGGGGGATGAGGGACTCGAATGCGGCCTTGGTTGCCTCGTCGAACAGTTCTTCCTGCTTGGCGGTGGCGACCTGGCCGGGGGTCAGGACGTTGACCCGGATCTTGCGGTCGCGCAGTTCGTTGAGCCAGACGCGGGCCCATGCCTGCTGGACGGCTTTGCTTCCCGCGTAGAGGCTCCAGCCGGGGAAGGCGCCCAGCGAGGCGTTGGATCCGGTCATGAAGATCGAGCCGTTGTCGTTGATCAACGGCAGTGCCTTCTGCACGGTGAACAGGGTGCCGCGCGCGTTGAGCCAGAAGGCGCGGTGGAACTGTTCCTCGGTGATCTCGCCGAGGACGGCGGGTTCGCCCATCCCGGCGCTGGCCCACAGCACGTCGATCGAGCCTTTTTCTCGCTTGACGGTGTCGTACAAGCGGTCCAGGTCGTCCAGTTCGGCCGCGTCACCCTGGACGGCGGTGATGTTGCGGCCGATCAGCTTGACGGCGTCGTCGAGTGCTTCCTGCCGCCGGGCCTGGATGAAGACGTGCGCTCCTTCCTCGACGAACAGTCTGGCGCCGGCCAGTGCCATGCCGGTGGATCCGCCGGTGATCACCGCTACCTTGCCATCGAGCTTTCCCACGATCACTCCGTTGAATTGATGGGTATTCGAAACAGCTCGGTTTGGTTCTTATGCACACCAAGCGGTGTACGTAACGTACCCGGTTGCCGATCGGCGCGCAAGCTACGTACACCGGTCGGTACCGACCCCGCTGCGGAACGCCCGGCGCGCCATGGCGCACCGACGACCATCGGGACCGCTCTGACCTTGCGAACGGATGATCAACTCGAACGCTAGCTATGTATACTGGTCTGTACCCAGCGACCTATACTGAAGGCATGACGGAGTTGGAGAAGGGCCCCCAGGGCCGACGCCGCGGCAGGGGCGCACGCGAACGCATCCTCAGCGCGTCACAGCAGCTATTCCGCGATCACGGCATCAACCGCACCGGCATGGACCACCTCTGCGCCGTGGCCCAGGTGTCCAAGCGCACGGCCTACAAGCACTTCACCAGCAAGGACGAACTCGTCGCCGAATACCTGCGCCGATTCGATCCCGACGTCATGCCCGGAGTGTTCGACCGAACCGACCTCACACCCCGCGAACGACTCCTCGCCGCCTTCGAGATTCCCGCCTCCACGCCCCTGTGCCCTTACATCGCGGCGGCCGTCGAACTCCACGACCCTCAACACCCCGCATCCCAGTACGCACGCGACTACAAGACCGCCATCGCCGCCCGACTCACCGAAACCGCCCGCGAAGCCGGCGCCAGCAACCCCGAACAACTCGGCGAACAACTGGCGCTGCTCATCGACGGCGCCTCGGCCCGCACCCGAGTCCTCAACAGCGAATCCTTCCCCACCGCCGCCGCCATCGCCGCCGTCCTCATCGACAACGCCATCCCCGCGTCATCTCCTCGGCAGCCCAGCAATGACCGCGGAACCACCGGGTCTGCTCCCGTTGTGGTGAGAGGCCAATGACGGCCCGACCGGGCCGGCGCGGACGGGGACATCGACTGGCTGGTGTCGGTCGACTCCAGCGGATCGTGCGAGGCCACCAGCACGCCGCTGGCGCTAAAGGGGGCGCCGAGAATCGGACGAACCATAAGATCACGCCCTCGGTCAAAGTCGAGGTGCACTGACCACCAAGATTCACCTCGCCCGCGACGGCCTGATCCCTGAAAGCGCCGACCAGCAGGCCAACCGCCGCCGACGCGGCAACCGTGGCGGCCGGCCACCGACGTTCGACAGGCAGCTCTACAAACGACGCAACGTCGTCGAACGTCGCTCAAGCAGTGCCACAGCGTCGCGACCCGCTACGACAAGACCACGACCTCATTCCAGGCCGCAGTCACTATGGCCGCGCTACTCCAATGGTTGTGAACCATTGAAGACACGGCCTAGCGCAGTGAGCCCGCGATCTCGATCGCCTCGGTCTTGGTGAGGTCGCCCTCGAGCCGGTAGCTCACGTCGTTGTCCTGCCAGATCAGGGTCGAGGCGGCCAGTCGGGCGGTCTCACTGCGGATTCCGCCCGCCCGATCCACGTAGGACAGCACGTGTGGGCCGTCGACCCACACGGCGAAGTCGCCGTTGACCTGGACCCACTCCGCACCCGGCGGGATGACCTCCTTGTGAAAGGACAGGTTGAGGCGACCGTCGAACGCGTCGACACGCAGCGCGCCCCCGTCGTAGAGCAGCGTCGCCACCCGGTACCGGCCCGTGGCGTCCGGACCGGCGACCAGCACCCGCTCGGGTGGGCCCAGCCTCGCCGGCAGGCGGATCGGGAACCGTACTGCCCGTTGCGCCTCGTCCAGGGCGACGGCCCGCTGCCCGGGCAACGGCGACGCGGTGCCGCCGGGCGGCGTCGGGGCGGGCGCGGTGGCGATGCTGACACCGGCGAAGCGCAGCAGCCCCGCGACGGCGTCGGCGATGGCCACCCGCGTCGGCGGCAACACCACCGCCACGATCAGGGCGACGAGCGCCGCCGCGACGAGCGCACGCCACCGACGCGCGGGCCTGTCGAGCCGTGCGCGGACTTGGGCGCGCACGTCGGGCGGCTCGGGCGTTTCCAGCCAGGCGGAAAGGTCACGCAGTTCCCGTTCGAGGTCACCCATGCCGGACCTCCGCACTGTCGAGCAGGCCGCGAAGCTTCGCCAGCGCCCGGGACGTGCGCGACTTCACAGTGCCCCGGGGCCAGCCCAGAGCCGCCACCGTCTCCTCCTCGGTGAGATCGAGGAAGAATCGGCAGACGATCACCTCACGGTCGCGTACCGGCAGTTGTCGCAGGGCCTGCACCAGCGACGCCCGGCGCTCCCCGGCGAGGACCGCGCCGACCGCGTCGTCCTCGACGACCTCGGAGGCCGGGTCCGCTGCCGCCGCTCGCAGGACGAGCCCGTCGCGCCGGCCACGGGAGCGGTGCAGGTTGCGGGTCTCGTTGGCGACGATCGTGAGTAGCCACGACCGGAACGACGAGTCGCCGCGAAAACGGGACAACTTCCGGTACGCCTTCACAAACGCCTCCTGGATGACGTCCTCGGAGTCCGAGCCGGCGCCGAGCAGCACCGCCGTCCGGTACGCGGACGCGGTGTGCCGGGCGACCAGGAGGTTGTACGCCTCCAGGTCACCTGCCCGAGCGCGGGTGACGAGCGCCTCGTCGTCCAGGGGAGCCTCCGTTCGGATCACACTCATGACACCGCCCACCCGCCGCGGGTTCCACCCGGCCTTCCCGACGCAGGTCAGCTGTCTCCCATCCGGCGTGCAGCGTATTGCCAGGAATGGGTGCTGCACTGGAGGGGCGTCGAGGAGAGGGGCGGGGCATGAGCTGGTTCAACCGCCGGTCGCGGGGTGCCGAGGCAACCCCGACGAAGCTGGACCGGGAGGCGACCCGCGACGACCTCGCGGCGCTGGAGGCGTTCGTCGCCACCCGGCGCGGGGTGGAGTTCTACCTGGAGCCGGAGACGACCGCGACGGACACCACGGTGGTGGCGATCGCCCACGACGGCGAGTGGATCCGCCGCCGTACCGGAACGCCGCGTGCGGCCGGCACTATCGCCCGCAAGCACGCGGTGCCGCTGTACGAGGCAGCGCGCACCGGCTACCCGGAGCGGATGCGGACCTGGAGCCGGGCCCACCCGGAACGCCACGCCCGCTGACCCTGGCGTCGCTCGGCCCTGGGCGGGCGTCGCTTCGCTCCGGGCGTGTGTCGTTCGGCTCCTTTGGAGCTGAATCGTTGGTGACATCGCCGTACGTCCCAGCCGGGAGTCAAGGCGGCTGAATCGTTTACGACATCAGCTCCAAAGGGCCCGCGTGGACACTCGCCCCCTGCTACCGCACCACCCCACCCCACCCCTGCCACGGCAACACTCGACCCCCGCGCACCGATATTTCCGCAGGTCAATGTGGTGGGCGTGGCCGGGCGACGCCGGGGTCCGCGTTGACCGGCGGCGCGGCGGTGTGGCAGCATTCGCGGCCTGACGGCAGTGAAGGAAGTCGGTGCAATTCCGACGCGGTCCCGCCACTGTCACCGGGGAGCGATCCCCCCTCGTGAGTCACGGCCGTGTGTCTGCGGTTGGAAGGCCGGGGGAGAGCGTCGATCCGGAAGCCAGGATACTTCGGCCGTCGGGACGTACCCCAGGGCGTGGACACCCGAGGAGGACCCGATGACGCACGGCGTCTCATTCATCGACGATCATCGTCGTATTGCGCTCCAGGCAGTGCGTTCCAAGGACACCGGCCACCGGCACCGTTGAGCTGATCGCCCGACGCTGTCCGGCCCCGACGCCCGCGTCGGTGCGCCGTTCGCCCGGGCCGTCGTACCGGCTGACGCCGTACCCACCCGCATCGTCCCCGGTCGCCCTCGTGGCGGCCCAGGACGTCACTTTCCGGAGCCTGCCGTGCGCATCCTGCTGCTGTCCACCGCCGACACCGACCTGCTGGCCGCCCGTGCCAGCGGCGCCGACTACCGGTTGGCCAACCCCGCGCGGGTCACCGTCGAGGAGGTGCCCGCCCTGCTCGACGGCGTCGCCCTCGTCGTCGTACGCCTTCTCGGCGGTCGGCAGGCGTGGCCGGACGGCCTCGCCGCGGTGCTCGCCACCGGCGTGCCGACGGTCGTGCTCGGCGGCGAGGCGCTCCCCGACGCGGAGCTGATGGCCATCTCCACGGTGCCGTCCGGAGTCGTCACCCAGGCGCTGGCCTACCTGGTCGAGGGCGGGCCGGAAAACCTGGGGCAGCTGGCCCGGTTCCTGTCCGACACGGTGCTGCTCACCGGTGAGGGGTTCGCCCCGCCCACACCCACCCCGTCGTACGGCGTGCACGGCGACCACCCCACCGATCCGGGCCGGCCCACAGTGGGAATCGTCTTCTACCGGGCGCACGCCCTCGCCGGCAACACCGACTTCGTCGACGTGCTCGCGGACGCCGTCCACAAGGCCGGCGGCAACCCGCTGCCGATCTTCTGCGGCTCACTGCGCGGGCTGACCGCCGGCGCCGGCCCACTCGGGCTGTTCGCCCGCTGTGACACCCTGCTGGTCACGGTGCTCGCGGCCGGCGGCGCGGTCGCCGCGGACGCCTCCGGTGGCGGCGACGAGGACGCCTGGGACGTGGGCGCCCTGGCCGCCCTGGACGTTCCGGTCATCCAGGCGCTCTGCCTCACCAGCACGCACGCGCAGTGGGCCGACAGCGACGCCGGCCTGTCCCCGTTGGACGCCGCCATGCAGGTGGCCATCCCCGAGTTCGACGGCCGGATCGTCACAGTGCCGTTCTCGTTCAAGCAGATCGACGCCGACGGGCTCTCGGTCTACGCCGCCGACCCCGAGCGGGCCGCCCGGGTCGCCGGGATCGCGGTGCGTCACGCCCGGCTGCGGTACGTGCCGCACGCCGACAAGCGGGTCGCCGTGGTGCTCAGCTCGTACCCCACCAAGCACGCCCGGGTCGGTAACGCCGTCGGGCTGGACACCCCGGCCTCGGCGGTCCGGCTGTTCGCCGCGCTGGCCGAGGCCGGCTACGACCTGGGTGACGCGCCGCCGCCCGACGACGGCGACGCGCTGATCCACGCGCTGATCGCCGCCGGTGGTCACGACGTGGAGTGGCTCACCCCGGAGCAGTTGGCCGCCGCCGAGGCCCGGATACCGGGGCCGACGTACCGGCGCTGGTTCGACCAGGTCCCGGCCGAGCTGCGCGAGCGGATGCGGGAGCACTGGGGTGAGCCACCGGGCGAGCTGTACACCGAGGGCGGCGACATCGTGCTCGCCGGGCTGCGCTTCGGCAACGTGGTGCTGCTGATCCAGCCGCCCCGCGGCTTCGGGGAGAACCCGATCGCCATCTACCACGACCCGGACCTGCCGCCCAGCCACCACTACCTGGCCGCGTACCGCTGGTTGACAGCGCCCGTCGCGGACGGCGGCTTCGGCGCGGACGCCGTGGTGCACCTGGGCAAGCACGGCACCCTGGAGTGGTTGCCCGGCAAGGGCCTCGGCCTCGCCGCCGACTGCGCGCCCGACGCGGTCCTCGGCGACCTGCCGCTGGTGTACCCGTTCATCGTCAACGACCCCGGCGAGGGCACCCAGGCCAAGCGGCGGGCGCACGCCGTGGTCGTCGACCACCTGGTCCCGCCGATGGCCCGCGCCGAGACCTACGGCGACCTGGCCAAACTGGAGCAACTGCTCGACGAGTACGCGACAGTGCAGGCCCTCGACCCGGCCAAGGTGCCCACCGTGCGGGCCCAGATCTGGGACCTGGTGCGCGCCGCCGAGCTGCACCACGACCTGCACGCCGAGGCCATGCCCGACGCGGACGACTTCGACGACTTCGTGCTGCACCTCGACGGGTACCTCTGCGAGGTCAAGGACGTGCAGATCCGCGACGGGCTGCACATCCTCGCCGACGCGCCCACCGGCGAGCCACGGGTCAACCTGGTCCTCGCGGTGCTGCGCGCCCCACAGATCTGGGGCGGTGCCCGCGCCCTGCCCGGCCTGCGGCAGGCCCTCGCCGTCGCGTACTCCCTCGACGAGCAGGAGCTGCTCGCGACGCCGGGACAGCGCCTGGCGCTTCCCCCGGCGCTGACCGACGTGGTGGACGGACCGGCCGGCACCGCCGCCGACGCGATCGACCTCATCGAGGCCCTCGCGCGGCGGCTGGTCGTCGGCATGGAAACCCTGGGCTGGGCCGTGGACACCGTCGACGCCGTGGTGGCGGAGGTGACCGGTCGGTCGATCCCGGACGTCGCCGCGGTGCTGCACTTCGCCGCCACCGAGCTGGTGCCCCGACTGGACCGGACCACCGACGAGCTCACCAACACCCTCGGGGCGCTGGACGGCAGGTTCGTGCCGCCCGGCCCGTCCGGCTCACCCACCCGCGGCCTGGTCAACGTGCTGCCCACCGGCCGCAACTTCTACTCGGTCGACCCGAAGGCCATCCCCAGCCGCAACGCCTGGGACGTCGGGGTGGCCCTCGCCGACTCGCTGCTGGCCCGGCACCTCGCCGACACCGGCGCGTACCCCCGCTCGGTGGGGTTGACCGTGTGGGGCACCAGCGCCATGCGGACCCAGGGCGACGACATCGCCGAGGTGCTCGCGCTGCTGGGCTGCCGGCCGGTCTGGGACGACAGGTCCCGGCGGGTCACCGGTGTCGAGGTGGTGTCGACCGCCGAGCTGGGCCGGCCCCGCGTCGACGTCACAGTGCGCATCTCCGGCTTCTTCCGCGACGCGTTCCCGCACGTCGTGGCGTTGCTCGACGACGCCGTCCGGCGGGTCGCCGCCCTGGACGAGCCGGACGAGGAGAACTACCTGCGGGCACACGTCACCGCCGACGTCGCCGAGCACGGCGACGAGCGGCGGGCCACCGCCCGGATCTTCGGCTCCAAGCCCGGCGCGTACGGCGCGGGGCTGCTGCCCCTGATCGACGCCCGGACCTGGCGCAGCGACGCCGACCTGGCCGAGGTGTACGCGGTGTGGGGCGGTTACGCGTACGGCCGGGGCCTGGACGGGCGGGAGGCGCGCGCCGACATGGAGCGCTCGTTCGCCCGGATCGCGGTGGCGGTGAAGAACCAGGACACCCGCGAGCACGACATCGTCGACTCCGACGACTACTTCCAGTACCACGGCGGGATGGTGGCGATGGTCCGCCACCTCACCGGCACGTCACCGCAGGCGTACGTGGGTGACTCGGCGATGCCGCACGACGTGCGCACCCGCACCCTGGGCGAGGAGACCCGACGGGTGTTCCGGGCCCGGGTGGTCAACCCGAAGTGGATCGCCGCGATGCGCCGGCACGGCTACAAGGGCGCGTTCGAGCTGGCGGCCACGGTGGACTACCTGTTCGGCTACGACGCCACCGCCGGGGTGGTCGACGACTGGATGTACGAGCACCTGGCCGCCGCGTACCTCTTCGACGACACGACCCGGGAGTTCCTGGAGAAGTCCAACCCGTGGGCGCTGCGAGGCATCACCGAACGGCTGTTGGAGGCCGCCGACCGGGGGCTGTGGGCCAAGCCGGAACCGGCCACCCTCGACCGGCTGCGCGACACGTACCTGGCCAGCGAGGGCGACCTGGAGGACCGGGCATGACCGAGACCGTCACCACCACCACGACCTACCCGTTCAGTGCGGTGCTCGGCATGGCCGACATGCGGCTGGCGTTGCTGCTCAACGCGGTGTCCCCGGCGATCGGCGGGGTGCTGGTCCGTGGTGAGAAGGGAACCGCCAAGTCCACAGCCGTGCGGGCGCTCGCCGCGCTGCTGCCGCCGGTGCGCCGGGTGGCCGGCTGCCGTTTCGGCTGTGACCCGGCCGAGCCCGACCCGGCCTGCCCGGACGGCCCGCACCCGGCCGACGCCGCCGCCGAGACCCGCCCGGCCCGCCTCGTCGAGCTGCCGGTGGGCGCCGCCGAGGACCGGGTGGTTGGCGCGCTGGATCTGGAGAAGGCGATCGGCGAGGGGGTACGCGCCTTCGAGCCGGGCCTGCTCGCCGCCGCGCACCGGGGGGTGCTCTACGTCGACGAGGTCAACCTGCTGCACGACCACCTCGTCGACCTGCTGCTGGACGCGGCGGCGATGGGCCGCAGCCACGTCGAGCGGGAGGGCGTCTCGGTCAGTCACGCGGCCCGGTTCCTGCTGGTCGGCACGATGAACCCGGAGGAGGGGGAGCTGCGCCCGCAGCTGCTCGACCGGTTCGGGCTCACCGTGGAGGTGGGTGCCAGTCGGGACCCGGAGATCCGGGTCGAGGTGGTCCGCCGCCGGCTGGCCGCCGACGCGGACCCGGTCGGTTTCGCCGCCCGCTGGGCCGACGCCGACGCGGAGATCGCCGGCCAGGTGGTCGCCGCCCGCCGCCGACTTCCCGGGGTACGCCTGCCGGACGCCGCTTTGCGGCAGATCGCCGAGGTGTGTGCGGCGTTCGACGTGGACGGGATGCGGGCCGACATCGTCACCGCCCGTACCGCCCTCGCCCACGCCGCCTGGCACGGCCGGGACCGGGTCACCATCGACGACGTCCGGGTGGCCGCCCGGCTGGCCCTGCCGCACCGCCGCCGCCGCGACCCGTTCGACACCCCGGGGCTGGACGAGAAGCGCCTCGACGAGGCGTTGCAGCGCGCCCAGGACGCCCACCCCGACGACCCGGACGACTCCGGTCCCGACGACAGTGGCCCGGATGGCGGCGGCCCGCAGGGCGGTGGGCCGGCCGGTGACGGAGGCCCGAACGGGGGCGGCCCGAACGGGGGCGGCCCGAGTGGCGGCGGACCGCAGGGCGGCAACGGCGTCGACGACTGTGACCCCGGGTCGACGGAGCACTCGACGGCGCGGAACGGCGCCGGCCCCGAGGGGCGCACCGACGGCCCGGACGGCACCGGCGGCTGGCCGCAGCACCAGCCGGGCGACCGTGGCGACGACGACGGCTGGCCGCAGCACCAGCAGGGCGACCGAGGCGGCGACGGCCAGAACGCGCGCCCGCGCGGCGGCCGGCAGTCGGCGACAGGTGACGACGAGCCGACCGGCGGCGGGGAGTCCCAACCGGTGGCCGTACCTCGGGGTGGGTTGAAGGCGCGGGTGCTCACCGCGCCCGGCGTGGGTGACGGGGTGCCCGGCCGGCGTTCGCGGGCCCGCACCGGGCGGGGCCGCACCACCGGCGCGCGGGTGCCGGCGGGCCGGGTCGGGGCGTTGCACCTGCCGGCCACGATCCGCGCCGCCGCGCCGCACCAGGCCGCCCGGGGCCGGCTGACCGGTCCGCTGCGACTGCGCCGGGACGACCTGCGCGAGGCGGTTCGTGAGGGGCGCGAGGGCAACCTGGTGCTCTTCGTGGTGGACGCGAGCGGCTCGATGGGCGCCAGGCAGCGGATGACCACGGTGAAGGACGCGGTGCTCGCCCTGCTCACCGACGCGTACCAGCGGCGGGACAAGGTCGCGGTGATCGCGTTCCGGGGCGCCGACGCCCGGACCCTGCTGCCGGCGACCTCGTCGGTGCTGGCCGCCTCGACCCGGCTGGCCGAGTTGCCCACCGGCGGGCGTACGCCGTTGGCCGAGGGGTTGCTCGCCGCCGCGGACCTGTTGCGGGTGGAGCGCCTGCGCGACCCGAAGCGCCGCCCGTTGGTCCTCGTCGTCACCGACGGGCGAGCCACTGCGGGCACTCGTCCCCTCGACCGGGCGGCAGCGGCGGCAGCGGTCCTGGCGTCAACCGGTGCCCCCTGCGTGGTCGTCGACTGCGAGTCCGGCCCCGTCCGCCTCAACCTGGCCTCCCGCCTGGCCACCCAGCTGAACGCCCCCCGAACCGCCCTGGAAGCCCTCACCCACCCTCACCCCCGCGATCTTGCACTTCCTGTCGCGGCATAGAGGGCGAAGTGCGCATATGACCAACAGAAACCGCAAGATCGCGGGAGTGTCCGCGGGACGGGGGACGTGCTGATGCCGCAGGGACAACCGAGTCACGTGCCTGCTGACGGGTTGACCACCCGGCAGCGGCGGCACCGACAGTTGCTGATCGTCCACACCGGACAGATGAAGGGGAAGTCCACGGCCGCCTTCGGGCTGGCGTTGCGGGCCTGGACGGCCGGCCTGCCGGTCGGGGTGTTCCAGTTCGTCAAGAGCGCCAAGTGGCGGGTGGGGGAGGAGAACGCCTTCCGGGCGCTCGGCGAGGTGCACGAGCGCACCGGCCAGGGCGCCCCGGTGGCCTGGCACAAGATGGGCGAGGGCTGGTCCTGGATCCAGCGCGGCGGCGACGCCGACCACGCCGCCGACGCCCTGGAGGGCTGGCGGCAGATTCAGCGTGACCTGGCCGCCGAGCGCTACGGGCTGTACGTGCTGGACGAGTTCACCTATCCGATGAAGTGGGGCTGGGTGGACGTCGACGAGGTGGTCGCCACCCTGGCCGACCGGCCCGGCTTCCAACACGTCGTGATCACCGGTCGGGACGCCGACCCGCGCCTGGTCGCCGCCGCCGACCTGGTCGCCGAGCTGACCAAGGTCAAGCACCCGATGGACGCCGGCCAGAAGGGCCAGAAGGGCATCGAGTGGTGAGCGCGCACTGGGCGCTGCCCCGGGTGGTGGTCGCCGCCCCGGCCAGCGGCCACGGCAAGACCACTGTGGCCACCGGGCTGCTCGCCGCGCTGCGCCGTCGGGGTCTGACGGTCAGCCCGCACAAGGTCGGCCCCGACTACATCGACCCTGGCTACCACGCCCTCGCCGCCGGGCGAGCAGGGCGCAACCTCGACCCGTTCCTGGTCGGGGCCGACCGGATCGCTCCGCTGCTGCGCCACGGCGCGAGCGTCCCCACGCCCGCCGACATCGCAGTGGTCGAGGGCGTCATGGGCCTGCACGACGGGGCGGTGGGCCGCCGCGACTACGCGTCCACCGCGCACGTCGCCCGGCTGATCGAGGCACCCGTGCTGCTGGTGCTGGACACCACCGCGCAGGGCCGGTCGGCCGCCGCGCTCACCCTCGGCATGGCCGCGTTCGATCCGGCGGTGCGGATCGGCGGGGTGATCCTCAACCGGGTCGGCTCACCCCGGCACGAGATGCTGCTGCGCGACGCCCTCGCCGAGGTGGGCGTACCGGTGCTCGGGGCGGTCACCCGCGCCGCCGAGGTGGCCGCGCCGGCCCGGCACCTCGGGTTGGTGCCGGTCGCCGAGCGGGCACCCGAATCCGTCGCGATCGTCACCGCGCTCGCCGAACTGGTCGAGGCCACAGTGGACCTCGACGCCGTGCTCGACCTGGCCCGGACCGCCCCGCCACTGACCACCCCGGCGTGGGACCCGGTCGCCGCCGTCGGCGGGCCGGCCGGCGTCGAGCGACCACGGGTCGCCCTCGCCGGTGGTCCGGCCTTCACCTTCTCGTACGCGGAGACCGCCGAACTGCTCGCCGCGGCCGGCGCGGAGGTCGTCACCGTCGACCCGCTGCGCGACCCGGCGCTGCCCACCGGCACCCGGGCGGTGGTGATCGGCGGCGGCTTCCCCGAGGCGTACGCGCAGACACTGGCCGACAACACGGCGCTCCGCGCCGAACTGGCCGACTTCGACGGGCCGATCGTGGCCGAGTGCGCCGGACTGCTCTACCTCGGGCGGTCCCTGGACGGTGTGCCCATGTGCGGCCGACTGGACCTGACCGCCCGGATGACCGAGCGTCTCACCCTCGGCTACCGGGAGGCCCTGGCCGTCACCGACTCCCCGGTGGCGCGCGCCGGCGAGCCCGTACGCGGCCACGAGTTCCACCGCACCGCCACCGACCCGGGGCACGGCGAGACGTCGGCGTGGCGCTGGAACGACACCGAGCACGGCTTCGTCACCGGCGGGGTGCACGCGTCCTACCTGCACACCCACTGGGCCGGTCACCCGGAGGCGGCCCGTCGACTGGTCGAGGCGTGCCGATGAGCGCCGACGCCACGCTCACCGGGGTCGGCGTCGGCCCGGGCGACCCGGAACTGCTCACCGTCAAGGCGGTGCGGCTGCTGCGCGAGGCCGACCTGGTCTTCGTACCGGTGATGGCGGACCGGGTCGCGACCACCGCGACCGCCGGTCCGACGCCACCGGCAACGGACGCCGGGCGGGCCGAGGCGACGGTGCGCTCCCACGTCGCGGCGGACCGGCTGCGCCGGCTGCCGTTCGCGCTGGACGACCGGGGTGGGGTGACCGCCCGCCGGGCGGCGGCCTGGGACGAGGCCGCGCGGGTGGTGGTCGAGGCGATCGACGCGGGGGCGCGGTCCCTCGCGTTCGCCACCATCGGCGACCCCAACGTCTACTCGACCTTCGGCTACCTGGCCCAGAGCGTCCGGGCGCTGCGCCCGGCGGTGCGGGTGGCGACCGTGCCCGGCATCACCGCCATGCAGGAGCTGGCGGCGCGCAGCGGCACCCCGCTCTGTGAGGGACGCGAACCGCTCACCCTGCTGCCGGCCACCGCGGGCCTGGCGCTCTTCGCGGACGCCCTGGCCGGGCCGGGCACCGTTGTCGCCTACAAGGGCTGGCGGCGGCACCCGGAGTTGCTCGCCGAGCTGCGCCGGCAGGGTCGTCTCGCCGACGCCGTGCTCGGACGCAGCCTGGGGCTGCCCGGTGAACGGATCGGGCCGGTCGACAACACCGAGCACGACCTGCCGTACCTGTCGACGCTGCTGGTTCCGGCCCGCCGCGAGCACCGAGGAGGAAAGCTGTGACCAGCGACGGCAAGGTGTGGTTCGTCGGAGCCGGCCCGGGGGCGGCGGACCTGCTGACCCTTCGGGCCGCGCGGGTGATCGCCGAGGCGGACATCGTGATCTGGGCGGCGAGCCTGGTGCACGCCGACGTGCTCCACCACGCCCGCACCGGCGCGGAGATCGTCGACTCGTCGCAGCTACCGATCGAGGGCGTGCTGCCGCTCTACGAGCGGGCCGCCGAGCAGGGGTTGACAGTGGCTCGGATCCACTCCGGAGACCCGGCGCTGTGGGGCGCGGTGCAGGAGCAGCTGGACCTGTGCCGGGCCCTCGGCCTGGCCGTCGAGATCGTGCCCGGGGTGTCCTCGTTCACCGCCGTCGCGGCGATCGTCGGACGGGAGCTGACAGTGCCCGAGGTGGCCCAGTCGGTGATCCTCACCCGCCTCGAAGGCGGCAAGACCCCGATGCCGCCCGGCGAGCGCGTCCGCGACTTCGCCCGACACGGCACCACAATGGCGCTCTTCCTCTCCGCCGCCCGATCCGGACAGGTGCAGGCCGAACTGCTGGCCGGCGGCTACCCGGAGGACACCCCGGCCGTGGTGGCGTACCAGGCGACCTGGCCCGACGAACTGGTGGTGCGCTGCACGGTCGGCACCCTGGAGGCGACGGTCAAGCAGCACAAACTGTGGAAGCACACCCTGTTCCTGGTCGGGCCGGCCCTCGCCGCCGAGGGCACCCGCTCGCACCTGTACCACCCCGGGCACTTCCACACCTTCCGCCGCGCCGAGCCGGCCGCCCGCGCCGAGCTGCGTCGCCAGGCCAGCGCGCGTACCGGGGGGACCGCCACACCGGGGCACACACCGTGACGTACGCCGAACCGCCGCTGCGCGAACCGGACCTGCCGCGTACCGCGAAGGTCCGGCCCACCGCGCTGCGCACCGGCTGGACCACCGGCGCGTGCGCGACGGCGGCAACCAAGGCCGCGGTCACCGCGCTTGTCACCGGCACCACCCAGCAGGAGGTGGAGATCGGCCTGCCCGCCGGACGCCGGGTGCGCTTCCCGGTGGAGCGCTGCGAGGTGACCGGCACCCCACCGGTCCGCGCCGAGGCGGTGGTGGTCAAGGACGCCGGGGACGACCCGGACGTCACCCACGGCGCCGAGCTGACCGCCACCGTCAACTGGACCGACGTCCCCGGCCTACGGCTCGCCGGCGGTGCCGGGGTCGGCACGGTCACCAAACCCGGCCTCGGGCTCGCGGTCGGCGGCCCGGCCATCAACGACACCCCCCGCCGGATGATCGGCGAGGCGGTGGCCGAGGTGGTCGACCTCAGCGAGGTCGGCGTCCGGGTGGTGATCAGCGTGCCCCGGGGCGAGATCATGGCCCGCAAGACCACCAACCGCCGGCTCGGCATCCTCGGCGGGATCTCGATTCTCGGCACCACCGGGATCGTCCGCCCCTTCTCCACCGCGTCGTGGCGGGCCAGCGTCGTGCAGGCCGTGCACGTGATGGCTGCCCAGGGCGAGCCGACAGTGGTGCTCTGCACCGGCGGGCGTACCGAGCGGGCCGCCCGCGCGCTCCTGCCCGACCTGCCCGAGGTCTGCTTCGTCGAGGTCGGCGACTTCACCGGGGCCGCGGTGACCGCCGCGGTGGGTGACGCGATGACCGGTGTGGTCTTCGTCGGCATGGCCGGCAAGCTCGCCAAACTCGCGGCAGGCATCCTGATGACCCACTACACCCGCTCCACTGTGGACCTCTCCCTGCTCGGCGCGGTGACCGCCGAGGCCGGCGGCGACCCGTCGCTGGTCGCCGCCGTGACCGAGGCGAACACCGGGCGGCACGCGTACGAGCTGTGGGAGGCCGCCGGGCTGCTCGCCCCGGCCGGCGACCTGCTCTGTCAGCGGGTCCGCCAGGTGCTGCGACGCTTCGCCGGGCCGACGGTCACCGTGGACGTGGCGATGGTCGACTTCGCCGGAGCGCACGTCGTCGCCTCGTCCGGCCGGTGGCCCCGGTGAGCGGCGTGACTGTGGTCGGTCTGGATGCCGCGGGCGCCCCGCCGCACCCGGCGCTCGCCCCGGTGCTCGCCGCCGCCGGGCTGGTGGTCGGCGCGGCCCGGCACCTGGCCGCGGTGCCGGTACCGGCCGGCGCGGACACCATCACCCTCGGGCCGCTCGCCCCCGCCCTGGGCCGCCTCGCCGAGGCCGCCGACGCCGGGGTGCCCGCCGTGGTGCTGGCCAGCGGCGATCCCGGCCTGTTCGGCATCGTCCGGCGGCTGCGCGCGGCCGGGCTGCCGCTGCGGGTGGTGCCGGCGGTGTCCAGTGTGGCCGCCGCGTTCGCCCGCGCCGGGCTGCCCTGGGACGGCGCGGCTGTGGTCAGCGCGCACGGGCGCGACCCCCGAGCCGCACTGAACGCCTGCCGGGCGCTGCCGTTGGTCGCCGTGCTCACCGCGCCCGGCGCCGGCGCCGCCGAGCTGGGCGGCGGCCTGATCGGCTGGTCCCGCCGCCTGCTGGTCGCCGAGCACCTGGGCACCGCCGCCGAACGGATCCGCGCGGTGACCCCCGAGCAGGCCGCCGCCGAGACCTGGGCCGACCCGCACGTCCTGCTCAGCCTCGCCGACGGCGCAACCGCCGGTCCCGCGCCCGCCGACGTCGTACCCGCCGCGTCCGCGCCCACCGACGGCGCGCTCGATCGGGCCACGGTCGGCGGGATGCGCGCCGACAACCAGCCCGCCGCCGCGCCGGCTGGCGGCTGGGCGCTGCCGGAGGACCGGTACGCCCACCGCGACTCCATGATCACGAAGTCGGAGGTGCGCGCCCTCGTCGTCGCCCGGCTACGTCCCCGACTGGGCCGGCTGATCTGGGACATCGGTGCGGGCAGCGGCTCGGTCGGCATCGAGTGCGCGCTGCTCGGCGCGGCCGTGCTCGCCGTCGAACAGGATCCCGAGGCCGGCGCGACCGTCCAGGCCAACGCCGCCGCGCACGCCGTGCACGTCCGGCTGGTCACCGGTCGTGCCCCGGCGGCCCTGGCCGACCTCCCCGAGCCGGACGCGGTCTTCGTCGGCGGTGGCGGTGTCGACGTCCTCACCGCCGTGGTGGCCCGTCGACCCGAGCGGGTGGTGCTCACCCTGGCCGCACTGGACCGGGTCGCACCGGCCGTGGGTCTCCTGCGCGCCGCCGGCTACACCGTCGAGGGCAGCCAGCTCTCCGCCGCCCGCCTCGCCGACCTGCCCGGCGGGTCGATCCGCCTCGCGGCCACCAATCCGGTGGTCGTCCTCACCGGGGAGCGCCAGTGACCGACCAGAACCCACCCGCCCGGATCGGCCTGGTGGCGGCCACCGCCGCCGGCCGCCGGCACGCCGACACCCTGGCCGCCGCGTGGCCGCACGCCCGGCTGGTCGAGGGGGAGACCGTCGCCGACGCGCTGCGGACCGCCTGGGCCGTGTGTGACGCGGTGATCGCGTTCCTGGCCACCGGGGCGGTGGTGCGGATCGTGGCGCCGCTGCTCGACGACAAGCGCACCGACCCGGCGGTGGTGGTCGTCGACGAGGCCGCCCGGCACGCCGTGGCGCTGCTCGGTGGGCACGCCGGCGGGGCCAACGCCCTCGCCGAGCAGGTCGCCGACCTGCTGGACGCCCGACCGGTGATCACCACAGCCACCGACGCTGTCGACCTGCCGGGGCTGGACACCCTCGGCTGGCCCGTGCAGGGCGCGGTCGCCGCGGTGTCCCGGGCCATCCTGGACGGCGAGCCGGTCCGGCTGGTCGCCGACGTCGACTGGCCACTGCCCGCCCTGCCCCCGAACGTGCGCGCCGCCGACGGCGACACCACGGAGGAGGACACGTCGGACGGCGGGTACCGGCTGCTGGTCACCGACCGGGTCGTGCCGCCCGACGAGCGGACCGCCGTGCTGCGGCCGCCGTCGCTGGTCGCCGGCGTGGGCGCGAGTAGGGGCGTACCCGCCGCCGAGGTGACGGAGCTGCTGCACCGGGTGCTGGCCGAGGCCGGCCTCGACCCGGCGAGCCTGCGCTGCCTGGCCACCGCCGACATCAAGGCCGACGAGGCGGGCATCCGCAGCACCGCCGACGCGCTCGGCGTACCCCTGGTGACCTGGCCGGCGACGCGGCTGGCGGCGGTCGACGTGCCGCACCCCAGCGAGGTGGTCCGCGCCGCGGTCGGCACGCCGAGCGTGGCGGAGGCCGCGGCCCTGCTCGGCACGGACGGCCGGGCCGACGACGCGACGCTGCTGGTGGGCAAGACCGCGACGGCGATGGCCACCGTGGCGGTGGCCCGGCACGCGCCACGTGGCCGGCTGGCCGTCGTCGGCCTCGGACCGGGCGCCGCCGACCTGCGCACCCCGCGTGCGGTGGCCGAGTTACGTCGCGCCGCCGTGGTGGTCGGCCTCGACCAGTACCTGGACCAGGTCCGCGACGTGCTCCGACCGGGGACCCGGGTGCTCTCCAGCGGGTTGGGCGCGGAGGAGGCACGGGCGCGCGCCGCCGTCGCCGAGGCCGCCGCCGGCCGGGCGGTCGCGCTGATCGGCTCCGGCGACGCCGGGGTGTACGCGATGGCCAGCCCCGCCCTGGAGTACGCCGACGAGCGGATCGACGTGGTGGGCGTACCCGGAGTCACCGCCGCACTGGCCGCCGGGGCGCTGCTCGGCGCGCCGCTCGGCCACGACCACGCCTACCTGAGCCTGTCCGATCTGCACACCCCGTGGGACGTCATCGAGCGGCGGGTGACCGCCGCCGCCGAGGGTGACTTCGTCACGCTCTTCTACAACCCGCGCAGCCGGGCCCGCGACTGGCAGCTCGGCAAGGCACTCGGCATCCTCGCCGCGCACCGGCCACCGGACACCCCGGTCGGCGTGGTGCGCAACGCCAGCCGCCCCGGCGAACGGGTGCACCTCGCGACAGTGGCCACGCTCGACCCGTCCATCGTCGACATGTACAGCGTCGTGGTCGTCGGCAGCACCGACACGCGACTGGTCGCCGGCCGGATGGTCACACCCCGGGGGTACCGGTGGCGCTCGTGACGATCGACGCCTGCCAGGGCTGCGGGGCCTGCCTGCTCACCTGCCCCACGCACGCGATCCGGCCGGTCGCCGGCGGCCTCACCGTCCGCGCCGACCGGTGCACCGGCTGCCTGGAGTGCCTGGAGATCTGCCCGGTCGACGCGATCCGCGTCGTCGAGCCCGACAGTGCTGAAGGAGCCCGATGAACCGGGTGGTGCACCCCATCGAGGTCGAGTCGTACCGCATCCTGCGCGAGCGCGTCGACCTGTCGCACCTACCGCCGCTGAGCCGAGCGGTGACCGAGCGGGTGGTGCACGCCAGCGCCGACCTCGCGTACGTCGACGAGCTGGTCTGCGACGAGGCCGCCCTGGAGTCGGGGCTGGCCACGCTGCGCGCCGGGGCGCCAGTGGTCACCGACGTGGCGATGGTCGCCGCCGGCATCACCCGGGCCGGCCTGGAACTGGTCTGCCCGGTAGCCGAGCCGGCCGCCGCCGCCCTGGGCCGCACGGCCGGCATCACCCGCTCGGCGGCGGCCGTCCGGATCGCCCTGGAGCGGGTCGGACCGGGCGCGGTCTGGGTGGTCGGCTGCGCGCCCACGGCGCTTGTCGAACTACTCACGCTGGGCGCCGCGCCGGCGCTGGTCGTCGGTCTGCCGGTCGGCTTCGTGGGCGCCGCCGAGTCGAAGGCGGCGCTGCGGGCCAGCGGCCTGCCCGCCGTGTCCAACGTGGGTGAGAAGGGTGGCTCGGCGGTCGCCGCCGCCGCCCTCAACGCCCTGCTCTACGTCGAGGAGAAGTCATGACCGGGTTGGTCATCGTCGGGCACGGCACGCGTAGCGCGGCCGGGGTCGAGCAGTTCGCCGCTCTCGTCGAGCGGGTCCGCGGTCGCTGTGACATCGGCGACGTCGAGGGCGGCTTCATCGAGCTGTCCCGCCCACCGTTGACCGACGCGGTCGGCGCGCTCGTCGCCCGCGGGCACCGGGCGCTGGTGGCGCTGCCGCTGGTACTCACCGGCGCCGGCCACGGCAAGGGCGACATCCCGGCCGCGATGGCCCGGGAGCAGCAGCGCCACCCCGGGCTGAGCTACCGCTACGGTCGTCCGCTCGGCCCCCATCCGCTGCTGCACGAAGCCCTCGAACAACGCATCGACACCGCACTTGCCGCTTCGGACCGGGCCGGCACGGCGCTGGCGGGTGCCGACCGGGCCGGCACGGAGCTGCCCGGTGCCGACCGGGCTGGCACGTGGGTCGCGTTGATCGGGCGGGGGTCCACCGACCCGGACGCCAACGCCGAGGTCGCCAAGGTCGCCCGGCTGCTCTGGGAGGGGCGCGGCTACGCGGGCGTGGAGCCGGGCTTCATCTCCCTGGCGCAACCGTCGGTGCCGGAGGTGCTGGAGCGGCTGCGCCGCCTCGGCGCGCGACGGATCGTGGTGGCGCCGTACTTCCTGTTCGCCGGGGTGCTGCCGGACCGGATCGTCGCCCAGTCGGCCGAGTTCGCCGCCGCCCACCCCGACCTGGACGTCCGCGTCGCCGAGGTGATCGGCGACTGTGACGCCCTCGCCGACCTCGTCCTGGAGCGGTACGCCGAGGCGCTGGGCGGGGACATCCGGATGAACTGCGACACCTGCGCGTACCGGGTGTTGATGCCCGGCTTCGCGGACAAGGTGGGTCGCCCGCAACGCCCGCACGACCACCCCGACGACCCGGTCGGCCACCACCACCACGGCCACCACCACCACGGGCACGACCACCACGGGCACGCACACCACGGCCACGGCTCGGTCGCCGTGGTCGGCGGCGGGCCGGGGCCTGACGACCTGATCACGGTACGTGGAAAGGCGCTGCTCGACGCGGCGGACGTCGTGGTGGTCGACCGACTCGCCCCGCAGGGGCTGCTCGCCGGGCTGCGCCCCGACGTGCTGGTGGTCGACGCCGCGAAGGTGCCCCGTGGCCCGTCGATGGCCCAGGAGGCGATCAACGAGGCCCTGGTGTCGCACGCCCGCGCCGGTCGCCGGGTGGTCCGGCTCAAGGGCGGTGACCCGTACGTCTTCGGGCGCGGCCACGAGGAGGTGCAGGCCTGCGTGGCGGGCGGCGTACCGGTGACTGTGGTCCCGG
The DNA here is from genome assembly GCF_015751765.1 of Micromonospora ureilytica. Classification (NCBI taxonomy): domain Bacteria; kingdom Bacillati; phylum Actinomycetota; class Actinomycetes; order Micromonosporales; family Micromonosporaceae; genus Micromonospora; species Micromonospora ureilytica. Next base: position 2,054,561 of record NZ_JADOTX010000001.1, read on the forward strand.
GGGTGAGCAGTGCGCTCGCCGCCCCGGCCCTCGCCGGCGTACCTGTGACGCACCGGGGTGTGGCGCACGACGTCACAGTCGTGTCCGGACACCTGCCGCCCGGGCACCCCGACTCGCTCGTCGACTGGGCGGCGCTGGCCCGGGCCCGGGGCACCGTCGTGCTGCTGATGGCCGTCGACACCATCGCCAAGATCGCGACCGTGCTGATCGAGCACGGCCGTGCCCCGGAGACCCCGGTGCTGGCCGTGCAGGACGCCGGGCTGCCCGCGCAGCGGTCCGTGCCCGCCCGGCTGGACGAGATCGGCGCCGCCGCCGCCCGGGAAGGTGTCGGCCCGCCCGCCGTCTTCGTCCTCGGCCCGGTGGTCGCCCTCACCACCACCGGGCCGACGGTCTGACGACTACTCGCTGCGGGCGGTCTCCGGCCCGGTGATGCGTTCCAGCAGCGGCAGGGTGGAGGCGATGACGCCGAGGCAGGCGGCCAACCCGACGACGACGATCACGTAGAAGCGCGGCTCCGGCGCGACGAGCGTGTAGTCCATCTGCGCCCGCAGGAACAGGTGGGCGGCCAGCAGGCCCATGCCGATGGCGACGGCGGCGACGGCGAGCATCGGTACGGCGCTCTCCAGCGCCACCACCCGACGCAGTATCCGCACCGGCGCGCCGCTGAGGCGCAGGAGGCTGAACGGGCGTCGGCGTTCGGTGAGACCGCCGATGACGCTGACCGCGAGGCTGCACCCGCCGAGCGCGAGACTGGCCACGATGATGACGTTGGCCAGTTGTTCCCAGCCGCGCATCGTGTTGGCGAAGTCCGACTCGAAGTCGCCGGGCACGTTCGGCCCCGTCCAGAAGGTCGGGAAGGCGACCTCCAGCACGGTGCGGGTGCGCTCGACGGCGGCGGCGGAGCCGTCCGTGCCGACGACCATCGCCCCGACCGGTAGCCGTTGGAGTTCGTCGAGGGTGAGCGACGCGGCCGGCCAGACCGTCGCGGGCGACGCCGACTCCCGCCAGCGGCTGAGGCCGAACGGCACCTCGATGACGCTCGCGCCGTCGGCGCACCGACCGTACGCGCTCGGGAGGTCGGTGCACGCGATCACCCCGACCTCGCCGGAGTCGGTCACCACCGGGTTCTCGCGGATGGCGGTCGAGGACCGCACACCGGTGATCGCCCGTAGCTCGGCGAAGAGCGTGTCGGGCACCGACGTCGTCTTCTCGTCGAAGACGGTGGTCACTGTGCCCGCGTCGGTCGAGCCGGTGGGCGCCGGGCCACGGTTGGCGACGATCGTGGTGATCACGCCGACGGCCACACTCGTCACGAAGAGCGCGAGCATGATGCCGCTGATCGCCCGGAAGCCGGCCTTCGGGTTGTCGGCCAGGCGGCGCGCGGCGATGAGCGTGGCCGGGCGGTTGGCGTACCGGGCCAGGACCCGGGCACCGACCATCGTCAGCCACGGGCCGGCGATCACCAGGCCGGCCATGATGAGCAGCAGACCGGGCAGGAAGATCGCGGTCTGGCCGTCGGACGACTCGGGTCGGTAACCGAGCGCGAACACCAGCACGGCAACACCGAGCAGAGCCGGAATCAACCGGTACGCGCGCGGTGCCCGTGGGGTGACCCGGCGGGTGACGCCCAGCGGCGAGATCCGTACGCGGCGCAGCGAGACCTGGGCCGCCAGCGCCGCGCCGGCCGGGACGCCGAGCGCCACGAGCAGGACGTTCAGCACGCCCAGGGACATGTCGCTGGGGAAGAACGGCATGCCGGTGAACGGGATGCTCGCGAGCGGGTCGCGGAAGGCGTAGAACAGGCCGAAGCCGACGGCGGTGCCGGCGACTGCGGCGGCTGCCGCCTCCACCGCGGCGACCATCGAGATCTGCCGGGGTGTCGCACCGACCAGGCGCATCGCGGCGAAGCGCTGCTCCCGGCGGGCGGCGCTGAGGCGGGTGGCGGTGCCGATGAAGATCAGCACCGGGAACAGCAACCCGCCGGCGATCACGCCCAGGATGAGGTTCACCGTGGCCTCGGGGAGGGCCGGGCTGTCGCCGACCCTGGTGACCTGCTGCGCGTTGGGCAGTTTGCCGACCTGGTCGGGGGTGCCACCGGCGATGACGAGCAGGGTGTCCGGCGAGGTCAGCGCGGCCGGACCAACGGTGCCGAGGTCACGCCCCGGGTAGCGGTCGCCCAGTTGGTCGGCCGGGTGGTCGGCCAGCAGTTCGCGAAACGCGGGCGAGGCGTAGTACTCGCCGGGCCCCGGAGTGCTCGGGATACCGACCGGGGTCGGCGCTGTCGAGCCGGTGGCGGCGACGTCGATCCGAATGATCTGCTTGCCGTGGAAGTAGTCCTGCCGGTTCGACCACCACAGCGGGTCGGCGTCGCCGGCCGAGGCGTTGGGATACATCGACGCGTACCGGGTGAGCTGGGCGTTGACCGCGTTGACCCCGGCGAGGGTGGTCAACAGCAGCCCGCTGCCGATCGCGACGGCGGCGGCGATGACGATCAGGCGGGTGAGCGCCTCACGGCCGCCCGCCAGGACGAGGCGGAGCCCGAAGCGGATCACGAGGCGATCCGGTCCGGCGCGTTCACGCGCCCGTCGCGGACCATGACCTCGCGGTCGGCGTACGCCGCGATCCTGGGCTCGTGGGTGACCAGGATGACAGTGGTGCCCTGCTCGCGGGCGGCGCCGACCAGCAGGTCCATCACCTGTTCGCCGGTGAGCGAGTCGAGCGCGCCGGTCGGCTCGTCGGCGAAGAGCACCTGCGGCTCAGCGACCAGGCCGCGGGCCAGGGCGACGCGTTGCGCCTGCCCGCCGGAGAGTTCACCCGAGCGCCGTTGCTCCAGGCCGTCCAGGCCGAGGCGCGCGAACCAGTCGTACGCCTTGGGCAGCGCCTGCTTTCGGCGTACGCCGCTGAGCAGCAGTGGCAGCGCGACGTTCTCCACCGCGGTGAGCTCGGGGACGAGTTGACCGAACTGGAACACGAAACCGAACCGGTCCCGGCGCAGGCTGCTGCGCTCGGTCTCGGCCATGGCGTGCACCCCGGCCCCGTCGAAGAGGATCTCGCCGGAGTCGGGCACCAGGATGCCGGCCAGGCAGTGCAGCAGGGTGGACTTGCCCGAGCCGCTGGGGCCCATGACGGCGAGGATCTCACCGGCCTCCACGGCGACGTTGGCGCCGCGCAGGGCGGGGGTCTGACCGAAGGAGAACTCCACGTCGCGCGCTTCGATCACGACGCTCACGGCCGCACCTCTTTCCGCAGGGCGTCCAGTCGGGCGCCGGTCATCTCGATCCATCGGAGGTCCGCCTCGAGGTGGTAGAGGCCGTGGTCGGCGAGCAGCGCGTCCACCAGGCTGCCGGCGCGCTTGATCTCGGTCAGCTCACGCATGCGGTGCAGGTGCGCGCTGCGCTGGGTGTCGAGGTATTCGGCGGCCGGCCGGTCCAGCATCAGCGCGAGCACGACCTTGGCGAAGAGCACCGTCTGCAGGTGTGGCTCCGGGTCGACCGGCTGGGTCAGCCACTGCTCGACCTCGGTCGCGCCGACGTCGGTGATGATGTAGCGCTTGCGGTCGGGGCCGGAGCCGGGGGCGACGTCGCTGATCACCACCTTGCCGTCGCGGGCCAGCCGGCTGAGGGTGGAGTAGACCTGGCCGAACGGCAGTGGCTTGCCCCGGCCAAAGAAGGCGTCGTAGTCGCGCTTCAGGTCGTATCCGTGGCTGGGCTCCCGTTCGAGGAGGCCGAGGAGGGTCAGTGGCACGCTCATGCCAGCAGAATACACTGAGGGTATACCCCGCGTATATACCCTCAGTGTGTTGCGGGTCGTGCCTGGTCAGCCGGTCAGGGCGCGGGCCAGGGCGTAGCCGGCGGTGGCCGCGGCGAGCCCGGCGGCCACGCTGCCCAGCGCGTTGGTCAGCGCGAGGAGTCGATGGCCGCTCCTGGTCAGCCGCAGCGTCTCGTAGCTGAACGTGGAGTAGGTGGTCAGCGCGCCGCAGAACCCGGTGCCGAGCAACGCGCTGACCGCCGGGTCGGCCGGCCACCCGACCAGGACGCCGAGCAGCAGCGACCCGGCCACGTTGACGAGTAGCGTGCCCCAGGGGAACGCCGAGCCGTGCCGGGACTGCACGGCCCGGTCGGTGAGGTAGCGCAGCGGCGCGCCGACGGCCGCACCCAGGGCGATCAGCAGCACCGTCATCGGGTCGCCCGCCGCAGCAGCCCGGCGGTGAGGGCGTCGCCCAAGCCGACGGCGACGAGCGCCCCGAGCACCGTCGCGGCGAGATACGCCAGCGCGGTGCCCGGTGCGCCCGCGACGAGCGCCTGCTGGACGTCGACCGCGTAGGTGGAGAAGGTGGTGAACCCGCCCAGCACCCCCACCCCGAGGAACGGGCGAGCCAGGGGGTGTCCACCGTCGAGGTGCCCGAGCACCGCCATCAGCACGCCGATCAGCAGGCAGCCGGACGTGTTGATGCTGAACGTGGCCCACGGGAAGCCGGTCGTTGGGTGCGGGGCGACGTGTTGCAGGCCGGCCCGGGCCAGCGCGCCGAGCATCCCGCCGGCCGCGATCGTGGCGAGGATCGTCGCTGGGCGCGTGGTCAGCTCGCGGCGGTCGGCGGGAACGCGCAGGTCGACGTCGGGGTCGGTACGTGGCTCGAACGGCTCTGGCACGACTCCTCAGCGTAGTGCCGGCGGCAGCGGCGTCAGCGCGCTGCCGCCCACAGCGGCGTCAGTTACTGCCGGCGGCAGCGCGTCAGCGCACCGCCGCGACCGCGGCGTCCGGTCCGCCTCGCCAGAGGGTGCCCACCTCGCTGAAGCCGGCCGCGGTGAGCGCGGCCAGGTGCCAGGAGACTGGCGGGTTCCACTCGGGGCTGTGCCCGGTCGGGTAGATCGAGTGTCGCTGGGCGACCAGCGGGGCGAGCGCCGGGTCGGCGCCGGCCCGCGCCCACCAGTCCGACCAGGACAGCATCGAGCCGGCGGTGTACCGGGCGTTGCGGCGGTCCCGGGCGCGGTCCATCAGCCGCTTGGTCAGCTCCGGCAGCGTGTCGTCGGGCATGTGGTCGGCGTTGACGAAGACGCCGCCCGGTCGCAGCACGTCGCGTAGCTCGGCGTAGAGCTGCCCGAGGCGGTCGGCTGGCAGCCAGTGCAGGGCGGTGGCGGTGAGCACGGCGTCGTACTCGTGGTGGGGGAGCGTGGATCGCCAGTCGGGGGTGCCGAGGTCGGCCGTGATGATGGTGGCCCGGTCGGCCAGCGAGGCGCCGGCGATGGCGAGCAGCGCCGGGTCGAGGTCGACAACTGTCGTCTCTGCGGCGGGGAAGCGCGCAAGCGTCCGCAGCGAGATGGTGCCGGTGCCGCCGGCCAGGTCGAGCACGCGCGGTGGCCGGCCGTCGAGGACCGCGTCGACGGCGTCGAGCATGGCGGTGAACCGGTGTTCCCGGTCCGGGAGGTAGGCCTCCTGCTGGCGGTCCCAGCTCTCCTGCCAGGCCCAGGGATCCACGATGTAAGGACTCATGGCGATGAGGCTAGTTACGGCGCGAGTCCGTTGTCCAGACCTTGTTGCACATCTTTTGCAATTGCGAGAAGATGGCAGGGCGATGATCAGAGTGACGCCGGGTCGGGCATCAGCCCGGCCCGGCGTCGTCCTCCTGGCGGGGTCAGACCGTGGCGTCCACCTGGCTCGCGTCGGCTCGGGCTGGCTCGTCGCGACGGGCCAGCCGCAGCGCGCCGAGGAGCACGCCCAGGCCGGCCAGGGTCAGCGCGGCGCCGGCCCAGATCGGCGAGGTGTAGCCGAGTCCGGCGGCGATGGTCACACCGCCGATCCAGGCGCCCAACGCGTTGCCGAGGTTGAACGCGGCGATGTTCGCCCCGGACGCGAGCGTCGGCGCCTGGTGGGCGTACCGCATGATCCGCATTTGCAGCGGCGGCACGGTGGCGAAGCCGAACCCACCCATCAGCACCAGCGCGACGATGGTCAGCACCGGGTTCGTGGCGGTCAACGCGAAACCGACGAGCACCACGGTGAGCACCGCCAGGACGGTGACCAGGGTGCGCGACAGTGACCTGTCGGCCGCCCGACCGCCGAGCAGGTTGCCCGCGAACAGCCCCACTCCGAAGAGGACGAGCAGCCACGGCACGGTGCTGGTGGCGAAGCCGCTGACCTCGGTGAGCGTGTAGGCGATGTAGGTGAACGCGCCGAACATCCCACCGAAACCCAGGACGGTGATCACCAGGGAGAGCCAGACCTGGGCGTGGGTGAAGGCCCGCAACTCGCCGCGCAGCCCACCGGCTGGGCGGTCGGCGTTGGCGGTGTCGCCCGCCGGGACGAGCAGGGCCAGCCCGATCAGGGCGACCACCCCGATGGCGGTGATCGCCCAGAACGTCGACCGCCAGCCGAAGTGCTGCCCGAGGAAGGTGCCGAACGGCACGCCGAGCACGTTCGCGATGGTCAGGCCGGCGAACATCATGGCGATGGCGCCCGCCCGGCGGGCCGGTGCGACCAGGCCGGCGGCGACGACGGCGCCGATGCCGAAGAACGCGCCGTGGCAGAGCGCGGCGACGATCCGGCCGGCCATCATTACGGCATAGTCGCCGGCGACGGCGGAGAGCAGGTTGCCGATGATGAAGAGCACCATCAGGCCGAGCAGCACCGGTTTGCGCGGCAGTCGGGTGACCGCGGCGGTGAGGACGACCCCGCCGACGGCCACGCTGAGCGCGTAGCCGGAGATCAACCAGCCGGCCACCGGTTCGGTGACCGCGAAGTCGGCGGCCACCTCGGGCAACAGCCCCATGATCACGAACTCGGTGAGCCCGATGCCGAAGGCGCCGATGGCCAGCGCGATCAGGCCGGGCGGCAGGGACTTTTGGCGTACGGACATGGTCTTCCCATCGGGAGGGGGCAGATATGCGGCGCGTGCAACTACACGCGCCAGCAACGAAATACTTGCACGCGCTTTATATCGGCGCAAGCGTGGTAGCCTGGGACCCGTCCAGATCACACCGAGGAGGCCGGCATGGGCATCGCCGACGACGCGGTCGAGATCCGCGCGCAGGGCTGGCGCACCCTCGCCGCCCTGCACGGGCTGATCGAGACCTCCCTGGAACGGGCCCTGCAGGCCGGCCACGGCCTCTCCGTCGTCGAATACACGGTGCTCGACGCGCTCTCCCGGCAGGACGGCTGGCACATGCGGATGAGCCAGCTCGCCCGCGCCGCCGCGCTCTCCGGCAGTGCCACCACCCGGCTGGTCACCCGCCTGGAGCAGCGAGGACTGCTCACCCGCATCCTCTGCGCCGACGACCGACGCGGCATCTACACCGAGCTGACCCCGGCCGGCTCCGAGCTGCTCGCCCAGACCCGACCGACCCACGACCGGGTGCTCACCGACGCGCTCGCCGAAGCGGAGGCCACCCCCGAGCTGGCACCGCTGGTCGACGCCCTGCACCGGCTGCCGGCCGCCCGCTGACCGTCCGGCCGGCCCGGGGTGACGGCGGGCGTACGGTACCCGCAGCCCCACCGGGACCGTCGCGCCAAGGAGGCAGCCGATGCAGGACCGCACCCCTCGTCCGGAGGAACTGGAGCCGATCGAGCGCGCCAGCATCGACGAGCTGCGCGCCCTGCAACGCGATCGACTGCGCTGGTCGGTGCGGCACGCGTACGACAACGTGCCGCACTACCGGCGGGCGTTCGACGCGGCCGGGGTGCACCCCGACGACTGCCGGGATCTCGACGACCTGGCGCGCTTCCCGTTCACCGGCAAGGCCGAGCTGCGGGAGAACTATCCGTTCGGCATGTTCGCCGTACCCCGCGAGCGGGTGGCCCGTCTGCACGCCTCCTCCGGCACCACCGGTCGGCCGACAGTGGTCGGCTACACCCGCGACGACCTGCGCACCTGGGCGCGCCTGATGGCCCGCTCGATCCGCGCCTCCGGTGGCCGTCCCGGCGACCGGGTGCACGTCGCGTACGGCTACGGGCTCTTCACCGGCGGCCTGGGCGCGCACTACGGCGCCGAGGAGCTGGGTTGCACTGTCATCCCGGTCTCCGGGGGCATGACCGAGCGTCAGGTCATGCTGATCCGCGACTTCGAACCCGAGGTCATCATGGTCACGCCCAGCTACCTGCTGGCCATCGTCGACGAGATGCGCCGCCAGGGCATCGACCCGCGCGCCACCTCACTGCAAGTGGGCATCTTCGGGGCCGAACCGTGGACCGAGGACATGCGCCGGGAGATCGAGCAGCAACTGGACATCCACGCCGTCGACATCTACGGGCTCTCCGAGGTGATGGGCCCCGGCGTGGCGACCGAGTGCGTCGAGACCAAGGACGGGCTGCACCTCTGGGAGGACCACTTCTACCCGGAGATCATCGACCCGGTCACCGGGGTAGTGCTGCCCGACGGTGAGCGGGGTGAGCTGGTGTTGACCTCCCTGACCAAGGAGGCGATGCCGGTCGTGCGCTACCGCACACGCGACCTGACCCGGCTGCTGCCCGGCACCGCCCGGCCGATGCGCCGGATCGAGAAGATCACCGGCCGGACCGACGACATGATGATCCTGCGTGGGGTGAACATCTTCCCCACCCAGATCGAGGAGCTGATCCTGCGCACCCCGCAGTTGTCGCCGCACTTCCAGTGCGTCCTCGATCGACACGGTCGGCTGGACACCCTGACGGTACGTGTGGAACGGCGGGTCGACGTCGACGTGGACGCCGCCGAGCGGGCCGGCGGCACGCTGGCGCAGTTGGTGAAGAACACCATCGGCGTCAGCGTGGCGGTCGACGTCCTCGCCCCGGACACCGTGGAACGGTCGATGGGCAAGATGCGCCGCATCGTCGACCAACGGTCTGCCTCGATCTCGCCGTCGACATAGGATCCTGCCCATGCGTGTGCTGGTGGTCTCCGCCCCGCTCGTCGGGCACGTCTTTCCGCTGGTGCCGCTCGCCGTCGCGTTGCGCGACGCCGGCCACGACGTGCTGGTGGCCACCGGCGGCGGTGCTCTGGCCGCCGCCGATGCCGGTCTGGCGGTGCACGACATCGCACCGGGCTTCGACTTCGGGCGGATCGCGCTGCGGGTCTTCCCCCGCCATCCGCTGATCGCGCGGGCGGAAATGGCCGGCACCGCCGGCACCCGGGGCGCCGGCCTGCTGTTCGGCACGCTCAACGACCAGCTCACCGACCCGGTGGTCGCGCTGGCCACCCGGTGGCGGCCGGATCTGGTGTTGTACGAGCCGTTCGCGGTCGCCGGTGCGGTGGCCGCCGCGCGGCTCGACGTGCCGGCCGTACGCCAGGAGAACGCCCTCTTCGACGGCCGGGACCTGGTCCGCGCCACCGTCGCCCGACTCGGCGCCGCACTGCGCCGGCACGGCCTCACCGAGCTGCCCGCGCCGGCCGCCGCCCTCGCCGTGGCCCCACCCAGCGTCGCCACCCAGGGCGGCTGGCCGATGCGCTACACGTCCTATGTCGGCGGCGGTGAGCTGCCGGCCTGGCTGCGCGAGCCGGGTGAGCGCCCGCGGATCCTGGTCACCCGCAGCACTCTGACCGGCCCCGGCGACCGGGGGCCGATGCCCGCCGTGGTGGCCGCCGCAGCCGAGGTGGACGCCGAGATCGTGCTGGTCCGCCCCGACGAGCGCTCGGCCCGCTCGTTGCCCGGCAACGTGCGGGTGGTCGACTGGATCCCGCTCGACGAGGCGTTGCCGGCGAGCGCGGCGCTTGTGCACCACGGTGGGGCGGGCAGCGCCCTCGGCGCGCTCGCCGCCGGCCTGCCCCAGCTGGCCACCACCGGTCCGGGGGACCGGCGGCACAACGCCGAGCTGGTGGCCCGCCGGGGCGCCGGCCTGGCGCTGCGCCCCCGGGACATCACCGCGCGATCGCTGACCCAGCTGCTCACCGACGAGCGCCTGCGTACCGCTGCCGCGCAGGTCGGCCGCGAGATCGCCGCGATGCCGCCACCGACCGACCTCGTCGCGCGCCTGGCGGCACTGGTCTGACTCCCACTCCGTGGGTTCGGGGTGCGTGCCCACCCCGCGCCCACACAGGTTGAGGACACATGCGCACCACCACGATCGGCGACGTGAAGGTCCTGCTGCCGGACCTCGAACCGGACGACCTCGACACCACGACGGACCTGGCCGGCGGCCTCACCGAGGCCCTCGTCGAGGGCGCCGCCTGGCGCGGTGCCCGCCTTGAGGACGCCCGTATCCGCAGCAGTCTGATCACCGGCGTGGACCTGAGCGAGAGCACCTGGGAGGCCGGCAGCCTCGATGGCTGCGAGATCACCCGCACCGACTTCTCCGGCGCGACCCTGACCGGCATGACCATCGAACGGTGCGCCATTACCGGCTCCCGGTTCACCGGCTCAAGGCTCACCGACGTACGCCTCAAGGACGTCCTCTTCGACGGCTGCCGCTTCGACTACGCCGCCTTCCATCGCGTCGCCGCCGCCGGCGCGGTCGCGTTCACCGACTGCACTTTCACCAACGGCGCGTGGTCCTCCTGCCGACTACCTCGCATCGCGCTGCGGTCTTGTGACCTCGCCGGACTGGAGTTGGACTCTTGCCACCTCGACGGCACCGATCTGCGGGGCAGCCGGCTGAAGGGCCTCAAGACGCCGCTGGACAACCTGCGCGGCGTCACCCTCGGCGAGGACCAACTCCCTGACCTCACCCAGCTGACCGTGGCCGCCCTCAAACTCACCGTCCGCAACGACTGACGCCGAGGAGCCGTCGTGCTCGCTGAACCCACTGGCAGCCCGGACACGGTCCTCGTCTGCGTCCGGGGCAACTCCGGTTCGGGCAAGAGCAGCATCGCCCGCGAGCTTCGACGCCGCCACGGCCGGGGCTGCGCTCTGGTCGAGCAGGACTACCTGCGCCGCATCCTGCTGCGCGAGCGGGACAAGCCCGGCGGTGCGGCACCTGCGCTGATCGCGCAGACCGTCCGGTTCGCGCTCGACCACGGCTATCACGTCGTGCTGGAGGGCATCATGCACAGCAGCCGCTACCGAAACATGCTGACCTCCCTGCGGGACGACCACCGCGGCCGGTCGCTGTTCTGCTATCTCGACGTGTCCCTGGCCGAGACCCTGCGCCGGCACCTCACCCGCCCGCAGGTCGATGAGTTCACCGCCGAGCACATGAGCGGCTGGTACGCAGCCCATGACGTCCTGGGCTGGCCCGACGAACTCGTCCTACCCGAGACCACCGGACTGAACGAGGCCGTCAAGACCATCGCCGCTGTGGCCGGGCTGCCCCAGACCGGACGCGACGACGACCTGCTACCGAGTGCTCCGCCCTCGTAGAGCAGCTCAGCCGCTACTGACTCGGCCATGATCATGCTCCCACTCCGCGTGGCCACACCGGACGGCCGGTCTGCTGCGGGAGGATGACCGGATGCGACACGTCGTGCTGTTCCACTCCGTGTACGGGCTGCGGCCTGCCGTGCGTGCCGCCGCCGACCGGTTGCGCGCCGCCGGGCACCAGGTCAGCACCCCCGACCTGTACGGCGTCCCGGCCACCGACAGCGTCGAGGACGGATTCGCGCTGCTCGACAAGATCGGCCACGAGGTGGTGCTGGACCGGGCCCGGGCCGCGCTGCGTGACCTGCCACCGGAGACGGTCCTCGCCGGGTTCTCGATGGGCGCCGGCGTGGCCGGGGCGCTGCTGGCCGAGCGCCCCGCCGCCGCCGGTCTGCTCCTGCTGCACGGCACCGGTGGCGCCCCGGACGCGGTCCGACCCGGGTTGCCGGTGCAGCTGCACCTCGCCGACCCCGATCCGTACGACGCGCCGGACGAGGTCGACGAGTGGCAGCACGCCATGACCGACGCCGGCGCCGAGTTGACGGTCTTCGGCTATCCCGGCGTGGGCCACCTGTTCACCGACCCGAACCTGGCCGAGTACTCCCCGGCCGCCGCCGCGTCGGCCTGGCCGCGCGTGCTGGCCTTCCTGGCCGCCCGCTGAGCACCAGTCCCGCGGAGCGCGGGCGGCTACCCCCGGCCGCGTGTGCTCGGGTCAGGTGGACAGAGGCTGGGTGGGCCACCCTACGGCTTCAGCACGATTTTGCCGCGCGCATGGCGGGACTCACTCAGCTCATGGGCGGCGGCCGCCTCGTTCAGAGAGAACACGGCCGCGACCGGCACTGTGAAACGACTCCGCTCGGCGAGTTCGCCGGCGGCGGCGATTCCTTCGAGAGCCGGTGTGTCCGCGCCGGGGCCAGAGCCGCGCGACAGGTGCACGCCGTAGGTCGCGGCGTTGATGTCGGCGATGCTCACGACCCTGTCCGGGCTCGCGACCAGGCCGACCAGGTCTGGCACAGAACCAGAGCCGGCACAGTCGAGTACGACATCCACCCCGCCGGGCAGCAGAGTGTGGACCCGCTCGGCCAGCCCGGGGCCGTAGGTGGTCGGGATCGCCCCGAGCGAGGCGACGAATTCATGGTTGCGGTCGCTGGCCGTGCCGATGACGGCCGCACCGCGAGCGACAGCGAGCTGGATCGCGGTCGTACCGACCCCGCCGGCCGCGCCCTCGATCAACAACGTGGTGCCGTCCTTGACGCCCAGCCGGTCGAGCACTCGGGTGGCAGTCTCGATGTTGCCCGCCGCGCCGCCGGCCTGCTCCCAGGTCAGGGCCGCCGGCTTCCGTGCCCACGCGGCCAAGACGGCGTATTCGGCGTTCGCTCCGCCCATCTGGGCGTAGTCCGTGATCCCGAAAACCTCATCGCCGATCCGGGCCGTGGTCACCCCGTCACCGACCTCATCCACCACGCCGGCAGCGTCGACACCGGGCACGTGCGGCAGGCGTAGCGGAATCCACTCCTGGAATCGGCCGGCGCGAACGTACGTGTCGGCCGGATTGACCCCCGAGGCCCGAACCGCCACCCGTATCTGGCCGGGTCCGGCGTGCGGTTCCGGTGCCTCCGAAACCTCAAGGACACTCGCGGGACCGTACTTCGTAAATTGCAAAGCCCTCATGCACAGGGACGCTAACGCAGGCCGCTGTCCGCCTCGGTAAAGTGAGAGTCGTGACCGATCGTTTGTCTCACGCTCTTCGCTCGGACGCCCTGGACAACCGCGAGCGCATCCTCGAGGCCGCCCGCGAGGTCTTCGCCGTCGACGGCCTGGACGTGCCGATGCGGGAGGTTGCCCGGCGGGCCGGCGTTGCACCCGCCACCCTGTACCGGCGATTTCCGACCAAGGAGATGCTGGTCACCGAGGCATTCGCGGAACAGATGTACGCGTGTCGCGGCGTTGTCGACGAGGGCCTTGCCGATTCGGATCCATGGCACGGATTCTGTCTCGTGATCGAGAAAATGTGTGAGCTGCACGCGCGCGACCGAGGCTTTACCGCGGCTCTTGTTTCGACCTTTCCCAATGCAGTTGATTTCGAGGCGCGCCGTGAATACGCGCTCAGAGCGGTCGACGAACTGGCCCGCCGCGCCAAGGAGGCGGGTCGCCTTCGCCCCGACTTCGTCCTGGACGACGTCATCCTCGTACTCATGGCCAACAGCGGTATCCACACGACCTCGCCGACTACCCAGGTCAGCGCGTCCCGGCGCTTCGCCGCGCTCGCCATCTCGGCATTCCAAGCCTCCCCTGATGTCTCGCCGCTCCCACCCGTGGCGTTGTTGGCGCGCCCGGCGTCGGCATCCAGACGCAGCCCAGTGGGCTAGTACTCCCGACGACCCAGCCGGCCGGGATCCCGGCCGGCTGGGTCGTCGCGTCGATCATGCTCCGGGCGAGGTGGGGTTTGGTCGCGGAGCCAACCCAGCCGCGTCGGACGGTTCGCTGACCATGCTCAGCGGGCGCTGGCGCCGATGCGCGGGGGCGTGGCGGTGCCGTGCACCCGCTTGGCGTGCCGGGCGAACAGCCGGGGCGCGATGATCGGCATGAGCAGCCGTGCCGGCAGCGGGGCGTGCGCCAGCACCGCCTTGACCACCTCCGGGTCGCCCTCGTACATGGCCAGGCCGAAGGCCAGCGGCAGCTGCTTCTTCGGGGACTTGCTCATGCCGTGCTCGCCGAGTTGCATCCACTCCCGGGCGGTGATGTGCCGTTCCGCCAGGGGCAGGATCTGGCTCTCCTCCAGGGCCATGTGCTCGATCAGCGCGACGCGTAGCTGCTCCAGGGCGTCGGTGAGCTGCTCACCGCCGCGTCCGGTGCGGCGCCACTGGGGGAGGAGGGCGACCACCGCCGCGTGGGCGTCCTCGATGGCGTGGTGCTGCGCCTCCATGGAGGGGACGATCGCGGCGGCCTCCGCGCCTCCGCGCTCCAGCAGCCGAGGCCACAGCAGCAGGTCCTCGCCCTCGTGGTGCATGTGCAGGATGTGGCAGAGCATCTCGGCGTGGGCGCCGACGACCTCCGCGCGCGTGGCGTCGCCCGGCGTGACGCCCCGGACGAGCTGCGGTAGCAGGCTGAACTCGCGACGGAGCGCCGAGTGCGCCATGTACATGTCGCGCACGTCGGCCATGGCTTCGCGGTGGTTCTGGTTCACGGTGACCTTTCCGAGGGATCAACTGGCACAGATCTGTTGATCATGCTCGGTGTCACTTGGAACCGGCTTGGAATCCACACACCGTGACGGTCAGTCGGCCAGGGCCGCCGTCGCCTCGGCCAGCCAGTGCGGTGACTCCCACCGGCGGGCCACCCGCGCGGCGAGGGTGAAGTGCCGGGCCGCCTCGTCGGTGCGGCCCAGGAGCCGGAACAGCTCTCCGAGCGTCAACGCGACCGGCCGTACCACGGCCGCGGTGGTGGAGAAACCGGCCAGTTGGTCACGTACCGGGAGCAGCGCGTCGATCACGGGTTGGGCCAGGTCCCGTCGACCCAGCGCCACGATGACCATCCCGCGTACGGTGAGCAACGCCGATTCGAAGTAGTCCGGGCGGTAGGGGTGCCGCCCGATCGGCATGGCCCGCGCCTCGTCCACGCGTCCGCTTCCGATCAGCGCCAGTGCCAGCAGGTCGTCCACGATCGGGCCCAACGACGTCCGTATCCGCCGGGTGGCCTCCAGGTGTTCGCCGAAACGCCCCTGGCTGATCAGCAGGGTCCCGGTGGAGAAATAGTGGAAGGCTTCGGCGTGCAGTGAACCCTGCCGCCGCATCTGCACGGCGACCTGGTCGTAGTGTCGCCGCGCGGCGGCGAAGTCACCGGCGATGTGCGCGAGGGCGCCCAGCGAGCACAGGTTGATCGTCTGCGCCTCGTTGAGCTGGTACGTCTCGGCCAGCCACCCCTGCCGGGCGACGCTGCGGCGCAGTTCGTCCGGCTCGTTGAGCGCGGCTGCGGAGTGGCCCAGCGCCTGCTCGGCGACCGAGCGGTAGGTCACCAGCCCGTGCTCGTCGGCGAGGTCGCGCAACTCCAGGGCGAACATCCGGCGGTCCGGCGCCTCCCGCTCGTAGCTCATTGTGCGCAGCCGCGCGGCCAGCCCGAGGGCGCGCAGCTCGGGGTCGCCCAGCCGCCGCGACAGGGTCAGCGCCTCCCGTCCGGCCGCCACGCCTCGCGGATCGGACTCGCCGTCCAACTCGGTGGCCAGCGCTTCGAGCAACCGGCAGCGGGCGACCGGGTCCAGGTCGTCGGCGCGCAGCAGCCGGGTGAGCAGTTCGACGACGCGGTGGTCCACCACCCCGTACTCGTGGGTCAGCCACGGGGTGGGGACGGTCCACGCGGTGAACGCCGCGACCAGCAGGTCGTCGCGGCCGGACTCCGCGGCGACGTCGATCGCCCGAGCGCGGGTCTGCCGGGCGGCGGCCACCGCGCCGGCCCGCGCCTGGGCGCGCAGCAACCGTCCGAGCAGGTCGACCCGGAGCGGGTCGCGGTCCTCCCCGGGGACCGTGGCGGCGGCCGCGACGGCGTTGCCGAGAAACTCGATCGCGGCGTCGTACGCGTACCGCCGCTCGGCCAGCTCGGCGGCCCGGATGGCGTAGTCGACGGCGAGTGGCGCGGTGTCGGCCGACGCGGCGCGGGCGTACTGGTGGGCCAGGGCCGGGTAGTCGTCGGGCCGCAGCCGGCGGGTGGCGGCGGCGATCCGCGCGTGCAGGCGGGTGCGGCGCAGCTGCGGCAGGTCGGTGTAGATGGTGTCGCAGACCAGGCCGTGGACGAACCGCACCCGCCCGGGCGCCGGTTCGGTGAGCAGCCCGGCGGTCAGTCCGGCCTCCAGCGCCCGCAGGACGGTGCCCTCGTCGGTGCCGGCGGCGTCGACGAGCGTTCGTACGTCAGCCTCCCGCCCGACGGCCGCGGTGAGGCGCAGCATCGAGACGGCCGTCGCCGGCAGGCGGGAGAGTCGTCGGCGCAGCACGTCGCGTACGCCCTCGGGCACGTCGGAGGTGGCGACGAGCGTGCCCTCGGCGGCGAGTAGCCGCGCCGACTCCCGGACGTAGAACGGGTTGCCGCCGGTCCGCTCGGCCAACGCGCTGACGGTGTCCGGGTCGACGGTGGTCCGGGCCAGCGCGCCGAGCAGCCGTTCGACCTCGGACGTGCTCAGACCGCCCAACGGGATCCGGTGCGGTGACTTGCGAGCCAGGACGGCCATCGTCTCGGCGAGCCGCTCGGCGTTGTCCGCGGGTCGCAGCGCGGCGACGAACAGGACGGTGCCGGTGGTCATCTCGCTGACGCTCTGCAACAGGAGCAACGTCTCGGCGTCGGCCGCGTGCAGGTCGTCGAGGATCACGGCGACCGGTCTGCGGGTCGCGGCGGCATCCAACCAGACGCCAACGGCGCGGTGCAGCCGGAACCGGCCGGCGGTGACGTCGCCGCCGGGCTCACCGTCGCCCCCGCCGAGCAGCGGGGCGAGCGCGGGTGCCAGGTCGCCCGGGGGTGCCTGCTCGGCGAGTTGCCGCAGCGCCTCGACCCAGGCCCAGGCCGGCGGTGCGCCCTCGACCTCGGGGCAGCGGCCGACGGTGACCAGCCAGCCGCTGGCGGTGAGCTCCTCCCGAAACCGGGTGAGCAGGCTCGTCTTGCCGGCCCCGGCCTCACCGCTGAGCAGCGCGACGCGCGGGCCGCCCGCCACCGCGTCGGCGGCTGCCTGCCGGAGCGCCTCCAGCTCGACCTCCCGGCCGACGAAGACCTCCTCGGACGGCTGTCGCTCGACGCGCACCGCTGTCGCCGGCACGGGTGGCAGCAGGTCGAGCCGCTGGCCCAGGATCGCGGACTCCACCTCGACCAGCGCCGGGCCCGGGTCCAGTCCGAGCTGGTCCGCCAGGGTCGCCCGTGCCCGGCGCAGCGCGGCGAGCGCGTCGCCCTGCCGACCGGTACGCCACAACGCCAGCGCCAGCAGCCGCCAACTCTCCTCCCGCAGCGGCGCCTGCCGGGTCAACAGTTCCGCCTCCGGCACCGCCTCGGCCGCGTCACCGCAGCGCACCGTCACGTCGAGCAGCAGCTCCCGGGCGCCGAGCCGCAGCTCCTCCAGCCGCAGCACCTCCGGCTGCGCCCACGGCTCACCGGCGAACTCGGCGTACGCCCGACCGCGCCACAGCTCGAGCCCGCCGCCCAGCAGGTGACGTGCCCGGCCCGGATCGGCGGGGCCGACCGCACGTGCCTCGGCGAGCAGCGTCTCGAACCGAGCGGCGTCGACGGCGTCGGCGGGCAGCCGCAGCGCGTAGCCCGGTGGCGCGGTGATCAGGACCCGGGCCGGCGCCCGGCGCTCGCGGGCCGGCTCCAGAATGCGGCGCAGATGCGAGACGTACGCCTGGAGGGAGGCGATCGCCCGGGGCGGCGCGTCACCCCGCCACAGATCCTCGATCATCTGACCGACGGAGACGACCTCGCCACGGGCCGCGAGCAGGAGCGCGAGCACGGCGCGTTGACGGGGGCCGCCGAGGTCGACCGGCCCGCCTGTGTCGATCTCGACCTCAAGCGGCCCGAGCACCCGTAGCAGCATGACGGGACCAATCCTAGTCACGCTGGTGGGCTGCTCACCCGCTCCCGCTGGACAACGCCGTAGCGGTCGGCGACACCCCGGCCCACCCGGGTCGGCGGCATCGCGGCGAGAATGCGGCATGGAGTTTCTGTGTTACCACCGTGACCGGCCCGGCTCGGCGGCGTTGCGTGACGAACTGCTGGACGCGCACTGGTCCTACATGGACCGGTACGCGGCGGGGATGATCGCCCGTGGCCCGACCTTCGTCGGTGCCACGCCCACCGGCAGCGTGCACATCGTCGACGTGCCCGACCCGGCCGCCGCCCGAGCGTTCGCCTTCGAGGAGCCGAACTACCAGGCCGGCGTGTACCGGGACGTGGCGGTGCGCCGGTGGCGCAACACGTTGGGCCGCACCATGTGGGACTTCTCTGGCGGTCGGAACGGCGGCAACCGCTATCTGGTGCTCGGTCTCGGCGCCGGGCAGGCCGCCGACCTGGCCCTGCCGCCCGACCCGGACGAACTGATCGCGTACGGGCCGCTGCTGGCCGACGACGGCGTCACCTGGCTCGGCACCGCCGTGCTGCTCCGGGCGCCGAACCCGGACGCGGCGCGCGCCATCCTGACGGCGGACCGGTACGCCGACGTCGAGGTGCACAACTGGCAGTTCGGCGGGAGGCCGTCCTGAGCCGCCTGCTCCCTCGATCACGTGCTGCCGGGTAGTCGTCGAAGGGACCGGTCCGAGCCTCTTGGCATCACGTGATCATCGGAGTCAGGCGGAGGCTGCCAGGCCGTCCGGTCGGCGGAGCAACGGCGGGCGGGGTATCGCCCGCACCGGGCCCGGCGGTGTGCCGACGTCGGCGAGCGTCCAGCGCCCCGCCGCACCCGATGGCGTGGTGCGGCTCGACGCGGCGGGCCGTCCGATGTCCCGGGGCGAGTTACCGCCCGCACCGCGAGGAGACAGGGACGCCGCTGTGGCGGGCGTCGGCGCTACGTCGTCCGCCGCGGGGACGGCTCGGAGCCGGCGTGAGCCCGCCGTACGGTCGGTGCCGGAGCCCGACACGGCTGGACGGGCGGCCATCGTCGGGGCGGGGTTGGGTCGCCTCAGCGTCGTCGGGCCGGCGGCACCGCCCGGCTCCACCGGGGTCAGCGCCGCGAAGACGGCGTCGAGGCGTTCGGCCCGAGCGCCGACGGTGTCGAGGCGGACGATCTCGGCGCTCCTCGCCGCCGGGCCGTTGAGCGCAGCAGCGCGCCGGTCGGGCGGGTTGGCGTCCCGGTGGACGCTGTCGAGGTGCGGGGCACCGGCGGCCCGGCGCTGGAAGACGGCCCGCAGGGCGCGGGGCAACCGCTCGGCGGCGACCTGGCGCAGCGCGGGCGCGGCGAACGCGTACCCGTCGACGTGGTGGGGGAGCAGCAGCCCGGCGGCGACCAGCCCGCGTAGTGCGGGTAGTGACCGGCCGGGCGTCCAGCCGAGCGCCCGGTCCACGGCCGCGCCGGAGATCAGGCCACCGAGGGTGCCGGCGGCCATCAGCACCGCCCGCCGCTCACCGTCGAGGTGGTCCAGTTCCGCGCCGACGGCCCGGCGTACCGCCTCGGGCAGCGGGAGCGCCGCCGGATCGGCACCGTCCACGACCGACGTGACGTACGCCGCCGCGTGCCCGGGGCGGCCTCCCACCAGCGGCAGCAGCCGGTCCACCAGGGCCACCGGCTGCCCGGCCCGGGTGAGCAGGTGGCGCAGCAGCCGCCCGGACTGCACCGTGGCCAGCGGTCCGATCGTCACCCGTCGGGCCGGGCCGGGTCGGGTGTCGGCCCACTGCGGCTGGTGCACGGTGAGCAGGGCCAGCGGCAGCCCGCGCTCGGTCGCCGCGCTGAACAGCGCGTGCAGGAATCGGCTCACCGCCGGCGCGGCCCGGTCCAGGTCGTCGACCGCCACGATCAGCGGCCGGTGGGCGGCCAGGAGCAGCAGGACCTCCCGGCAGATCGCCGCGCCGGCGAGGGCGGCGGCCGAGCCGTCCGGGGTGGTCAGCATCCGCTGGAGCGCCGGGACCGCGGTGGCCACCCTGGTCGGCGGGAACAGCGGCGTCAGGGCGGCGACGAGCCGGTCGTGGACCGCTGCCGGGCCGTCGCTGGGCCGGATCCCGGCGAGGCCGCGGAGCAGGTGCGCGACCGGCGCCAACGCCTGATCGGGGTACGGCTGGCAGGTCGCCACGCACCAGCGGACCGCCATGCCGTCCACCGTGGTCAGCCCCCGGGTCAGCTCGTGCAGCAGCCGACTGCGGCCACTGCCGGTGGGGCCGACCAGGGAGATCCAACGTGGCGTTCTTTCCCGGATGGCCCAGCCCAGCTGGTCGCGGATGGTGGCCAGCTCGCGGCGTCGACCGATCAACGGGCCGTCGTGCCGGTCGACGCCGGGGCGTACCGGGCCGACGGCGTGCCAGACCGGCATCGGTGGCACCCGGCCGGCGACCGGCACCGGTGTCAGCTGGCGCTGGGCGATCAGCCCGGCGGTGGCGCGGGCGGTGGCCGCGCAGAGCGCGACGGCGCCGGGTGCGGCGTACTCCTGCAGGCGGGCCGCGGTGGTGATCACCGCGCCGCTGGCGACGCCGTGCCCGCCGGTGACGACATCGCCCAGGTCGACCACGACCTCGCCGGTGGCGACCCCGACCCGGACGCGCAGCCTGATGCCGCCGACCATGGACCGCCGGTCCAGCGCGGCCTGGATCTCGAGCCCGGCGCGCACCGCCCGGTACGCGTCGAAGCCGTCGGAGTGCCGAGCGCCGAAGAGTGCCATCACGGCGTCGCCGATGTACTTCTCCACCACCCCCTGCCAGCGGTGCAGCACACCGGCGACGGTATCGAAGTAGGCCCGCTGCAACGCTCGCACGTCCTCCGGGTCGAGCCGGTCCACCAGGGCCGTGGAGCCGACGATGTCCGCGAAGAGGACGGTGACGACGCGCCGCTCCTGGGGCACCGGCCAGAGCGGGGTGACGGTCCGTTGCGTGTCGACGATTATGCTGGTGGTCATGGGTGTCGCACCGGCCCTTCTTCCCGCTGTTGCCTGATCACCTCCGGAGATTGGCATTCCTGGGCCGACGGGGGATCTGCAGAACGACGTATGTCGGCCACCTGCAACCTTTAGTCGCAAAGTCGACGCGAGGAGTACCACAAGCGGTAGGCGGCCGTAGAACGGTGTGGGGCCCTGTGATTAGGCTGCGTGGCATGGCCAGCGATGTGGACACCGCACCGCTCGTGGGCCGGGCCGAGCTCGTGCAGACGGTTCGGTCCGCGTTGCTCGGTGACGGCGCGCACGGGCAGACCGCTGCGGTCTTCCTGACCGGCGAGAGCGGTGTGGGAAAGACCCGGCTGTTGGGTGAGATCGGCGACCGCCTGCGGGAACGGGGCGCCGTGGTGCTCACCGGCAGCTGTCTGGACATTGGCGACGCCTCACCGCTGCACCCGCTGTTGCAGGCGCTGCGCCGGTTCGACACCGAGGTGTCCACCTCGCACGCCCGCACCTCCTCGGCGGTGCGGGGGCTGTTGCAGATGTTCGCCGACGAGACCGCCGGCCCGGACGGCGCGGGCGCGTTGCTGGAGCGGGTCTCCCGGGGCCTGCACCTGATCGCCGAGGGTCGTCCGCTGGTGCTGATCCTGGACGACCTGCAGTGGGTCGACCGCAGCACCCGGCAGCTCCTGCTCTACCTGCTCGCCGGCCTCGGCGATCTTCAGCTGTCGGTGTTGGCCGCTGTGCGTGCCGAGTCGTTGCAGGGCGCGCACCCGCTGCGCCGGGTGCTCACCGAGCTGCGTCGGCTGCGCACGGTACGGGTGCTCGACCTGGTGCCGCTGGGACGGGCCGACACCGAGACGCTCGCCGCCGCGGTGGTCGGCCGGACGCTGACCGCCGACGCGGCCGAGCAGGTGTGGCAGCGCAGCGGAGGCAACCCGTTCGTCATCGAGGAGCTGGCCCGGGATCTGCGCGACGGCCGCGACGGCCTGTCCGAGACGCTGCGGGAGATCTTCCTCGACCGGGTCGACGCGCTGCCCCAGCACGCGCACGCCGTGGTGCACGCGGTGGCCGCCGGTGTCGAGCCGGTGCAGCACTGGCTGTTGGCCGAGGTGCTGCGGATGCCGGAGGACGAGCTGATCGCCGCGGCGCGGGCCGCGGTGGCGCACCGGCTGCTGGTCGGCGCCGACGACGGCTACCGGCTGCGGCACCGCCTCGTCGCCGAGGTGCTGGCCCACGAACTGCTGCCGGCCGAGCGCTCCGGGCTGCACCGCCGCTACGCCGAGGCGCTGACCACGGCGCCGGGTGAGCTGCACCAGGCCCGGCTGGCGCACCACTGGCGGCTGGCCGGCGAGCCGACGCGCGCCCTGCCGGCGGCGGTGGCAGCCGCCCAGGAGGCCGAGCGGCTGCACGGTTACGCCGAGGCGCACCGGCACTGGTCGGCGGCGTTGCAGTTGGCCGCCGAGCCGGGCCCGCTGACGGTGGACCGGGTCGAGTTGCTCGAGAACGCCGCCGAGGCGGCCCACCACTGTGGGGAGCACGCCCGCGCGCTGGCCCTGCTGGAGGAGCTGGCCGCGCTGCGGGGTGGCGAGCCGAGCTGCGCGCTGCACATCCGCCGCGCCCGCTACCTCGCCGCCGCCGGTCGCTCCGCGCTGGCCGAGGAGGAATACCAGCGGGCGCTGAAGGCAGGCGACTGCTCCCCTCGGGACCGGGCGAGCGCGGCCGCCCGTCTGGCCGAGCTGCTGCTGCACCTGGGTCGGTACGCCGACGCCGGCGAGCGGGCCCGCGAGGCGCTGGCGTTGGCCGAGAACGTGGAGGGCTCGGCCACCGAGATAGTGCTGGCCAGTTCGGCGTTGGGCTTCAGCGACGCCTGCCTGGAGGACCCGGACGCCGGTCTGGCGGTCATGCGCGACGCCCTTGACACCGCCGAGCGTGCCGGTCAGCCCGAAGACGTGGCGTGCGCGTACCTGCATCTCGCGGAGCTGTTGACCGGGCCGCTGAACGTCCTCGAAGAGGGCGTGGTGGTGGCGCGCCGGGGCGCCGAACGGGTGGCCGAGCTGGGGCTGGGCCGCACCTGGGGCACCCGCCTGCTGGCCATCGCCATCAACGGGCTGTTCCGGGTGGGCCAGTGGGCCGAGGCGGAGAAGGTGGTGGCCGCGGCCCTACGACACCGACCGTCCGGTGCGGACGCGGTGGAGCTGCTGCTGGCCCGGTGCCGGCTGTCGGTGGGCTACGGCGACATCGAGGCCGCCGGTCGGGACCTCGACGCGGTGGCGACCCTGCTCGCCGGGGGCGGGGCGCGACACGTCATTCCGCTGCTCACCCTGCGTTCCGGGCTGGCGATGTGGGAGGGCCGGCACGACGTGGCGCGGCAGGCGGTGCAGCGCGGCCTCACCGAGAGCCGCTCCGACGACGTGATGATCCTCTCCGCGTTGGTCTGGCACGGCCTGCGTGCCGAGGCGGAGGCGCACGCCAGCCGCACCGTGGAGGTGGACCCGACGGCGGTACGCCGGTTGCGCGACGTGGCCGAGCGGGTGGCCCGCAAGAGCGCCGGGGCGGCCCGGCCGGTGCGCTCGGTGGTGGAGGGCTTCCTGGCGCTGTGCGCCGCCGAGGTGAGCCGCCTCGACGGCAGCGACCCGGAGCTGTGGGCCGTGTCGGCCGCCGAGTGGGATCGACGCCATCACCCCTACCCGGCGGCGTACTCGCGGCTGCGGCAGGCCGAGGCGCTGCTGGCCCGCCGCAGCCGGGTGGCCACCGCCGGCAAGCTCCTGCGGGAGGCGTACCGGGTCGCCCAGGGGTTGGGCGCGGTGCCGTTGACCTCGGAGATCCGTGAGCTGGCCGGGCGGGCCCGGGTGTCGCTGGACGAGCGGGACACCCCCGCCGGCACGCGCAGCGCGCCGGCCGAGGCGTCCGACGACGAGTTGACGGCGCTCACCGCACGGGAGCGGGAAGTGCTCGCCCTGGTCGCGGAGGGGTTGACCAACAAGGAGATCGGCCAGCGGCTGTTCATCAGCGAGCGGACCATCGGTGTGCACGTGTCGCACATCTTCGACAAGCTCCAGGTCCGGACCCGGGTGCAGGCCAGCGCGATCCAGTTGCGCAACCAACGGGGCTGACCGAACCGACGTACGTATCCCGGCGCGTGTGCGCGCCGGGATACGTCGTTTTACTGATCCGTTGGCCCGGTGTCGGCTGAGAGGCTGGGCCGCGTCGACGACGGCACGGGGGATGCCGCCGACCACAATGGAGGAGAAATGATCGAACCGGTCTGGGGGCCCGTGCACCGGGACATCGTCGACCTGCTCGCCGATCATCCCGCGGACGTGCCGGCCGTGGTCGATCACCTGACCAAGCTCCAGGACATGCTGGTGCGGCTGCCACCGTTGGAGGCCAGTTGCCCACTGGCCGACTTCAACAGGCTCTACCTGACCATCACCAGCAGTGTGCTGGACGGGTTGTACGACGACCGCTTCGTCGACCCGGTCTTTCTCTCCCGGCTCGACGTCGAGTTCGCCGCCCGCTATTTCGACGCGATGCGGCTGTGGACCGACTCCAGCCCCGGCACCCCGAAGGCGTGGTCGTGTCTCTTCGAGCGGATGCAGGGGCCGGACGCTCGCCCGTTGCCGTCGGCGGCGGCCGGGGTGAACGCCCACATCAACTTCGACCTGCCGTTCGCCCTGGTGACCACGTTCGACCACCTGGAGTCGGAACCGGTCGATGGCAGCGACCAGCACCACGACTACCTCGAGATCAACAACATCTTCGCCGACAAGATCCCCGGCCTGCGTCGGGGCTATCTGGAGCGGTGGCAGCTGCTCATCGACATGCTCAATGGCGACATCGACGACTGGTACCAGGGGGAACTGGTCGAGTACACGCGCGATGTCGCCTGGCGCAACGCGCAGAAGATCTGGCGGTGCCGGCACGATCCGGACGCCCGCGAGTGTGAGCGCACACGGTTGGACGACAACGCCGCGGCGCTCGGCCGGCTGCTGCTCTCGCCCCTCGGGGCGTTCCTGCAGTAGCCGGGACGGGGGGTCCCCGCGCTCCGCCCCGTGGGGGGCGGCGGAGCGCGGGGGCGCGTCCCACCAGTTCCACCCCGCGTGGCCGCCCGAGGTCGGGTCGGCCAGGCAGGGGGACAGCCGGTCGGCCCGGGGGGTGTCGACCGTCTGCCACCGTCGGCCGGCCCGGGGGGTGCCGGCCGGCGGTGGGGGAGCGCCGGCCGGGGTCACGTCGAACGGCGTGCCGATCCGGGGGTGTCGGCGGGCCCGGATCGGGTACGCCCGCGCCATGACCGTCCTGGCCCGGCGTCGGCCCGCCGCCCGCCCCCGGCCCGCGCGCCCCGGCCCCCTGCGGCCGGGTGGCCCGGTGTCGCGGCCCACCGCTCGGCCCGGCACCCGGTGACCGGCGTCGCGACGCGGTTTCCGTTCCGCTTCGATCCGGTGTTCCGTCCGGTGCTGGCCCTGCTGGGGGTCCGCCCGGCGACGGCCTGGGTCGCCGTCACCGAGCGGGATCTGATGATCCGGTACGGGCCCTGGCGGCTGCGGACCGACCGGGGCAACGTCACCGCCGTCGAGCTGAGCGGACCGTACCGCTGGTGGCGGGCGATCGGCCCGCACCTGTCACTGGCCGACGGTGGTGCGACCTTCGGCAGCAGTACGGCCGGCGGGATCTGCCTGCGCTTCGGCGTGCCGGTGCCGGCGCTGGTGCCCGGCGGGCGGCCCCGGCACCCGGCGGCCACGGTGACCGTCGCCGACCCACCCGCGCTGGCCCGGCTTCTCGCCGTCCCGGACCTGTCCTGAGCAGGCCGAACAGGTGCCCGGTTCGGCCGACCGGGCGTCGGGACGCCGCCTACCGTCGGATCAGGACCTGTGAGGGTGGGACTGGCGATGGCTGACGAGCACCGAGCGAAACCACGACGCTGGAACGGACGCCGCCACGCGCCGACCGGGCCGGACCCGGCACTGCGAGCGGCCCGCGATCCGGCCCGCCCGCACCGCGGCGGCCGGCAGGGAGTCGTGGTGCCCGAACGCGTGGCCACCCCGACCCGCTCGGGGCCGCCGGCCAGTCCGCTGCGCCGGTGGCTCTTCCAGCACCAGGTGCAGCCCCCCGGCCCCGAGGCGACCGAGGGGCAGAACCGCCGGCACTCATGGTGGCAGGTGATGTGCCTGACCGGCGTGGACTACTTCTCCACGCTGTCGTACCTGCCGGGCATCGCGGCGGTGGCGGCCGGCGCGCTCTCCCCGCTGGCGACCCTGTTGATCGTCGTGCTCACCCTGTTCGGCATGCTGCCGATGTACCGCCGGGTGGCCCACGAGAGCCCGCACGGGCAGGGTTCGGTGGCGATGTTGGAGCGGTTGTTGCCGTTCTGGCGGGGCAAGATCTTCGTCCTCGTGCTGCTCGGCTTCGTGGCCACCTCCTGGATCATCACGATCACCCTCTCCTCGGCCGACGCCACAGTGCACCTGTTGGAGAACCCGTACCTGCCGGACGCCCTGCACGGATCCCTGGTGTCGGTCGTGGTGACGGTGGTGCTCCTGCTGATCCTCGGCGGGGTGTTCCTGCTCGGGTTCCGCGAGGCGGTGGTCGTGGCCATCCCGCTGGTCGCGGTCTTCCTGGTGCTCAACGCGGTGATCGTCGTGGTCGCGGTGGCCCGGATCGCCGAGGACCCGGGAATCGTGTCGAACTGGACGGCCGCGGTGACCTCGACCGGCGGCGGGCCGGGCCACGTGCTGCTCACCGCCGTGTTGGCGTTCCCGCTGCTGGTGCTGGGGCTGTCCGGTTTCGAGACCGGGGTCAGCATGATGCCCCTGATCGCGGCCGACGGCCCGGACAAGCAGGCCCGACTCGCCGCCCGGATCCGCAACACGCGTCGGCTGCTCACCACCGCAGCGCTGATCATGTCGGTGTACCTGATCTCGACGACCTTCGTGACCACGGCGCTCATCCCGGAGGAGGAGTTCCGGCCGGGCGGCGGCGCGAACGGGCGGGCGCTGGCGTTCCTGGCGCACACCTATCTGGGTGAGGTGTTCGGCAGCGTCTACGACGTGAGCAGTGTGCTCATCCTCTGGTTCGCCGGCGCCTCGGCGATGGCCGGGTTGATCAACATCGTGCCGCGTTACCTGCCGTCGTACGGCATGGCGCCGGAGTGGGCGCGGGCGGTCCGCCCCGTGGTGATCGTCTACACCGTCGTCAGCGTCGCCATCACAATCGCCTTCCGCGCCGACGTCAACGCCCAGGCCGGCGCGTACGCCACCGGGATCCTGGCGATGATGGTCTCCGGGGCGGTGGCGGTGACGATCTCCGCGGCCCGTCACCACCGGCGCGCCTCGGCGATCGGCTTCACAGTGCTGACGCTGGTGCTGCTGTACGCGCTGCTGGAGAACGTCATCGAACAGCCGGACGGCATTACGATCTCCGCGCTGTTCATCCTCGGCATCATCGTGGTCTCGTTGGTCTCCCGGGTCACCCGGACCACCGAGCTGCGCGCCGAGCGGATCGAATTCGACGAGGAGGCGCGTCGGTTCATCACCGAGTCGCTGGCGCACGACGGGCAGCTGCACCTGATCGCGAACAAGCGGCAGAAGGGGTCGGTGAAGGAGTACACGCTCAAGGAGCGGGCGCAGCGCGGGATGAATCCGGTGCCGGGGGCCGCGGACGTGCTGTTCCTGGAGATCGACGTGGTCGATCCGTCGGAGTTCAGTCAGGTGTTACGCGTGCACGGGATCGAGGTGGGCGGCTTCCGGGTGCTGCGGGCCAACAGCCCGGCCGCGCCCAACGCGATCGCCGCGATCCTGCTGGCCCTGCGTGACGCGACAGGGGTTCGGCCGCACGCGCACTTCGAGTGGTCGGAGGGGAGCCCGATCGCGCACCTGGCGCGCTACCTGATCCTGGGTCGGGGGGACACCCCGCCGGTGGTGCGGGAGATCATCCGCCGGACCGAACGGGACCCGCTGCGCCGGCCCGGCATCCACGTCGGTGGCTGACGTCGATGCCGGTCTGCCAGCTTTAAAGATGAAAGAGGGCACTATTCACGTTCACACCTTCCTGTCCGTATTGCGGACTTATCGTGACGTTTGGTGGTCGGCGAGCACGTCGAGCCCCCGCGCCCGGATCGACGCGCGGTCACGTCAGGTAGGCAGGAAGGTAGGCACCGTTGATGTCCACGTACCGAGAGGGAGACCGCGCCACCCGACCCAGACGGCGGTCCCGACGGTTCTTAGCCAGCGGTCTGCTGGCGGGGAGCCTGGTCGTGGGAGCGGCCGGAGCGGCCGCCGCCGCCGACCGCGCCCTCACCCTCCCCGGTCTGGCCCGGCTCACCCCGGCGGCCGACGACGACCGCCATGACGGCGACCGGCGGGCGCCGCAGCAGGGCCAGGACGGTGCCGAGCGGGCCCGTCCGGCGACCCCGGGCACCGGCAAGCGGGGCGTGGTGTCGGTGCCGTGCGACGCCGCGAAGCTGGTGGCGGCGCTGGTGACGGCCAACGCCGAGGGCGGCGGCGAACTTCGGCTCGCGCCCAGGTGCCGCTACACCCTCACTGAGGCGTTCCACGAGACCGACCAGTACGACGGCGGGATCCGTGACGCCCGGGAAGCCGCCGACGCGGCGGAGACCCCCGGCGACGCCGAGGCGCCGCCGCACAACCCGGCCGACGACACCGCCGGCCTGCCGGTGATCTACCAGGCCATCACGATCGACGGCGCGGGCGCCACCATCGCCCGGGACGCCCACGCCGCCCCGTTCCGCTTCTTCACCGTCCGTGACGGCGGCGAGCTGACCCTGCGGGACGTGGAACTGCACAACGGCCGCTCGGCCATCGAGGGCGGCAGCGTGCACGTGGTGCACGGCGCCACCGCCGTGGTGGAACGGGTCACCGTCACCCAGAGCACGTCGCTGTCGCCCGAGGGCGGCGGCGGAGGCATCTTCAACGACGGCAACATGGTGGTCACCGACTCCACGTTCGTCGGCAACAGCGCCTCCGGCGCCGCGGGCAAGGGCGGGGGCCTGCTCAACGGTGGTGTGCTGACGCTGAAGCGTTCCGAGTTCCACCGCAACAGCGCCAACGCCTATGGCGGCGGGCTCGGCAACTACCGTGGCGCCGCCGACGTGGAGAGCGTCTCCTTCACTCAGAACAGCGCCGCTCAGGGTGGTGGGCTGGCCAGCTTCTCGGCCCGCACGAAGGTCTCCGACACCGAGTTGCTGAACAACACCGCACAGGTTGGCGGCGGTGCCGCCAACTCCGACGCGGTGCTGGTGATGCGCACGATGACCATCCGCGGCAACACGTCCACAGTCAACGGGGGCGGCATCTCGACGGTGAAGGGCCTGACGCCGATCGACGACAGCGTGATCGAGGGCAACACCACTCACGGCCTCGGGGCCGGCATCTACGCCGAGAAGGCGAACCTGCTGGTCCGCGGCAGTGACGTGACCCGGAACGAGGCCGTCGGCGCCGCGTCCCAGGGTGGCGGCATCTACGCCACCGCGGGCTCGGTGGCGATCTACACCAGCAAGGTCACCCACAACGCGTCGACGGTGAAGCCCGGTGGCATCTTCGCCTCCCACGCCCAGGTCAAGATCGACGACGAGAGCGTGGTCGTCGAGAACGAGCCGACCAACTGCGAGGGCAGCCAGGCGCCGATCGCGCACTGCTTCCGCTGAACGTCGACCCCGCGCACCTCATCCCGCGCCGGCGAGCCGCCCCGATGATCGGTCGGGGCGGCTCGCCGCGCTCTGCCCTGGTCGGTTGCCGCCCGCCGGCGTCAGCCCATCGCCCGCCGGCGTCAGCCCATCGCCCGCCGGCGTCAGCCCATCGCGCGCAGCCGGCCGGACAGGTCGCCGGCGAAGAAGTCGAGGAAGCCGTCCGGGTCGGGGCCGGCGTTCTGCAGGACGATGTGGTCGAAGCCGGCCCCGACGTACGACCGGACCTTGGCGACGTGCGGTTCCGGGTCCGGGCCTACGGCGAAGAGTTGCCGGATGTGCTTCTCCTCGACGTACGCGCTGGCCGCGTCGAAGTTGACCGGGTTCGGCAGCTCGCTCATCACCTTCCAGCCGGTCACCAACCACCGGCTCGTCTGCAACACTGCCTGCACGGCCTGTCGTTCGTCGGTGGCCCAGGCCAGTGGCACCTCGGCGTAGCGCGGGCCCGAACCCTGTGCGCGTCGGTAGTGCTCGACGATCGACGCGTCTGGTTCGGTGGCGAACAGGCCGTCGCCCAATTCGGCGGCGAGCCGCGCCGACACTTCACCGCTGGCCGCCACCGCGATCACGGGCAGGGTGTCCGGCAGATCGAAGACCCGGGCGTCCTCCAGTTGCAGGTGCCGGCCCTCGTACGACTGGTAGCCGCCCTGCCAGAGCAGCCGGATGATCTCCAGCGCCTCGCGTAGTCGCTCGTGTCGGCCCCGCACGCTCGGGAAGCCCTGCCCGACCACGTGCTCGTTGAGCCGCTCGCCGGCGCCCACCCCGAGGGTGAACCGGCCGTCGGAGATCAGCGCCATGGTCGCGGCGGCCTGCGCGATGATCGCCGGGTGGTAGCGGACCGTCGGGCAGGTGACACCGGTGGCCAGGCGCAGGGTGCTGGTCTTGGCCGCGATGGCGCCGAGCACGCTCCAGGTGTAGGACGAGTGCCCCTGCACGTCCAGCCACGGGTGGAAGTGGTCGCTCATCTCGACGAAGTCGAAACCAGCCCGCTCGGCCAGGACGGCCTGTCGGATGATCTCCTGCGGGCCGTACCCCTCCGAGGCCAGCTTGTAGCCGATCTGCATGCCACGCTCCCGACTCCATCCGGCGACTGACGCCCGATCGTTTCCCGGCTGTGGCACCGACAAACGCCGCCGCACCCTGCGAACCAGCCTCCTAGGACGCCTCAGGGGGTGTGCCGGTCCGCACGAACAGATCCGAACACGCGGCTGACCAGCCCGAACATCCAGGTGACCGTTCGGAACAGAGCTCAACTCTTTCTCGGGTCGGCATGGGGCCATGACACTTCCTGGCATCCGAAAGGGCCAGCCGGAAGCCGAGCGCGGGCACCGGACCGCTGTCCGCCTCGTGCTGGTCGACAAATGGCGGGACCCGACGAATACCGATCAGTGCCGTCGCCCGGACAGGTCGCGGCAGAGCCGACAGGGGAGTGCCCGATGACCAACCGACTGTTCCGCCGTGCCGCCGCCGTGGTCGTGGCGGCCGTGCTCGGGGGCGGTGTAGCCCTCGCCGCCGCGTCACCAGCCCAGGCCGCGACTACCTGCAAGCACGGCGAAAACACGGTGGCCAGCCCGACCGGTGGGGCGGGAGCCACCGCAGCGGCGGGCATCTGCATCGACAGCACCGGTCACGCGTGGATCGACTGGTACGACTACAACTACGTCAAGGACCGTAAGGCCGACGGGTACGCCGCCCGCGTGTACGTCTACTGGGCGACGCGGTACACCGGAGCGATCGCCGTCGACGACACCGCCACCTCCCAGCCCGCCATGCTGAGCTGGGAATCCAACGGCGGCACCCAGTACCGCTGGACGGAGGTCTGGGTCTGCCTGGGCTTCGCCCAGCCCGAGGACGGCAGCGGCCGCTGCGCCCTGGTCGTCTACCACACCTGATCGGCCCTACCGAAGCGCACCGGCCCGTGCCCCTGACACAGGGGCACGGGCCGGGGTACGTCTGTCGTCTACTTGGAGGGCTCGGGCAGCTTGCAGTCGACCTTCGGGTTGGCGCCGATGTAGTTCAGCGGCCCGGCCACGATGGTGACCAGGATGGTGCCGGCCTCGGCGCAGTTGGTGTCGTCGCCGCTGTAGTAACCGCGCTGGCCACCGGCGATCGCGCCGATCACCAACCAGATCACGACGATGACTCCGAGAATCGAGGTGCCGCGCATCGCTGCCTCCTGAGGTATGTGGTGGATCTGAGGTGCAGCCGTTGTACCCAATCGGGTCGCGCGGCTAACGGTTGCGTGCTACAGCCTCCGCCGGATCCTCCATCCGGCCGATGCCGTCCACCGTTGTGTACCGCCTGGGCATCCGCCGCCCGCACCGGGTAGCGCCTGTCGGCTATCGGATCCGCGACCGACCTCGCCGTCATCAGGGTGAGTGGACGTAGAACTGCCTCACGGCCCCGCCGAGGAGGACTCATGGACGCCCCGACACCGCCCCTCTACATCGACCGCCCCGAAGACGTCGCGGTCGCGGCCCGCGCGCTGGCTGGCGGCGCGATCGTCGCGGCGGCGTTCGCCAACTTCTACGTCATCGTCACGCGTCCCGACGCGGCCACCGTCCGGCGGGTCAACCTGGCCAAGGGTCGACCGGTCCACCAGGTCGGCAGCATCACCACAGCGATCGGCCGGATCCCGGGGATGTTCGACTGGACGCGGATCTCGCCGCGCCTGCCGGTCGGTCGGGTGCGAGCGCTGATGGATGCCCTCTACGGGGCCGGGCCGTTCGGCTTCCGGGGGCCGGCGGCCGAACGGCTCCCCGACCACCTCACCCAGATCGACCAGGGGATGCGGACCACCCAGGTGATCGCACCGGGCCTGACCTGCCCGTCCAATGCCTTCTTCGAGCGGGCGCTCGCCGAGACCGGAACGGATCACCTCTACATCACCTCGGCGAACCGGTCCCGGCATCTGACCGGCGCGACGGAGGAGCCGGCGCACTGGAAGGCGGGAGCCCTTGCCGCCGACTTCGCCCACCTCGACGATCTGGTGGTGCTCGTCCACCGCAACGAGGCGGCGGCCCGCGCCGCGTACCCGGGTTACCTCACCACGTCGGTCACCCTGCTGTCGTTCCACGCACCGGAGGGTGACCTCGAGGAACCGCCGGTGCTCACCGTGGACCGGCACGGATCGCTGCACCTGGACGACGTCCGCCGGGCCGCCGCGCCGCTCGGCCTGCAGGTGCGCCTGGCCGGCGGCGCCCGGGAACGGTTGCAGGTCCGGGGGTACGCCGGGGCACTGGTGTGAGCGGCTACCGCGTCGGCCTGGTGGTGCCCAGTTCCAACACCACAATGGAAACCGAGATCCCGGCGATGCTGCGCCGACGCGAGGCCGTTGATCCGACGGTCCGCTTCACCACCCACGCCAGCCGGGTACGGCTGCGCCAGGTGACCCCCGACGAGCTGGCCCGGATGAACCGATCCGCCCTACGGTGTGTCGCCGAGCTGGCCGACGCCCACTGCGACGTGCTCGCGTACGCCTGTCTGGTGGCGGTGATGTGCGAGGGCGCCGGCGCGCACGAGCGGGCCGAGCGGCGGTTGGCCCGCGCGGCCGGTCGTGCCGGGCACGACATGCCGGTGGTCACCAGTGCCGGCGCGCTGGTCGCCGGGCTGCGGGCGTTGGGTGCCCGCCGGGTGGCCCTGATCGCGCCGTACCTGCCGCCGTTGACCGCGACCGTCGCTGCCTACCTCGCCGCGTACGGCGTACAGGTGACCGACGCGGTGAGCCTCGGCGAGCCGGACAACGTGGCGGTCGGGCGCATCCCCGCGGCACGCCTGGTCGAACTGGCGGATCGTCTGGACGTGACCGACGTGGACGCGGTGGTCCTCTCCGCCTGCGTGCAGCTGCCGTCGTTGGCGGCGGTGCCGCAGGTGGAGGCCCGGCTCGGTCGCCCGGTGCTCACCGCGGCGACAGCGACAGTGCATCAACTGCTCACCGGTCTGGGTGTCGAGCCGTACGTGCCCGACGCCGGCCGGCTGCTGGCCGGCCCGACTGCGGGGTGAGTGCGGGGTTGAGGAAGAGCGGTTGGCGGCGCTGAGGCCGAGGTCGGTGGGTCCGTCGTCGCGTCCTAGTCCTCTGGCTCCCAGGCGATCAGCTGGTCGAGGACGCGCACGTCGCCCTCGATCCGCAGCGCGTCCATCGTGATGCGGCCGTAGCAGAACATCACCAGCTCGTTGGCCGTGCCCCGGACGGAGACATGGGCCACCTCCGGGCCCTCGTCGGTGACCGGCGTGCGGAGGCGGGCGGTCCGGGCGCCGTCGGCGGAGAACCAGAGCCGCCAGGAACGGCCCTCGGTGGCGTGGTAGTCGACGACCGCGGGCTTGTGCGGCCACGCGGCCGTCGTCGCGACGCAGGTGGTCACGAACTCGTCGACACCGTCGAGGGCCACCTCGTCCGGCAGCGGCTGCGGGGCGCCCACGGCGACCTGGGCGTCGTAGGTGTGCACGGCGACCTGCTGGAGCTGGTGCCGGGCGACGGCACCAGTCGTCTGCGGAGACTGCGACGGACCCCACCACGTCCAGCAACCACGATCCGGGCCGGCCTCCCGCAGCGTGGCCAGCAGCTCCTCGGTCGACGCGGCGAACCAGGCCAGTAGGGCCTCGCGCTCGTGGGGCGCCACCGCGGCGGACATCGCCGGAGGAGCGTCGGCGGGCCCCGCGGCCACGATGGCAGCCCACTTGCGGCGCCCATCGCCCAGGTGCTGCACCAGGTCGAACAATGTCCACTCGGGGCAGGTGGGGACCCGCACGTCGAGGCTGGGTGCCGCGACGACTGCCGCCTGGAAGGCGGCCGATCGTTCGTCCATCAGCCGCAACAGGTCAGCGAACCCCAGAGTCTCTTCCACCGCGGCTTTGTACCACCCCCCTCCGCCAACCGACAGCGGATTACCCGCCTCCGGCGGCGGGGACACGCGGAAAATCCGTTGCCTGGCGGCCAACGGGTTGACGATGCTGACACGCATGGATCAGTGACCAGTGGCGCACGTGCGCGATGACGACGGGTTCGAGTCACCTCCCCGTCTCCGTCCGCCGCGCCACTCGAAGCCCGCACCGCAGGAGCGGTGCGGGCTTCCCTCACGCGACGTGATCTGCGACGTCGTCCCAGCCGGTGTGCTCCCCGCCGAGATGCCGGCTGCCCGCCACTGGATCCGGGAGGCCCCCCGGGGCGCGCCATCGCGCTGCCGCGCGCCTCCTGCCTAGACCTTGGAATGGCCGAAGCCATGAATAGTTCCCGTCATATCCGCGTCGCGGCCGACCGTCGCGGATCCGGCATCGACCGCAAAGCGCTGTGGGTGGTCAGCGAGCTCGGACTGCCGACCATCGTCAAAACCTGCGTGTCGTGCAGGTCCACCCGTCACCGTCCCACCGGGAAGATCCGAGTCAACGCGAACCACAAGCTGCTTGACGTGTGGCTGCTGATCTGTTGCGACCTGTGCGGCCGCACGTCGAAAATCCCCGTTCACGAGCGCGTGAACGTACGGGCGCTGGACAACGAGCGGCTGCTGAGGTTCGAGAACAACGATCCGGCCATGGTGCGACAGCTGACCATGGACGCGGCGCGATGACCTGCGCCGTGGGGCGGCCCCCGTACCAACCGGCCCGCCGGCCGTCGTGGTCGGCGGGCCGGCCCGGCGCGGAGCGCGGTGGTTCAGTGCGGCGGTGCGGGAGCCTCCGGCGGCTTGCCGTGGCTACGCCGGAAGTCCGCGTAGGCCACGCCGGCCAGCACCAGCAGCCCGCCGAGGGAGGCGAACACCGGGGCCAGGTACAGCAGGCCGGGGGCGATGGTCAGCAGCACCAGCACCCCGCCGGGTCGGGACCAGGACACCCGGCTGAACACCTCGTACTCGAAGGAGGCCCGGCCGGCCAGGAACAGCGCCGGGCCGCCGAGGATCACCGCCAGCCAGGCCGGCGGCGTGCGCCCGGTCGGCTCGTGCAACACCAGGTGGAAGCCGGCCGCCGTGGTGACCACACCGGCGATCATCAACAGATGGGTGTACGGGGCGCTGAACAGGAACTTGCTGGGTGACTTGGCGGCCTGGATGGCGGTCGGCAGCAGCTCGCCGGACTTGTGCACGTAGATCCGCCAGAGCAGCAGCGTGGTCAGGAACGCCACCGCGAACGCCCCGATGTTCTCGCCCTCGTTGTGTTCCATGCTGAACATGGTGCCGATCGTCAGGATGGCGTCGCCGAGCGCGATGATGAAGAACTGCTGGTAGCGCTCGGAGAGATGCTCCGCGGTGACGTTTCGCTGCCGCTCGGGCACCACTCCGAGCCCCGGCACCGGGTACGCGAGCCGGAAGCCGACGTAGTCGATGGCGAGCGCGGTGGCCCAGCACGCGATCCGGGCGTCCCCGCTGACGAATGCGCCGATGAGCCACGGGATCGCCGACACCGCGAACCAGATGAAGATGCGGGCCGCCCGGCGCTGGGTCTGCGGTTCGCGGCGTACCGCCGGCATCAGGAACAGCCCACGTCCCAGGTGGATCGCCACGTACGTGCCGGCGAAGACGAGCCCTCGATCGTCGAACGCCTTCGGGATCGCCGTGGTCATCAGCAGCGCGCCGAACATCACGGCGCTGATCAGCAGCTTGATCTCGGTGCGTTCCGGGTTGTAGAGGTCGGTGACCAGGGTGGTGATCGTCCAGGTCCACCAGACGGCGGCCAGCATGATCAGTGCCTCGGCGGCTCGGTGCCAGTCGAGCTGGTCGACCATTCCCCGGGAGATGAGCGCCAGCGCGACCACGTACACCAGGTCGAAGAAGAGTTCGAGGAGGGTGACCCGGCGCGGGGCCTCCGGGTCGCGCACCGGCGGACCGCTGGCCCGCGGCGACCCGGGCTCCGGCTCGGCGAGATGCACGGGTTACTCCTGCGGAACCGCTCGACTCGACGGACCTGTCCGGTCCACCTCAACGGACGGTAACGAGCGGGGGAGCGCGGGATCCCGCGTTCGCTCCCCGCTTCCCCCGACCGAGTTGATCGACAGGGGTTACCCCGGTTGCGGGGATGTCGAGTGGATCTCCTGCCCACGGGGTGCGGCGAGGGCGTCGACCAGGCGGCGGGCCGAGCCGGCGAGGTTCCATCGTTGGGCGAGCTCGAGCAGCCGATCCGGGTCGGCCGGCGCGGTCGGCAGCGCGGTGGGCAGCTCCGGCAGGGGCACGTCCAGGGCGACCCGGACCACCGTCGGCGCGACGCCCAGATAGTCGCGCGCCGCGACCAGCTTGGCACGCAGGCCCGGTGCGAAGGACGAGTCGGAGTCGTCGAGCGCGGCCAGGATTCCGGCGATGCTGCCGTAGCGCTCGATCAGCCGGGCGGCGGTCTTGTCGCCGACGCCGGCCACCCCGGGCAACCCGTCACTCGGATCGCCGCGCAGCGCGGCGAAGTCGGCGTACCGGTCGGCCGGCACGCCGTAGCGGGCCCGCACCGCCGCGTCGTCGCAGTCGTCGAGCTTGGCGACACCGCGCCCGACGTAGAGCAGCCGTACCGGTCGGGCGTCGTCGACGAGCTGGAACAGGTCCCGGTCTCCGGAGACCACCTCGACCGGACCCGGCTGGGTCACCGAGAGGGTGCCGAGCACGTCGTCCGCCTCGTAGCCGGTTGCGCCGACCGCTGTGATGCCCACCGCGGCCAGCACCTCCAGGATCATCGGCACCTGCGGGGAGAGAGTGTCCGGAACGACCTCGCCGCCCTCGGGGGCGACCCGGTGCGCCTTGTACGACGGCAGCAGGTCGACCCGCCACGCCGGGCGCCAGTCGTAGTCCAGCGCGCAGACCATCCGGTCGGCGCCCCGCACCCGGATCAGGGTGGCGAGCATGTCGAGGAAACCGCGCACCGCGTTGACCGGGGTGCCGTCGTCGGCCTTGGCGACGGACTCCGGAATGCCGAAGTAGGCCCGGAAGTAGAGGCTGGCTGCGTCGATCAGCAGGATCGGGGGTCGGTGTGCCACGCCGGACAGCCTGGCACAACCGTCCGACGATCTGGCGTACGCCCGGCCGCCCGGTGGTGTCAGCGCCGCTCGTCGTGCCGGTAGACGGTCTCCCGCCGGGCCAGGTGCTGCACGATGTAGCTGGTCACCAGCAGCAGGATCGCGACCACCACCTCGACCCAGGCGGCGACGCCGTCGGCGACGGTGACGCCGATGATCAGCAGGACCAGGCCGACGAGTGCGAGGACCCCGGCCCACAGTTGGTGGCGACGGCGGGTCGCCGCCCGGTTCGCCTCGTTTCCTGCCACGTCGGTCCTCCCGGTGGGGTCGCCCGC
This sequence comes from Micromonospora ureilytica, assembly GCF_015751765.1. Lineage (NCBI taxonomy): Bacteria > Bacillati > Actinomycetota > Actinomycetes > Micromonosporales > Micromonosporaceae > Micromonospora > Micromonospora ureilytica. The sequence continues at coordinate 2,092,321 of NZ_JADOTX010000001.1, forward strand.
GCGGGCGACCCGATCCCAGGCTAGGGCCGCGCGGGCGCGCCGGGCCGGAAAACGCGGGCGGAGCACCTGCCCGGCCGGTGGGCGCGGTCGATCAGTACGTGCGCGGCGCCGATGTCCTCGGCGAACGGAACCGGTCGACGGGCGGAATGTGAAATCGCCCTTGTGGCGGAGGATAGGAAATTTGCTCTCACGCCGCTGGCGAGAGCCGGTGTTAGCACCTCTGTCATTAATGCGTCACTGTCAGTGACAGTCGCTTCGCGTTCACCGATGGAAGGCTGTCGATGGCAACCCGGCCCGCCGTGCGAGCCGTCCAGGGCCGAGCCGCCCGCCAAGGGGCAGACCTTTCGGCGTTCTTCTTCAGAAGAGGTGTCACATCATGCGAGACGGATTCGCGGATCGAACCAACGACGAGTTCCTGCAAGAGGTGCTGAGCAGGGTCAACGAACTGCGGGCACGGCACGGATCGTCGCTGCTCACCCTCGACCCGGAGCTCGTGGAGTACTCGAAGTCGCGGGCGTCCTTCATGGCCGAGAAGGACAACCTCACCCACGAGGGTCTGCGATCGGGCACCGGTGAGAACGGGGCGTGGGCGGGTGCCTCGACTGGCCCCACGGCAGGCTCCGGGATCGCTGCCGTCGACTCCTGGTACAGCGAAATCAGCAACTACGCCTTCGCCACGGGCAAGGCCATCGACTCCACGAAGGCCATCGGGCATTTCACGGCACTGGTCTGGAAGAACACCACGAAGCTGGGTGTGGGGCGGGTCGCCGGCCAGGGCACGAAATGGTGGGAGACCTACATCGTGGCCAACTTCTCGCCGCCCGGAAACATGGGAGGCCAGTACGTGATGAACGTGGTGCCCGCGAGCTGACACACCGACCCCTCGCGGCGGGCGTGCCGGCGGCAACCGGTGCGCCCCCCGCGCTGCCCCGAACTGCCATACGGGCCAGGCGACGGGCATGCCATCATCACGGCCTCCTTCCGCACACCCGACACCGGCCGGCCAGCACGTATGTCGTCGTCCCCGTCCGCCACAACAGTTCGTTCCAGACTGGAACGGACTATAGTCGGAGCGGGAGCGACGGAGGTGGCGGGTGCGGCGAGAGGATCTTGCCGATGCGGACTGCGGCATCGCGCAGGCGCTCGGCGTACTGGGGGACTGGTGGACGTTCCTCATCGTGCGCGACGTCGCCGGCGGAACGACGCGCTTCGACGCGCTGCAACGTGAGCTGGGCGTCAGCCGTCGGGCGCTGACCGAACGCCTCGGCGCGCTGGTCGAGCACGGCGTCCTGGAGCGCCGGGCGTACTCCCGGCACCCTCCGCGCTACGACTACCTGCTCACCGGCAAGGGCGAGGGGCTGCTGCCGGTGCTGATCGCCCTACAGGACTGGGGGACGAGGCATCTGATGGGCGACGGTGAGCTGACCGCGACGGCCGACGCCGGGTCTGCCGAGGCGCGCCGGGCGCACGACCTGATCGGGCGGCGGTTGCCCGAGGCCGTGCTGCCGGGCCTCGACGGTCAACCGGTGTCGGTGGCCGCGACGGGCGCCTGGCGCGTCCTCTATCTCTTCCCCGGGGCGTACGCGCCGGGGACGCAGGACTATCCGCCGGCCTGGTCGGAGATTCCCGGTGCCCGTGGCTGCACCCTGGAATCGACCACCTACGCCAAGCGGCACCCGGACTTCCAGGCCGCCGGGGTGCGGGTGTACGGGATCAGCACGCAACGCCCGGACCAGCTCGCCGACTTCGCCGCGTACGCCGGACTGCCGTTTCCCCTGCTGTCCGACCAGGACGGCCGGTTGGCCGCCGGGCTGCTGCTGCCCGTCTTCCGCGCCGGTGGGATGACCCGGTTCAAGCGGCTGACGCTGCTGGTCGACCCGACGACGGTGGTCCGAGCCGTGCAGTTCCCGGTCACCGACCCAGCGGGGTCGGTGGACGAGATGCTCACCCTGGTCCGCGCGCACCAGGTGTGAGCCCCCCGCTTGGGTAGCTGTCCCAGGCAGTCCCGCCGCGTCCCCGAGGTCGGCCCTCAGTCGGTTGCCGCGTGCCGCAGTGCGGCGAGCAATCCGTCGAGCGCCGGCTGGCCCAGCGATGTCTGCCGCACCGCCGCCTGGATCGCCCGAACGGGTTCCGGGTTGCGGATCTTGCGCATCACGACGCCGGGGTGCCGGTTGGCCAGCGCAAGCCACGCTCTGGGTAGGTGGTGCCGTGCTGACGGTGGCCTTCCTGCCCGTGTTTCTCTCGCCCCTTCGCACCCGCCGCGACTTGCCGGAATCGCCGGCGGGCAAGGACGACGACGGCGCCGATCAGCGAACCGGGTCGCTGGTGCTGGCCGGTGCGAACCGTCCGGTGGCTGAAACGCCGGGTCTGCGGTAAGGGCCACCACCGCCGAACACCGACCGCGCCATGATCAGGTAATTGGCGAGCTGGGACAGCAACCCAAGCGCGGGGCCGGTTCGGCAAGGGCCTCTTGTTGACGTGCGTACGTCAACAAGAGGCCCTCCTTACCCCTTGCCGTCAGGCCGGGAGCGTCCAGCGCTGGTTGGCACCGGCGAAGCAGTCCCAGATCTGTAGCCGGGTGCCGTCGGTGGAGCTGTTGTCGCTGGCGTCCAGGCACTTGTTCGACTGCGGGTTGCGCAGGGTGCCGTTGGACTGCGCCTGCCAGACCTGCGCGCCGCTGCCGTTGCAGTCCCAGAGCTGGACCTTCGCACCGTTGGCGGTGGAGCCGCTGGCGATGTCGGCGCACTTGCCGAGGGCGCGCAAGGTGCTGTCGCTGGCCACGGTCCAGGTCTGCGCGTTGGTGCCGTTGCAGCTCCAGAGCTGGACGGCGGCGCCGTTGGCGGTGCTGGCCGAGGCCACGTCGATGCACTTGCCGCCGAGGCCGGTGATCTGGCCGGTGCGACCGGTCGGCGGCGGGGTGGTGCCGCCCATGATGGTGTCGTACATGGCGCTGACCAGTGAGGTCGAGCCGCTGGTGTCCTGCGACAGCTCCCAGTTCATCACGCCGCCGGCGTTGGCCAGCGCCCACTGCGTCTTGCGCTTCACCGTCGGGATGCCGTTGTAGCACTGCTGCGCGCCGCCGGCGGTGGTGCAGTCCCGGTTGGCGTTGGCCGGGTCCAGCGCGACGAGCGCCGAGTAGGTGAAGTAACCGGGACGGCTGTAGAACGGGATGCCGAGGACGGCCTTGCTGGCCGGTAGGCCGCGGGCCTTCCACAGGTTGATGCTGTTGATCGACCAGTCGTAGTTGGCGTGCGGGCTGCCACCGTCGTACGCCATGATGTTGAGCCAGTCGACCTGGTTGAACACGGCCGTCTGGACGCCCTGGACGCTGCCGCCCTCGGAGACCACGGCGGCGGTGAGCAGCTTGCCGCGGCTGTGCATCGCGCTGCCGAGCTGCGTCATGAGCGCGGTGTAGTTGTTGGCCGAGGCGCCCGGGTCGGGGTATTCCCAGTCCATGTCGACGCCGTCGAGGTTGTACTGGTTGACGAAGTTGACCAGGTTGTTGACGAAGTTGGTGCGGCTGCCGGAGTTGGCGGCGAGCGCCTCGAAGGCCGAGTCGTTGCCGTCGTTCCAGCCACCGACGGCGATCGACACCTTGACGTTGCTGGAGTGCGCCCGGGAGACCAGCGAGGAGAGTTTGCTCGGGTTCTCCACCGCGCGCAGGCTGCCGTCGTTGTTGGGCAGCACGAACGCGTAGTTGATGTGGGTGAGCTTGTTGTACTGGATGGCGTTGACGTCGCCGGCCCAGGATGGCATGTAGCCGACGCTCTTGAAGTTGTTCGGCAGCACCACGGCCTGTGCGGCGGTGGAGGTGACGGTGAGGGTGGCGCCGGCAGTGGCCAGCGCGAGCAGGCCGGCGGCGAGGGCGCGGCGCAGTGGTGAGGACATCGGGGGCCTTCCCGTGGGCGGGGGACGACACCCGCCCGCGCAGGGTTGTCGCGGGCGGGGGGTGCGGGACGCAGGGACGGGTGGGCCTCGAGGCAGCCAAATCTTAAAGAGTGTTAACTGTCCGCGTCAATCAACATCTGTGGATTTCCGGTCGACCGGTGTCAATAGGGTGTTTCCCCAAACGACCGTTAAGCTGGCGGGGTGGGAATCGACGAGCTGTATCCGCCGGATCGGCTGATCGCCGCGCAGCGCGCGGCGGCCGCCGCCGGCCTGGACGCCCTGCTGCTCACACCCGGCTCCGACCTGCGGTATCTGACCGGGTACGACGCCCACGCGGGGGAGCGCCTGACCTGCCTGGTGCTGCCCGCCGAGGGCGAGCCGACCCTCGTCGTGCCCCGGCTCGAACGCCCGGCCGCCGAGGCGTCCCCGGCACCGACGACCGGGGTACGCATCGTCGACCACGTCGACGGCACCGACCCGTGCCCCCTGGTCGTCGCCGCCCTCGACGGCCCGGTCGCGACGGTCGGACTCGCCGACCGGATGTGGGCCGAGCAGGTCCTCGGCCTGCGCGCGGCGCTGCCCTACGCCACGCAACGGCTCGCCGGGGAGGTGCTGCGCGAGCTGCGGATCCGCAAGTCCCCGGCGGAGGTCGCGGCGCTCGCCGAGGCCGGCGCGGCGATCGACGAGGTGCACCTGCGGATGGGCGAGTGGCTGCGCCCCGGGCGCACCGAGGCCGAGGTCGCCACCGACATCGCCGCGGCGATCCGCGCCGCCGGGCACGTCACCGTCGACTTCGTCATCGTGGCGGCCGGGCCGAACGGAGCCAGCCCGCACCACGGCACCTCCGACCGGCCGATCGGCGTAGGTGAGCCGGTGGTGGTCGACATCGGTGGCACGATGGCGTCCGGCTACCGCTCGGACTGCACCCGCACCTACCTGGCGGGCGGAGCGGCGCCGGCCGACTTCCTGGACTACTACGCGGTGCTGCGCGACGCCCAGCGCGCCGCCGTCGAGGCGGTGCGGCCCGGGATCACCGCCGCGGAGGCCGACGCTTCAGCCCGGGCGCCGATCGCGGCCGCCGGCTACGGTCCCGCGTTCCTGCACCGCACCGGCCACGGCATCGGTCTGGACGGGCACGAGGAGCCGTACCTGGTGGCCGGCAACGACCGACCCCTCGAGGCCGGCATGGCGTTCTCCATCGAACCGGGCATCTACCTGGCGGGCCGGCACGGCGCCCGCATCGAGGACATCGTCGTCTGCACAACGGACGGCGTGCAACAGCTCAACACCACCCCCACGGAGCTCATCGCGCTATGACTGTCGACCGGATCCTCCCCACCGACGAGGCCCACGACCTGCTGGGTCTCGCCACCGAGCTCGCCGACCGCGAGCTCGCGCCGAAGGCCGCGGCCTTCGAGGAACGCGCCGAGTTCCCCCGCGAGGTGCTGCGCACGCTGGGCCGCGCCGGCCTGCTCGGCCTGCCCTACCCCGAGGAGTACGGCGGCGCGGCGCAGCCGTACGAGGTGTACCTCCAGGTGCTGGAGATCCTTGCCAGCCGCTGGCTCGCGGTCGCCGAGGCGGTCAGCGTGCACACCCTGTCCTGCTACCCGGTGGCGGCGTTCGGCAGCGACGAGCAGCGCAAGCTGCTGCCGGACATGCTCGGTGGCGAGTTGCTGGGCGCGTACTGCCTCTCCGAGCCGCAGGGTGGCTCGGACGCGGCGGCACTGACCACCCGGGCGGATCGCGACGGCGACTCGTACCTGGTCTCCGGCACCAAGGCGTGGATCACCCACGCCCGGACGGCCGACTTCTACAACATCTTCTGCCGTACCTCGGGGCCCGGTCCGAAGGGAATCTCCTGCCTGCTCGCCGACGCGGGCACGGCCGGCATCACCCCGCAGGCGGCCGAGCGGACGATGGGGCTGCGCGCCTCCCCGGTGGCGCAGATCGCCTTCGACGAGGCGCGGGTGCCGGCCGACCGGCTGATCGGCGGCGAGGGGATGGGCTTCACCATCGCCATGTCCGCGCTGGACTCCGGCCGGCTGGGCATCGCCGCGTGCGCGGTCGGGCTGGCCCAGGCCGCCCTCGACTACGCGGTCTCCTACGCCCGGGAGCGGCAGCAGTTCGGGCGCTCCATCATCGACTTCCAGGGGCTGGGGTTCCTCCTCGCCGACGCGGCCACCCAGATCTCCGCCGCCCGCGCGCTGACCCTGGCGGCGGCCCGGCTGCGCGACGCCGGCCGCCCGTACGCGATCGAGGCGGCCAAGGCGAAGCTCTTCGCCACCGACATGGCGATGCGGGTGACCACCGACGCGGTGCAGGTCCTCGGCGGCGCCGGTTACGTGGCCGACCACCCGGTGGAGCGGTACATGCGCGAGGCGAAGGTGTTGCAGATCGTGGAGGGCACCAACCAGATCCAGCGGATGGTGATCTCCCGGGCGCTGGCCAAGGACTGACGACGGCGCGTGGTGGCGCGGCTGCGGTGGGTGCGTCGCGGCCCGTCGCGGCCCGCCACCCGGGTACCTCGTCGCCGTGCGGCGGTTTTCCCGGTAGGTTGCACGCCGTGGAGGAGATCGACCGCGCTATCGTCGCCGCGCTGACCGCCGACGGCCGTCTGTCGTACACCGACCTGGCCGAGCGGGTGGGGCTGTCGGTGTCCGCCGTGCACCAGCGGGTCCGCCGGCTGGAGCAGCGCGGGGTGCTCAAGGGGTACGCCGCCCGGGTGTCGTTCGAGGCGTTGGACCTGCCGCTGACCGCGTTCGTGGCGATCCGGCCGTTCGATCCGTCGCAGCCGGACGACGCCCCGGAGCGGCTGGCCCACCTACCGGAGATCGATTCCTGCTACTCGGTTGCGGGGGAGGACTTCTACCTGCTGCTGGTGCGGGTGGCCAGCCCCACGGACCTGGAGCGGGTGCTGCAGGAGATCCGTACCTCGGCGAACGTCACGACCCGGACGACTGTGGTGTTGTCCACGCCGTACGAGAACCGGCCGCCGAAGATCAGCGCTGGGGCGCCGAGTCGGTCGCGGTCCCGGGCGCCGGGGGAGCCGGCTGGTTCCACCGCAGGATGACCTGCCGGCCGTGTTCGTGACCGAGCGCGCTGACCGTGGCGGTCTCCAGGCGTAGCCGTCCGCCGGCGGACGGGGGCAGGCCGATCCAGCGGGCGCCGAGCACCCGCAGGCTGTGCGCGTGCCCGACCAGCGCGACGGTGCCCCGGTCGAGCAGCGGGGTGACGCGGGCCAGCACCCGGTCGAGCCGTTCGCCCACCTGCGCGGGGGACTCCCCGCCGGGGCAGCCGTCGGTCCAGATGTTCCAGTGCGGATTGTCGTCGTGGATGTCGACTGTGGTGCGGCCCTCGTATTCGCCGTAGTTCCACTCGCTGAGGTCCTCGTCGACGGCGTCGACGGTGAGCCCGGCCAGCTGCGCGGTGCGCAGCGCCCGGGAGCGGGGGCTGGCCAGCACGGTGACGAAGCGCCGGCCGGCCAGGAACGCGGCCAGGGTGCGGGCCTGTCGCTCGCCGTCGGGGGTCAGCTCCAGGTCGGTGTACGAGGTGTGCCGCAGGCTGGCGCTCCAGGTGGTCTCGCCGTGCCGGATCAGCAGGAGCTCTCCCATGCGGTCAGTTAACCATCGTGGGGCCGGGCCGACAGGCGACCCACCCACAACCTATCTTCCTAGGATGCCCTACAGGGTGTGTGCCGCCCCGCACCACCGGTTTCGGCACCCGGAGACCGGGCAAGCGAGCCGGGACAACCGCCAGACCGAGGAGGCGCGATGAGCTTCACCGAGAAGGCCAAGAACAAGGCTGAGCAGATGGCCGGCGCCGCGAGGGAGCGCGTCGGCGACATGACCGACAACGAGCGGATGCGTGGCGAGGGCGCCAGCCAGCAGAGCGACGCGCGCGCCAAGCAGGCCGGTCAGAACGTCAAGGACGCCGGTCGCAACGTGAAGGACTCCTTCACGAAGTGACCTGAGCGCGTCCGCGGATCCCCGGGTGGCAGTTGCCACCCGGGGATCCGTCATGGCCGCCTCGGTGGCCAGGTGAGACTCTCTGCCCCGCCGATCTTGCACTTACTGTCCCGACATAAGGGACCTTCGACCCATGTCGGCAACCGAAGGCGCAAGATCGGCGGGGTTGGGCTTGAGCCCTGGGGGACAGTGAGGTCGTTTCGCGTCTGCGATGATCTGCGGCGTGATCCGACCTCGGCTCCGCCCATTGTGGTGTGGCGTACTGGTTGCAGTGGGCCTCGTCGGCGGTGTCGCGTGCTCGGCGTCCCGGGTGCCGCCGTCGGACCGTCCCGTCTTCGTCGGCTCGTCCGCCTCTCCGGCCGCGCCGACCGCCAGCGGCACGCCATCGCAGGCGGTTGCGACGCCGACGGCTCCCGCCACCCCGCAGGCTGTCCCGGGTGCCACGCGGGTGGGGACCAGGGCGCCGGTGGTGGATCACGGGCCCCGTACCGGTGCCAAGGTCGCGCTCACCTTCGACGCGGACATGACCGACGGAATGTTGGCCAGCCTGCGGGCCGGCCGAGTGAAGTCGTACGCGAACCTGCGCATCCTCGATCTGCTGGAGCGCGAGCGGGTGCCGGCGACGTTCTTCCTGACCGGCAAGTGGGTGCAGCGGTATCCGGACGTGACCCGGCGGATCGCCGGCAACCCGCGCTTCGAGTTGGCCAACCACACCTACGGGCACGCGGCGTTCACCGCCGACTGTTATGACCTGCCTCGGCTGCCGGTCGACAAGTTGGCCGCCGACGTGGCGAAGACGTTCGAGGTGATCGAGCCGTACGGGGGTCGGCAGACCCGGTACTTCCGGTTTCCGGGGTTGTGCCACGACGCGGCGGCGCTTGACGCGTTGGCGCCGCTGGGTGTGACGGTGGTCGACGGGGACGTAGTCAGCGGTGACCCGTTCGCGACGGCGTGGAAGCCGTTGGTGCGGGCGGTGTTGGACCACGTCCACCCCGGATCGGTGGTGATCATGCACGTGACCGAGGCGAACGCGGCGATGACCGATGAGGCGTTGCCGCACATCCTGGCCGGGTTGCGGGAGCGAGGGCTGGTGCCGGCGCCGTTGTCCGAGGTGCTGGCCGAGGGCTGAGGCTCAGCTTTCCCGCACGTCGTCGACGGTAAGGACGATCTTGCCGCGGCGGGGTCCGTGCTCGGCCGTCCGGTGTGCGTCGGCCGCCTTCTCCAGGGGGAAGGCGGCCCCGATCGGCACCGTGAACCGGCCCTCGGTGAAGAGGTCGGCTGCGGCGGGCAGGCCGTGGCGGCCGTCGGGTTCGCCGGCCAGTTGCCCCATGGACAGGCGGACGCCGTGGGTGGGGGCGGTGAAGTCGGCCACTGTGAGCACCGCTGTCGGGTCGCCGGTGAGGTGGAGCAGCTCGGTCAGGGAGCCGGCGCCGGCGACGTCGAGGGCGCGGTCGATCCGGGTCACGCCCAGGGCGTCGAGGCGGGTGGTGAGGTCGGGGCCGTAGGTGACAGGTGTCGTCCCGAGTTGGCGGAGGAAGTTGTGGTTGTCGGCGCGGGCGGTGCCGATGACGTGGACGCCGCGGGCGGTGGCGAGTTGGACGGCGGTGCTGCCGACGCCACCGGCGGCGCCGTCGACGAGGAGCGTCATGCCGGGCCGTAGGTCCAGCAGGTCGAGGGCACGGGTGGCGGTTTCGATGCTGGTGCCCGCCGCGCCCGCCTGGGCCCACGGCATGGTGGTGGGCTTGTGCGCCCAGAGCTGTAGTACCGCGAACTGTGCGCTCGCGCCGCCGAGTGTGGCCAGCTCGACGATGCCGAAGACATGGTCGCCGAGGGTGACCCCGTCGACGTCGTCGCCGATCTCGTCGACGATGCCGGCCGCGTCGACGCCGGGGATGTGTGGCAATGGCAGTTGGGCGCTCATCGGGGTGCGGCCGGAGCGGAGGCCGACGTCGACGGGGGAGACCCCGGCGGCGTGGACGCGGATGCGGATCTGGCCGGCCCGGGGCCGTGGCGGGGTGGTGGTGCCGAGGTGGAGTACCTCGGGGCCGCCGAACCGGTCGTACTGCACGGCGAACATCAGGGGCTCCTCTGCCTGGGGTGACGTGGTGGTGGTCGTACCGTAGGCATGGAAACGGAGCAGGCGTTCCGCTGTGGGGTCAAGTGAGAGGGGGCCGGTCGGAGATGTCTCAGATGCAGCGTGCCGATGCCCGGTCCAACCGTGATCGGGTGGTGGCGGCGGCACGGGAGGCGTTCGCGTCGGCGGGGCTCGAAGTGCCCATGCGGGAGGTGGCGCGACGGGCGGGGGTGGGTGTGGCGACCCTGTACCGGCATTTTCCGACGCGTACGGAGTTGGTGGCGACGGTCCTGGCCGAGCGGGTGGACGATTGCGGTGTGCAGGTGCGCCGGGCGCTCGATGACCCGGACCCCTGGCGGGCGCTGTCCTGCGTGGTGCGCGAGTTCGCCGAGCGGCAGATCCATGACCGGGCGCTCAACGAGGCGTTGTTGGGGCCGGGTGAGGTGAGTGCGGCGTTTCAGCGGGAGCGGCGGGAGCACGCGCAGGCGTTGAACGTGCTGGTCGGGCGGGCCCGGGCGGCGGGTGTGCTGCGCGACGGCGTCGACGTGGACGACGTGCGGGCCGGTCTGTTGGCCATCGCGTCGCTTCGGCGGTTGCCGGCGGCGACGAGCGCCCGGGTGATCGGTCGGGTCGCCGATCTGGTGCTCGCCGGTATCCGCGCCTGACTGGTGTGGGCTGTCGGCGGTGCTGGCCGGGGGTTGAGCCGGCCCGGGCAGCCAGGGTCTTTACGCTCGTTCCGCTTCGAGGGATGCCCTCTCGTCGTCACCGTGGCGGGTGGACCGCCGGGCGTCGGTCACCAGCATCAGCACCAGGATGGCGATGGTGGTGACGAGCTGGACGGTCGCCGGAAGAGTGACGCCGATGGCGGCGGTGGCCAACGCGGCCATCGGCGGCGAGTCGGGCCAGGGGGACGGGCAGGCGTAGGCGCGGCGTACGGCGGCGATGCCGACCAGGCAGAGCGCGCCGCCGCCGGTGGGAGCGTCGGGTAGTGCGACGGCGCTGAGCAGGAAGCCGGCCATGCCGGCGAAGAGCAGCAGTCTGGTGGCGTTCTGTCGGGGTGGCAGGTGGTTGTTGAGCCAGGCAGGGAGCGTCGTGGGTGGTGGTCGGCTGTGCCGGCCGCTGCTGGTGCCGCGCGTTGCGAGGTGGTTTTCGAGGGCTGTCACGGTTGGGGTCCTACCGGACATGGAGTGGATGTGAGCTCCGGCATTGAGTACTACGAGGACCGCTTCCGGCGCGTCTATCTTGAGCACTTCGAGCCGCTGTTGGCGTACGCGCTGAGGCGTGTCGCGCATCCCGAGGACGCGGCCGACGTCGTCGCGGAGACCTTCCTGGTCGCATGGCGGCGCAGGCATGACATTCCGGCCGACGATGAGGCTCGGCTCTGGCTGTACGGGGTGGCCCGACGGGTGTTGGCCAATCATCACCGGGGTGGGGTTCGCCGCCAGCGGCTGGGTGAACGGCTGCGTGAGCAGATCGCCGTCGCGGTCGCCGCCGATCCGGGCAGTGAGGTGCCCGAGCGGCTCGCTGTCCGGGCGGCGTTGGCGGGTCTGGGTGAGCTGGACCGTGAGGTGTTGATGCTCACCGTGTGGGAGGGCTTGCAGCCGCGCGAGGTGGCCGCGGTTCTGGGGGTCGGTCCCGCCGTGGTGCGGACACGGCTGTCGCGGGCGCGAGCGAGGCTGCGGGAGATGGTCGGTGACGACCTCGGGCCGCCTGGACATGTACTCGACGTGCTGACCGCAGCGACCCGGAAGGAGCAGAGATGACCGAGGAACATTTTGACCGGCTGGTTCGAGAGGCCGATCCCGCTCGGTTGGACCTCGTCGGACAGTTCGACGCGGTGAAGGAGAGCCTTCTGGGGGAGATCATGTCCGAGTCGACGCTCGGTCGGTTCGTGGAACCACCGCGACGGCAACCGAGAGTGCGTCGCTTCGCTGGCGTGGCGGCGGTGGTCGTGGTTCTGGCCGGCGTCCTGGCCGTCTCTGTTCTGCCGGGCGAGCCCGAAGAGGTCGGGGAGGTGGCTTCCGCTCCCAGCGCCGGTGCTCCGGTCGTCTACTCGCCGGTGGCGATGCGGGCCGCGGAAAAGAATCCGCGGTTGCTGATCAACCGGCCCGGCTGGAAGGCGACCAACGTGTCCGGGTTCACCCAGGAGGCGGGCACCATCACCTTTCGAAACGGTGGACGCGAGCTGGAGTTCGACTGGTATCCGGCTGACGGTTACGCCGACCGTTACGCCGACCGGCTCCACGTCAGTCGTCCGAAGGCTGTGCAGGTCGATGGCTGGCCGGGTGACCAGTTCGAGTATTCCGCCAGCGACTTCGAGGTGTTGCTCCGTCCCCGTGACGGGGTCTTCGTCGAGTTGCAGACCGGGGGTGACTGGTCCCGGAAGGAGTTCGCCCGGGTCCTCGCGAACGTCGTCCGGGCGGATGCGCGTACGTGGTTGGGCGCGCTTCCGCCGGAGATCGTCATTCCCGAGCGGGCGCGGGCGCGGGCGAGCGAGGTGCTCGCGGACGTGCCGCTCCCGCCGGGCTTCGACGTCGCGACCCTGGTTGACGTCGGCATCAACGATCCCTACCACTTCGGTGCCGCTGTGACGTCCCGGGTGGGTTGCGGGTGGATCGCGGAGTGGCAGCGGGCGCGGGCGAGCGGGGACGAGGCCGGGGTGCGGCGGGCCGTCGAGGCGCTGCGGAGCAGCCACGGGTGGCGGGTGCTGCGGGACATGGACAAGGCCGGCGACTGGCCGGAGGTGTTCTGGGAGTACGCCGACGAGATCGCGGCCGGGACGTTGCGGCCCTCCTATGTCCAGGGCCTGGACTGCCGGTGACGGAGGACGGCGGCGTCCCCGGGAAGACCACCCCGGGGGCGTCGCCGTCGGTGGGTCAGTCGTCGCGGTGGTCGTTCCACCACTGCTGGCCGCCGGCGGGCAGGGTGTCGATCGGGTCGTAGTAGGCGTAGCGCTTGTTGAGCGCCTCCAGGTCGGCGGATTCGATGGAGGTGCGGTAGTTCTTCGTCCAGTAGGAGATGCCGCGCTCACGGTCGTAGTCGGTGAGCATGTGCACCCAGCGCTTGCCGACGAAGGGGACGTCGCAGACGATGCGGGGGGTGGCGTAGCCGGGGAGGTAGCCCATGATGTCGTGCTGGAGTTGTTGGGCGTGCCAGACCGGGACCCGCCAGTGTTCGGCGTTGGGGATCATGTCGCACATGTAGAAGTAGTACGGCAGGATCCCGGCTTCGCCCTGGAGGGCGAAGCAGAGGTCGAGCAGTTCCGGGGTGGTGGCGTTGACGCCGCGCATGAGGACGCCCTGGTTGCGGACGTCGCGGACGCCGACGTCGAGGGCGGTCTGGGCGGCCTTGGCGACCAGTGGGGTGAGTGACTGGGCGTGGTTGACGTGGGTGTGGATGGCGAGGTTGACGCCGCGGCGGGCGGCGGTGCGGGCGACGCGCTCCAGGCCCTCGACGACGTCGGGTTGTAGCCAGTGTTGGGGTAGGCCCATGAGGGCCTTGGTGGCGAGTCGGATGTCGCGGACCGTCTCCAGTTCGAGCAGCCGCATGAGGTACGACTCGAGGTTGCGCCAGGGGACGTTGGCGACGTCGCCGCCGGAGACGACCACGTCGCGGACGCCGGGGTGGGCCTTGAGGTAGGCGATGTGGGCGTCGTAGCGGTCGACGGGCTTGAGGGTGAGTTTGAGTTTGTCGACGGCGGGGGTGGAGTTGCCGACGAGGTCCATACGGGTGCAGTGCCCGCAGTACTGGGGGCAGGTGGAGAGCAGTTCGGCGAGGACCTTGGTGGGGTAGCGGTGGGTGAGCCCTTCGGCGACCCACATGTCGTGCTCGTGGAGGCTGTCGCGGCTGGCGTAGGGGTGTGAGGGCCAGTCGGTGCGCCGGTCGGAGGCGACCGGGATCATGTAGCGGCGGATGGGGTCGGCGAGCAGCGCCTCGGTGGTGAGGGGCGCGAACGGCACCATCGTGTTGATCATCTGGGGTGGCACCAGCATGGACATGGTGGCCAGGGCCAACTGGTCGGCCTCGACGTCGGCGTAGAAGGTCTCGTCGATCAGGTCACCGAAGACGGCGCGGAGCTGCTTGATGTTCTTGACGCAGTTGACGCGCTGCCACTGGGCGGATTCCCACTGGTCGCGGGTGACGTGGCGCCAGCCGGGGAAGCGGGTCCAGTCGGGTTCGACCAGGGGGCGGCGGTGGTATTCGTAGGGCTGCCCGGCGGAAGGTGCGGCGACCGGGACCTGACGGGGTTGGGGGATGGTCTGGGTCACGGCCCCTCCTCGGTGTTACGGCTGATCATCGAAGCCCGAAGGCTACTGGAAAATATTCGGTACAGAAACTAGTCTGCCGTAAGTTTTCCCGTTACGCGAGCCTTGACCGGGGCTTCGGACGGCTGGGCAGGGGAGGTTGGCGTGACGTCACCGGTGGGACTGCACCGCGTCGTGCAACCGGCGGGGGTGCTGCCGCAGGCGGCCTGGCGGCTGGACGCGTCGGCGGCGATCGGGCCGAACGAGGTGCGGATCCGGGTGCAGCGGCTCAATCTGGACGCGGCGAGCTTCCGGCAGTTGTCGGAGAAGCACGGCGGGAACGGTGACGCGGTCCGCGCCGAGGTGCTGGAGATCATCGCGACCCGGGGGAAGATGCAGAACCCGGTGACCGGGTCGGGTGGGATGCTGATCGGCACTGTCGAGGAGGCCGGCCGGCGGTCCCCGCTGGGGCTCAGGGCGGGCGAGCGGGTCGCCAGCCTGGTGTCGTTGACGTTGACGCCGCTGGTGATCACCGACGGGTTGGCCCGTTGGGACGGGCGCAGCGAGCAGGTGCCCTGTGACGGGTGGGCGATCCTCTTCGCGCGGTCCATCGCCGCGGTGCTGCCCGACGACGAGGACCCGCAGTTGTCCCTCGCCGTGTTGGACGTGTGCGGGGCGCCCGCGCTGACCGCCCGGGTGGTGTCGCGCTATGTCGAGGAGCGTCGTCGTAGCGGTGATCCGACGCCGGTGCGGGTCGCGGTGATCGGTGGGGCGGGTAAGAGCGGGTCGCTGTCTCTCGCGGCGGCGCGACGGGCGGGCGCCGCGCGTACCGTCGGGGTGGTGCCGGTGGCGGCGGAGCGCGACGCGCTGACGGCCGCCGGGCTGGCGTCGGTGGTGGCGTTGGCTGACGCGCGTGACCCGGTGGGGTTGTCCACGGCGGTGACCACCGCGCTGGGTGTGCCGGCGGACGTGACGGTGGTCTGCGTGGACGTGCCGGGGTGTGAGCACGGGGCGGTGCTGGCCACCGCGGACGGCGGCACGGTGATCTTCTTCTCGATGGCGACGAGCTTCTCCGCGGCCGCGTTGGGCGCGGAGGGGTTGGCGGCGGACGTGACGATGCTGGTGGGCAACGGGTACGTGCCGGGGCACGCGGAGTTGGCGCTGGGGTTGCTGCGGGCCGAGCCGGGGGTGCGTCAGCTGTTCGCGGCGCGGGTCGCGGCAGACTGAGGCCATGACGAACCCCTCGACGTTGTACCGCGGCGGCGTGCTGCACTGCCCCGCCGACCCGAGCGCCACCGCGCTGCTGGTGTCCGGTGGGCGGATTGCCTGGTTGGGAACCGACGGTGACGCGCCGCCGGCCGACCGGGTGGTGGATCTGGGCGGGGCGTTGGTGACGCCGGCGTTCGTCGACGCGCACGTGCACGCCACCGACACCGGGTTGGCGTTGTCCGGGCTGGCGTTGTCCGGGGTGCGCTCGGCGGGGCAGCTACTCGACGCGGTGGCGGCGTTCGCGGCGGACCTGCCGGCGGACGCGGTGGTGCTGGGGCACGGCTGGGACGAGTCGGGTTGGTCGGATCCGACGTTGCCGGACGCGGCGGCGCTGGACCGGGCGGCCGGTGGTCGGCGGGTGTACCTGTCGCAGGCGTCGCTGCACGCGGCGTTGGTGTCGTCGGCGTTGCTGGCGGCGTGCCCGCAGGCGGTGCAGGCGACCGGGTACGACGCGTCAGGGTGGCTGCGGCGCGACGCGCACCACGTGGTGCGGGCGGCCGCGCAGGGGTCGGTGAGTCGGGCGCAGCGGGTGGCGGCGCAGCGGGTGGCCCTCGCGCACGCGGCGTCGTTGGGGATCGCTGCGGTGCACGAGTGCGGTGGCCCGGAGATCTCCGACGAGGAGGACTTCACAGGTCTGCTGGGCATCTCCGGCGCGGGGTTGCCGGAGGTGTACGGGTACTGGGGCGAGTTGGGTGGCGCGGCGCGGGCCCGGGAGTTGGGCGCGGTCGGCGCCGGTGGCGACCTGTTCGCCGACGGGGCGTTGGGGTCGCGGACGGCGCACGTGTCGCAGCCGTACGACGACGGTGACGGTGACGGCTGCGGGCACGGGTACCTGTCGGCCGAGCAGGTGCGCGACCACCTGCTGGACTGCGCGGCGCACGGCATGCAGGGCGGTTTCCACGCCATCGGTGACGTGGCGATCGGGACCGTCCTGGACGGGTTCGCGGCGGCGGCGCAGACGGTGGGTGTGGAGCGGTTGCGGGCGGCCCGGCACCGCATCGAACACGCGGAGATCATGAACAAGCGGTTGATCGCGCGGTTCGTGGAGTACGGGGTCGTGGCGAGCATGCAGCCGGCGTTCGACAGGTTGTGGGGTGGCGCGGGCCGGATGTACGAGGCGCGGTTGGGGTTGGACCGGTCGTTGGAGTCGAACCCGATGGGTGCGATGCACTCGGTGGGGGTGGCGTTGGCGTTCGGGTCGGATTCACCGGTGACGCCGCTGGACCCGTGGGGGTCGGTGCGGGCGGCGGCGGCGCACCACAACCCGGCGCAGCGGATGGGTGTGCGCTCGGCGTTCGCGGCGCACACCCGTGGTGGGTGGCGGGCGGTGCACCTGGACGTCGAGGGGGTCCTCGCGTTGGGTGCGCCGGCGACGTTCGCGGTGTGGTCGACGCCGGCGGGGGTGGAGCGGGGTCTGCCGGTGTTGCTGGCCGAGGACCCGGAGCTGCGGGGTCCGGACGACCCGACGCCGCTGCCGGTGTGCCGGCGCCTGGTGCTGCGCGGTGAGGTCATCTATGAGGAAGGGTCGTCATGACCGGGAAGCTTGATCTTGATCCGGTGCTGGTGGCGCGGGCGCGGGAGTTGGCGCGTCGGGCCGGGCAGCCGGTGGTGGACCTGGCGCGCAGCCACACCACCGTGTCGGTGGAACGGGCGGTCCTGCGGTTGGCGGGGGTGAGCGGCGCCGACCCGGACGGCATTCCGTGGGTGAACCGGCTCGTCGACGCGGTCGCCGCGGACGTGGGGTTGGGCCACGGGGTGGCGGTGCCGGTGTTCGACGCCCTGGTCCGCGAGGGCAGCACCGACGTGACGTTGCTGGCGCAGAAGGCCGCCGCCGGGTCGGTGCGGTTCACCCAGCCCACCGGGCGGGCGGCGACGGCCGCCCGGTCGGCGGCGCGTAAGGCGGTCGGCGCGGGTATCCGGCGCATCGACCGGCGGCGCGCCGAACGGGACCGCCTCGTGAAGCGTCACGGCGACCCGGCGCAGCGGCCGTGGATCTACCTGATCGTCGCCACCGGCGACATCTACGAGGACATCCCGCAGGCGCAGGCGGCGGCGCGGGCCGGCGCGGACGTGATCGCGGTGATCCGCTCCACCGGGCAGTCGTTGCTGGACTACGTGCCCGAGGGCGCGACCCGGGAGGGGTTCGCCGGCACGTACGCCACGCAGGAGAACTTCCGGCTGATGCGCGCGGCGTTGGACGAGTCGTCGAAGGAGGTGGGCCGCTACGTGCGGTTGACCAACTACGCGTCCGGGTTGTGCATGCCGGAGATGGCGACCCTGGCCGGGTTGGAACGCCTCGACATGATGTTGAACGATTCGATGTACGGGATCCTGTTCCGCGACATCAACCCGGTGCGCACGTTCGTCGACCAGCGGTTCTCCCGGCAGGTGCACGCCCGCGCGGGGATCATCATCAACACCGGTGAGGACAACTACCTGACCACCGCCGACGCGGTCGACGAGGCGCACACGGTGACGGTGTCGCAGCTGCTCAACGAGTTCTTCGCGCACGAGGCGGGGTTGGCGGACTGGCAGTTGGGGTTGGGGCACGCGTTCGAGATCAACCCGGAGGTGCCGGAGTCGTTCCGGTTGGAGCTGGCGCACGCGTTGTTGGCCCGGGAGTTGTTCCCCGACGCGCCGTTGAAGTGGATGCCGCCGACGAAGCACATGACCGGTGACGTGTTCCGGGGCAATCTGCTCGACGGGTTCTTCAACCTGGCGGGCGCGCTGACCGGTCAGGGGATCCTGCTGGTGGGGATGATGACCGAGGCGGTGGTGACGCCGTGGTTGTCCGATCGGGACATCGCCCTGCAGAACGTGCGCTACGTGCTGGGTGCGGCCGGTGGGCTGCACGAGGACTTCGTGCCCGCGCCGGGCGGGTTCATCCGCCGCCGCGCCAACCAGGTTCTCGGTGAGGCACTGGACCTGTTGGAGCGCATCGGGGAGCAGACGCTGCTGACGGCGATCGCCGAGGGCACCTTCGGGATCATGAAGCGGCCCGCGGACCGCGGTAAGGGTCTCGCCGGGGTCGCCGCGCACGAGGCCGACTACTGCAACCCGGCCACCGACATCCTGGAGGCCGCCGCGTGAGCAAGCAGATCGTGCGCCCGTACGGGGACACCACAGGTGACGGGATGGTGCAGGTGTCGTTCACCCTGCCGGTCGGTCACGACAAGCGCGCCGAGGGCGCGGCGGTGCAGTTGGCCAACAAGATGGGCATCGACCCGGCGATGGTGGTGCACGCCAAGCCGATGGGCGACGGGTTCACGTTCTTCGTCGTCTACGGGCGGGTCAACCACCTGGTCGACCTCAACGTCGTGCAGGTGGTGGAGCGTGACTTCGCGCTGCTGTCGGCGAAGGACGTCAACACGGTGATCAAGCAGCGGTTGCGGCGCAAGCTGTCAGTGGTCGGGGCGTGCATCGGCACCGACGCGCACACCGTGGGCATCGACGCGATCCTCAACGTCAAGGGCATCGCGGGGGAGAAGGGCCTGGAGTACTACCGGGAGTTGAAGGTCACCAACATGGGCGCGCAGGTCAGCGTGCCGGAGCTGGTGGAGACCGCCCGGGCGGAGAGGGCCGACGCGGTGCTGGTGTCGCAGGTGGTCACGCAACGCGACGCGCACCTGCACAACACCCGGGAGATGTCGGCGGCGTTCCGGGAGGCGATGCCGGCGGGCCGGCGGCCGCTGCTGATCGTCGGTGGTCCCCGGTTCGACGAGACGATGACCGACGAGTTGGGCGTGGACCGGATCTTCGGTCGGGGCACCACGCCCGGCGAGGTGGCCAGCTACCTCGTGCACGCCCTCATCACGAAACGGAAGGCGATGGCATGACCGACGCACGGCTCGGGTTGACGGTGACGCACCGGCGGTATGTGCCGTACTCGCATGCCCACTACGCCGGGAACCTCGTCGACGGGGCGTACGCGCTCGCGTTGTTCGGCGACGTCGCCACGGAGGTGTGCATCCGCACCGACGGCGACGAGGGCCTGTTCGCCGGGTACGCCGACGTGCGCTTCCACGCGCCCATCCACGCCGGGGACGTGGTGCAGGTGACCGCGCAGGTGTCGCGGGTGGGCACCCGCAGCCGCACCCTGGAGTTGAGCTGCGCGGTGGTGTGCCGGGGCCGTCCGGACCGTTCCGCGTCCGCCGCCGAGGTCCTCGACCCGCCGATCGTGGCGGTCACCGCGACCGGCACCGTGGTCGTCCCCGCCGCGTCGTGACCCTGGCGGTCTGCGCGGACGTCGGCTCCACGTACACGAAGGTGGCGGTGGTGGACCTGGCCGCCGGTGTCCTCGTCGGCGCGGCGTCGGCGCCCACCACGGTGGGCACCGACGTGCTGCACGGCCTGGACGCCGCGGTCGCGGCGGCCACCGCCGGGCTCGGCGTGCGCGACGTGCCGTGGTACGTGTGCTCGTCGGCCGGTGGTGGGCTGCGACTGGCCGTGATCGGCTACGAGCCGCTGGTCACCGCGCAGGCCGGCCGGCGGGTCGGGTTGTCCGCCGGCGCGCACGTGGTGCACGTCGCGGCCGGGCGGCTCGGCGCCGCCGACCTGACGGCGTTGCGGGCGGCCCGATGCGACGTGGTGCTGCTCGTCGGCGGCACCGACGGCGGCGACGCCGACACCATCACCCACAACGCCACCCGCCTGGCCCGGGCCCGGTGGCGCACACCCGTGGTGTACGCGGGCAACGCCGACGTACGCGAGCAGCTCACCGGGCTGCTGCGCGACGCCGGGGTGCCGGTCACCGACGCCGACAACGTCCTGCCGCGCATCGGGGTGCTCGCCCCGGCGTCGGCGCGGGCGGCGATCCGCGCGGTGTTCCTGCGCCACGTCATCGGTGGTAAACGACTGTCGAGGGGCGCCCGGTTCGCGCGGCTGGTGCGGGCGGCCACCCCCGACGCGGTGCTCACTGGTGTGGAGGTGCTCGCCGACACCCTCGGTGGTGACCTCGCGGTGGTCGACGTGGGTGGGGCCACCACCGACGTCTACTCGGTGCTCACGCCCGACGAGCGGGCCACCGGGCCGGGCCGGGAGGTCGCCGGCAGTCTGTGGCGGGCCCGCACCGTGGAGGGCGATCTGGGCATGCGGTGGAGCGCCCCCGGTGTCGTGCGCGCCGCCGCCGAGGAACGGCTGCTCGCCGCCGGCGAGTCCGACGAGCTGGGCGCCGCGGCGGCGCGCCGGGCGGCCGACCCGGCGTTCCTGGCCGGCGACGACGTCGAGCGGGCCGTGGACCGGCGCATCGCCACCCTCGCCGCGACGGTGGCGCTGCGCCGGCACGCCCGGGGCGCCGCCACCGGTGAGCGGGCCGGGCGGGACCTGCGCGACGTGCGGCTGCTGGTGGGCTCCGGTGGGGTGCTGCGGCACGCGCCGACGGACGTGTCCGGGCAGGTGCTGACGGCGGTCCTGGCCGACCACGCCGGCGGGTGGGCGCTGCCGCGCGCCGCCGCCGCTGTGGTCGACGCCGACTACGTGTTGGCCGCCGGAGGGCTGCTCGCCGAGGAGCACCGGGCGGCGGCGCAGGCACTGCTGCGTCAGCATCTGCGTACGCATTGAGACACGCCGACCCGACACGCCGTGGCGCAACACACGACAGGCCGGCTGCGGGTTGACAACCGACGGGGGTCGGCACGTACCGTCTTTGAGTCCTACCACGGGAAGCGGCTGTTGTTCGCTTCGTCCCTTCGTCCGCTGGCCGAGCGACATTTTCAGCGTCATCGTCGCGGCGGCCAGGTCCAGCGGGCGGGGGTCGGCGGGGCGGCGCGAACCGGCCGCGGTTACCGGTGTACGGGCAGGGTGAGGTGCACGGCCAGTAGACAACGGCCCGGCGGGGGCAGCCAGTCCACGTCCGGTCGGTCCGAAGGTCGTCGTGCCCCATCCTCGCCACACCGGCCGGGAAGGGCCTGGGAGCATCGGGGCGCGGCGCGAGCCGCGCCCCGATTTCATGTCTGCCGGGCGGTTCGTGCCCGACGGCCCGACGCGGTCGGTGCACCCGCCAGCCAGGTAACCTTCGCCCCGTGATCGAGGTGAAGCGGTGACGACCCTGGACCGGGATGAGACGCACACCCCGGCGGCGCTGCCCCGGCCGGTCGTTGCGGGTCGGCCGCTGCCGCTGAGGGTCGCCGTGCCCCTGGCCGTGGCCGCCGGGCTGGCCCTGCTGGTGGCGTTCCCCCCGTACGGGGTGTGGCCGCTCGCGCCCGTCGGGGTGGCGTTGCTGGCCGCCGCCGCGCACCGGCGGCGGTTGCGCGCCGGCGCCGGCCTGGGCTTCCTGACCGGTGTGGCGTTCTTCGCCCCGCTGCTGGCCTGGACGAACCTGCACACCGGCTACCTGCCGTGGGTGCTGCTGTCGCTGTTGCAGGCCGGCTACCTGGCGCTGCTGGGCGCGGCCACCGCCTGGGTGTCGCCGCTGGCCGACCGTTCCCGCTGGGCGTGGCCGGCGCTGACCGGGCTGCTCTGGGTCGGGCAGGAAGCGCTGCGCGACCGCACCCCGTTCGGCGGGTTCCCGTGGGGGCGGTTGGCGTTCAGCCAGGACACCTCACCTTTGCTGCGCCTGGCCGCGCTGGGCGGCGCCCCGCTGGTCACCTTCGCCGTGGCCCTCGTCGGCGGGTTGCTGGTCACCGCCGCCTGGCGGGGCTGGATCACCGCCCAGCGCCCCGCACCCCCGCACACCACCCCGCCGCCCCCGGACGGCACCCAGGACACCGTGGCGGGCCCTGACGGTCCGCTGGAGGCCCCGCCACGCGCCGCGGTCCCGGCGGCCCGCCGGTGGGCGCCGGTGGTCGTACCGGCCGTCGTGGCCGTCGCGCTGACCGCCGGGGGTCTGCTGGTGCCGGTCGCCACGGCCGGGTCCGGCGCAGGAGTCACCGTGGCGATCGTGCAGGGCAACGTGCCCCGGCTGGGCCTGGACTTCAACGCCCAACGGCAGGCGGTGCTCAACAACCACGTCGACGCCACCATCGAGCTGGCCGGTCGGGTCGCCGCCGGGCAGCAGCGGCAACCAGACGTGGTGGTGTGGCCGGAGAACTCCAGCGACATCGACCCGCTGAAAAACCCCACCGCCGGGGCGCGGATCTCCCAGGCCGCCGACACCATCGGCGCGCCGATCCTGGTCGGCGCGGTGCTGCTGGGCCCCGGCGCCGGGGAGGTCCGCAACGCGGGCATCCTGTGGCGCCCCGGCACCGGCGCGGACCTCGACCAGCTGTACACGAAACGCCACCCGGTGCCGTTCGCCGAGTACGTGCCGCTGCGCGACGTGGCCCGGATGGTCAGCAAACAGGTCGACCTGATCCGCAGCGACTTCGTCGGTGGAAGCACCCCGGGCGTGGTACGCGCCGGCCCGGCCGTGCTCGGTGACGTGATCTGCTTCGAGGTCGCCTACGACGAGGTGGTCCGCGACACCGTCACCGGCGGGGCGCAACTGCTGGTGGTGCAGACAAACAACGCCACCTTCGACGTGGCGGAGGCCCGCCAGCAGATGGCCATGGTGCGGCTGCGGGCGGTGGAGCACGGGCGGCCGGCGTTGATGGCCTCCACGGTCGGCGTGTCCGGGTTCGTCGCACCCGACGGGCGGGTAAGCGATGCCACCGGGTTCAACACCCGGGAGGTCGTGGTGCGGCAGTTGCGCCTCGACGACGGACGCACCCTCGCCACCCGCCTCGGCTGGTGGCCCGAGGTGGCGCTCGCCGCGCTGGCCGCGGCGGCCCTGCTCGGCGCGGCGGTGCTGCGCCGGCGGCAGCGGGTCATGCCCGGATAGCAACAGCCGGTACGCCGGCGGGAGCGGAGGAACCGTGATCCAGGCGACCGATACGATCCGACGCCCGGACGAGGTGCCCGGGGTGGGCCGGGTGCTGGTGGTGATCCCCACCTACAACGAGGCCGACAACATCGCCGCGATCGTGGGCCGGGTCCGGCGCGCCGCCCCGGCGGTGCAGATCCTCATCGCCGACGACAACAGCCCCGACGGCACCGGCGCGATCGCCGACGCCCTCGCCGACGGCGACGCGCACGTGCAGGTGCTGCACCGCCACGGCAAGCAGGGCCTCGGCGCGGCGTACCTGGCCGGGTTCGGGTGGGCGCGCGAGCGCGGCTATCAGGCGGTCGTGGAGATGGACGCCGACGGGTCGCACGCCCCGGAGGATCTGCCGGCGCTACTGGACGCCGCCCGCGACGCGGACGTGGTGATCGGCTCCCGGTGGACCAGCGGCGCGCGGGTGCTCAACTGGCCGTTGCGGCGGCTGTTGCTGTCGCGCTGCGGCAACCTGTACGCGCGCCTGGCGCTGGGCATGCCCGTGTCGGACGCCACCGGCGGTTACCGGGTGTACCGGATCAGCGCCCTCGACGCCATCGACCTGGAGTCGGTGACCTCGCAGGGCTACTCGTTCCAGGTGGAGCTGTCGCGGCTGGCGCACCAGGCCGGGGTGCGGATCGTGGAGGTGCCGATCACGTTCGCCGAGCGGGAGCACGGCGACAGCAAGATGAGCCCGAAGATCGTGGCCGAGGCGCTGTGGCGGATCACCGCCTGGGGTGTGCGCGACCGCCGTCAGGCGGTCCGCCGGGGTCTGCACGGCACCGCCACCGGCCAGGCACGGTGGCCGTGAACGGGTCAGGCGCGGTGGCCGTGAGCGCGGCCGTGTCATGCTGGATGAGCGGGGCACGTCCGTGGTGTCCGCAGGATTGGCGATGAGGTGAGATGCGCCGAGGACTGAGGTTCGTACCGTTGGCCCTGTTGCTGGCGGTGGTGCTGGAGCTGGCGGTGTTCGTCGGCGTGGGACGGGCGTTGGGGTTCGGGGCGGCGGTGTTGCTGGTGTTCGCCGCGTCCCTGCTCGGGTTGGTGCTGCTGCGCCGTGAGGGCATGCGCGCCTGGCGTGGGTTCCGCTCCGCGGCGGCGGCCGGGCAGCCCCCGGGTGGGCAGGTGACCGACGGGCTCGTCGGGTTGGCGGGCGCGCTGTTGCTGGCGGTGCCCGGTCTGGTCAGCGGGCTGGTGGGGTTGCTGCTGCTGGTGCCGCCGGTGCGTCGACTGGCCCGCGCCGGGGTGCGCCGTGCCACCGAGCGGCGGGTGTCGTCGATGGTCGCCGGTGACCTGTTCGGGCCCCGCACGGTGCGGGTGCGCCAGGGCGCGCCGCAACCGACCCCGCAACCGACTCCGGAGCCGCAACAGCCGGTGGTGGTCGACGGCGGTCGGGCCATCGAGGGCGAGATTGTGGAGCCCGGCCGGCACTGAGACCCAGGCCACCACCGCGCACAGACATGACGACGCCCCCGGGGTTTCCCCGGGGGCGTCGTCGTTGTACGTCGTGCGGCTCAGGCGCGGCCGCGACGGGTCCGAACCTCCTGCAGCCGCTCCTCGAGGATGTCCTCCAGCTCGGCGATCGAGCGCCGCTCCAGAAGCATGTCCCAGTGGGTGCGCGGCGGCTTGGCCTTCTTCTGCTCCGGCTCGTTGCCGTCGACGAGTCGGGCGACGCTGCCGTCGAACTTGCATTCCCAGGTCATCGGGACCTCGGCGTCGACGGCGAACGGCACCTCGAACTGGTGGCCCTTGGCGCAGAGGTACTCGCGGGTCTGACGCGGCGCGAGCTCCGTGTTGCGGTCGGATTCGTAGCTCACCGCGCCAAGGCGGCTTCCGCGCAGCATACGCTCGCCCATGATCGACTTCCCCTCGTTCGTGGTGCTGGTCTTCTGGGTGTAACGGTGCGTCCCCGCCGAGCCATTCCCGCCCGAGGGCGTGAGGCGTCCACGGGTGGGCCGGGACCAAGGGTAGCCGGCCGGGACGGTCACCCGGTGAGGTGATCCCCAGGCCGGTCGCGACGACGGTGTGTGTCCGCGGCCACCGGGGAGGTTAACCGCCCGAGCCTACCGAAGGTTGCGCCTCGATCATCAGGTGGCGTCGCTGGGAGCGGCGGCACCGAGGCGGGCCAGCGCCAGCGCCAGGTCGCTGACCTGGTCACCGAGCTGCGCCACCCGCCGCTGGGCCAGGTCCCGATCGGTCTCGGCGGCGTCGAGTCGTACCGTCAGGGCGGTGCGGTGACCCTCGGCGGTCGCGGTGGCCTGCCGGGCCACGGACAGTTCGGCGGTGAGCGTGTCGCGGTGGGCGGCCAGGGCGGCCAGCTCCGCGCGTAGCCGCGCGGCCAACTCCGCGGCCTCCTGCCGGGCCTCGTCGGCCTGCCGGGCGGCGACCTCGGCGCGGTCGCGGGCCCGGTCGGCCTGCTCGCGCGCCCGGGCGGCGTCGGCGGCCTCCGCGCGGGTGCGTGCCGCGTCGGCGCGGGACTGCTCGATCTGGCGCCGGACGTCCTGCACCTCGGCCTGCCACCGCCCGGCCCGCTCGGTCGCCTCGGCGGCGGCCCGGGTGGCCCGTTCGGCCTCGGCGCGCAGCGCGTCGCGTTCCACGCCCAGGTCGGTCACCCGCTGCCGTTCGGCGTCGCGTTGCGTGCGCAGGTCCCGTACCTCGGCGCGGGCCTGGTCGCGGTCGCGCTCGGCCTGGGCGCGCAGCGCCTCGGCGGCGCTGGCGTCGTGGCGCGCCTGGTCGCGGGCGGCCTCGGCGTGCTGCGCCTGTTCGTCGGCGGCGGTGGCCTGCCGCTGCGCCTGCTCGGCGCGCTGGCGGGTGTCGTCGGCCTCGGCGCGGGCGTCGCGGGCCTGCTCGCGGGAGCGCGCCGCGTCGGCCGCCGCCGCCTCGGCGTCATCGCGGGCCTCGTCGCGTTCGGTCTGCGCCGCCGCGATCTCGGTGGCGGCCTCCGCGCGGGCCTGGGCGAGCTGCCGCTGCACACCCACCGGGGACAACTCGGCGTGCAGCGACTCGGTCAACGTCTCGACGATCTGGTCGAGCCGGTCCACCGCCTCCCAGGTGCGGGCCACCTGCCCGGGCAGACCGGGGGCGTTGCGGTGCCGCATCCGGCTGTTGCGGGAGGCGCGCTGGCAGGCGCCGTCGTTGTCGCGGCAGTAGCGAAACGGTCGGCCCGCGCCGACACGCTGCGGCACCGGCCGTCCACAGTGGGCGCAGGGGCGGGTCTCGGTGGTGCTGGGCTGGGCGTCCATCGAGGGCGAAGTCTAGTGCCGGGCGGTCAGCTCGTCGCTCGGGCCGTCGCGTCCAGGGTGTAGCGGCGTTGCAGCAGCAGCGCCGCGAGCATCGCCACCGCCGGCAGCAACCCGAAGCCGTAGCGGACCGCCGCGAGCGCGGCGTCCGGCTGCACCGGCGACTCACCGGCCGTCGAGGCCACGAAACCACCAACGGTCAGGCACAGCGCGTACGCGTACGGGCCCAGCGCCGCGCCGGTGGCCTCGGTGGCCGTCCACACCCCGGTGTAGGTGCCGGCCCCGGTGGGTGCCCCGTCGGTGGTGCTGGCGGCGCGGATCACGTCGGGCAGCATCGAGAACGGCAGCAGCTGCATGCCGGCGAACGCCACCCCGAGCACCGCCACCGCGGCGACCAGCAGCGGCAGACCGGCCGGGCGGCCCACCGCCAGCACCAGCGAGCCGGCCGCGAACGCGCCCTGCGCGCCGAGCAGCGCCCGTTGCTTGCCGACGCGTCGGGCCACCACCAGCCAGGCCGGGGTGACCAGCAGCGCCGGCGCCACGAAGGCGGCCACCAGCACCGTGGTCAGCCGGGGCGCGCGCAGCTCGTACTCGGCGTAGTAGGGCACCCCGGCGAGCACCAGGTGGGTGGTGGTGGACATCGCCAGGTACGCGGCGACCAGCCACCGGAACTGCGGGTCGCGCAGCGCCGTGCGCAGGGCCCGCCACCCGCCGTGCCCGGAGGCGGCGGTGGTCGGCGCGGACCCGCGCAGCCGGGCGATGCCGGCGACACCGATGAGCATGGCCACCAGCATCCCCACGGCGAGGACCACGCCCATGCGCTGGTAGCCGCCCCGCGTCGCGGCGTCGCCGCCGGTGAGCAGCGGGGCCAGCAGCCCGGAGATCAGGATGCCCAGGGTCAGCACGACCATCCGGAACGCCATCAGCCGGGTGCGTTCGTGGTAGCCGATGCGCAGGTCGGCGGGGGTGGCCAGGTAGGGGACCTGGTAGGCGGCGAAGAGCAGGTTGCCGGCGATGAAGAACACCGCGACCCATGCCGCGGCGGGCGCGCCGGTCAGGCCGCCGGGCACGGCGAAGAGCGCGGCGAACGCGAGCGGCAGGGCGCAGCCGAGCAGCAGCAGGCGACGACGGTCGCCGCGTCGGGTCTGCTCCACGTCGGCGCGGTGCCCCACCCAGGGGTGCAGCAGCACGTCGGCGATCTTCGGCAGCAACAGCGCCAGGCCGGCCAGCCACGGCCCGACGGCCAGCACGTCGGTGAGGAAGTAGAGCAGCAGCAGGCCGGGCACTGTCACCCAGATGCCCATGCCGAGCGAGCCGGCGGCGAAGCCGGCAAGGGGGCCGCGCGGCAGCGTCGCGTCGGTGGCGGCCGTGGGCCGCCGGTCCAGCCCGGTCATCGCCGCATCCTCTCCGCAATCCAACGGTTGCTGGATTCTAGGGGCAGAATGGCGACCATGACCATGCCCCGCCGCCGCCCGGGTCGGCCCCGCCGCGACGAGACCCGGCCGACCCGCGAGGTGGTGCTCACCGCGGCGACCGCGCTCTTCGCCGAGCGGGGCTTCGACGCCGTCGGGCTGCGGGAGGTCGCCGCCGCCGCCGGGGTCGACGTCGCCACTGTCGCGCACCACACGGGTACGAAGGCGGCCCTCTACGACGCGTGCTTCGCCCGGGTGTTCGCCGCCGAACGGGACGTGCTGACCGAGGCCGCCGAGCAGGCCAGCGCCGCTCTCGACGCGGGTCCGGACGCCGCGCGGCGGGCCCTGCACGAGCTGGTCGACGTCTTCGTGGACTTCCTCGAGGACCGCCCCGAGACCACAGCGCTCTGGCTGCGCCGCTGGCTGGAACCTCAGCGACACGCCGAGCTCGACCAGCGCTACGCCGACCCGTTGTACCGGCTGGTCGCGGAGCTGCTCACCGCCGCCGCGGCGACCGGCGCCCTGGCCGAGCCGACCCCGCACATCACCGTGCGGAGTCTGGTGTGGGCGACGCACGGGCACGTGGTGGCGCTGGCCGCGGGCGCCCCCGGCGCTCGGGAACGGCGCGAGTTCCGGTCGTTCGTGCATCGCCTGCTCGACGGGCTGTACGGATCACCGACCCCTTGACGGACCACCGCCGCGCGACGATTATCCATCCGACGTTGGATTAATGGGGGCGGCAATGGGCGTACCACCTCGGGTGGCGGTGATCGGCGCCGGCGCCGCCGGGCTCGCCGCGGTCAAGGCACTACGCGACGCCGACGTGCCGACTGTCGGCTTCGAGGCCGCCGAGCAGGTCGGCGGCCTCTGGGTGTACGGGGCTCCCGACTCGCCCGCGTACCGCACGCTGCACCTCAACACCAGCCGTGGCCGCACCCAGTTCGCCGACCACCCGATGCCCACCGACTGGCCCGACTACCCCGACCACAGTCGCGTCGCCGGTTACCTCGCCGACTACGCCACGCGCTTCGGGCTGGCCGACACCATCCGACTGCGCCACACCGTCGAGCGGGTCATCCAGCACCCCGACGGCACCTGGACGGTGGCCGCCAGCGGTCCGACCGGCCCGGTCGAGGTCACCGTCGACGCCGTGGTGGTCGCCAACGGGCACAACCGGGTGCCCCGGCTGCCCGACCCCGGGTACCCCGGTGCCTGCACCGCGGAGCAGATCCACAGCCACGACTACCGGGGCCCGGAGCAGTTGGCCGGCAGACGGGTCCTGGTCGTCGGCGGCGGCAACTCCGCGATGGACATCGCCGTGGACGCGTCGTACGCCGCCGCCCGCACCCTGCTGTCGCTGCGCCGGGGCGTCTGGGTGGTGCCGAAGTACCTGCTGGGTCGCCCCTCGGACACCCTCAACGGGGCGCTGGCCCGCCGACTGCCGTGGCGCCTGCGCCAACGCATCAGCCAGACGATGCTGAGCGCCACCGTCGGCAACCCCGCCCGTTACGGGCTGCCCGCGCCGACGCACGGCTTCCTCCAGGACCATCCGACGCTCTCCGACGGGTTGCTGTCGCGACTGACCCACGGCGACGTCGAGGCCCGACCCGGCGTCGCCGCCCTCGATGGCGACCGGGTGGAGTTCACCGACGGCCGCAGCGACAGCGTCGACCTGATCATCTGGTGCACCGGTTACCGGGTGGACGTCCCGTTCCTCGACCCGGCGCTGCTCGCCGGGGGCGCCGACACCCTGCCGTTGTACCGACACGTGTTCCACCCCGACGCCCCCGGGCTGAGCTTCGTCGGGTTGATGCAGTCCACCGGTTCCGCGTTCCCGCTGGTCGAGGCGCAGGCCAAGCTGATCGCGGCGCACCTGGCCGGGCGGTACGCGCTGCCGGACCCGCAGCGGCAGCGCGCCGTCTGCCGGGCCGAACTGCGGGCTGCGACCGCCCGCTGGGGTCAGCGCCGCCCGGCGATGCGTGTGGACTTCGACGTGTACCTGGCCGAGCTGGCCCGGGAGTTGACCGCCGGGACCCGCCGCGCCCGCTCCGGCGCGGCCTCCTCGGTGGGGGCGCCCCGGTGAGCGGTCGGTCCCTGGCCGGTCGACGGGTGCTGGTCACCGGGGCGAGCGGGACGTTCGGCCGTCACCTCGGCGCCGCGCTGAGCGCGGGCGGCGCCCGGGTGGTGGGGCTCGACCTGCACGCCCACCCCGACGCCGACGTGCCGGTGCTCGGCTGCGACCTGACCGACCCGGACGCCGTACCGGCGGCGGTGTCGGCCGCCGTCGACCGGCTCGGCGGGCTCGACCTGCTGATCAACAACGCCGGGGTCGGAGGCCCCGCGCCGGCCGAGTTGCCGCCCGACGAGGTGGTCCGCCGGCAACTGGAGGTCAACCTGCTCGCCGCGTGGCGCACCACCGCCGCCGCGCTGCCCCCGCTGCTCACCGCACGCGGACGGGTGATCTTCGTGGCCAGCCGGATGGCGGTGCTGCCCCTCCCGCTCGCCGCCGCGTACGGGGTGAGCAAACGGGCAGTGGTCGCGTACGCCGACGCGTTGCGCCACGAGGTGGGCACCCACGTCGGGGTGAGCGTCGTCTACCCGAGCATGGTCGCCTCCCCGATCCACGACAGCACCGCCGAGGCCGGGCTGTCCCTGCGGGGGGTGTCCCGCCCCGAGCCCGTCGAAGGGGTGGTCGCGGCGATCCTGCGGACCGCCACCGCCCGGCGGGCGCCCCGCGACGTGGCGACCACCGCACGTGGGCGGCTGGAGATGGCCGTCGGCCGGCACGCGCCCGCGCTGGCCGACCGGCTGGTACGCCGTACCCTCGCCGCCCGGCTCGCCGCCGGTGACCTGGACGCCGCGCCGCTGGCCGCCGCGATGCTCGGCCGCCACCGGGGACGCTGACCGCCCGGGGTCAGGGCGTGGCGACGGCCGCGCGGGAGCGGTCGGCGGCGATGCGCACGGCCAGCGCCGCGAGCGCGGTGCCGGTCACCCACCGCTGTACCCGCAGCCACACCGGCCGGCGGGCGAAGAACCCCGCGAGGGCGCCGGCGCTGAACACGATCAACGCGTTCACGCTCAGCGCGACGGCGATCTGGGTCAGCCCGAGCAGCAGACTCTGCGTCGCCAGATGCCCCCGCGTCGGGTCGATGAACTGCGGTAGCAGCGACACGTAGAGGATCGCGATCTTCGGGTTCAGCAGGTTGGTGACCAGGCCCATGGTGAACAGCCGCCGGGGCGGGTCCGGCGGCAGCGGCGCGGGCGTGAACGGCGAGTGCCCACCCGGACGCAGCGTCCGCCAGGCCAGCCAGAGCAGGTAGCCGGCGCCGGCCAGCTTCACCACCGCGTACAGCGTGGGCACCAGGACGAAGACGGTGGCCAGGCCGGCGACCGCCGCCGCCAGGTAGACGCCGAAGCCGGCGGCCACCCCGAGCAGCGAGACCAGCCCGGCCCGGCGGCCCTGCGCCACCGAACGGGACACCAGGTAGACCATGTTCGGGCCGGGCGTGAGCACCAACCCCAACGCCACCAACGCGATGCCCAGCAGTGCACCAGTACTCACCACGATGCTTCCCCCGTCCGATGGATCCCACACCGACCGTAATCGGGATGAACGTCCTGACCCAGGGCCACCTGACGGGCCGTGGCCTGCGATCCGGGGTGATCCACTCGCGTTCGGGGCCCGGTGGGAATGCTCACCGTCGCGGGCGCGCTGACCCCTGGCAAGTGCGTGTCGCCGGCCGGAGGCGGCGCGTTACGGTGGCCAGGGAGGTGCCGCACGGTGACCGAAGCGTGGGAAGCGTCCGTGGAGGCGAAGATCCGGGGAGCCGTTCAGCGCGGCGAGTTCGACGACCTGCCCGGCATGGGCAAGCCGATCCCCGGTCGGGGCGCGCCGTACGACGAGGGGTGGTGGATCAAGAGCTTCCTGGAGCGCGAGGCGCTCCCCAGTGACCTGCTCCTGCCCACCTCGCTACAACTGCGCCGACGCGTCGAGCAGGTCCCCGACGAGGTCCGTGACCTGCCCACCGAGCAGTCCGTGCGCGACTTCGTGGGGCAGTTGAACGCGCAGATCGTGGCGTGGCTGCGCAACCCCGACGGCCCCCGGGTCGCGGTGCGCCCGGTGAACACCGAGGACGTGGTCCGCCGCTGGCGCGCCGAACGCGCCCACCCCAAGATCACCTCGACCGTCACGGAACCGGCGAGTGTCGTGCCGCCGTCGCGTCGGCCGCGGCGCGGTTGGTGGCGGCTGTGGCGTCGCCGTCGGGACTGACCCGCGGGCCACGGCCACGGCAGACTGTGCCGATGCTCATCGAATCGCGGACGCCCGGTACGCCCTCGACCCCGGGTGTCACCCTGCGTCAGTGGTGCGCCGACGACCTGGATGACCTGGTGGACGCGTACCGGGATCCGATCCTGCGCCGCTGGACCAGAGCCCCGGTGACGACCGCCGCCGAGGCGCGGCGTTGGCTGGACGGCGCACAGCGGGACTGGGCCGACGGCCGGCGGTACACCTTCGCCGTCCTCGACGAGCAGACCGACGGCCCCCGGCTGGTGGGCAACGTGGTGCTCAAGGGGGTCACGTCGGAGCGTCCGGCGCCGGAGGTGGGCTACTGGACGGCGTCGTGGGCACGCGGTCGCGGGGTCGCCCCGCGCGCGGTCACCGCGCTGAGCCGCTGGGCGTTCGACAGGTTCCCCGAGGTGACGCGTCTCGACCTGCTGCACCAGGTGGACAACGTGGCGTCCTGCCGGGTGGCGCAGAAGTCCGGCTTCGTGTTCCAGGAGATCCTGCCGGCCCGGCCGCCCTTCCCACTCGACGGCCACCGCCACACACTCGACGCCGGCTAGCCGGCGGTCCGAACCTGTCGCGAACGGATCCGAACAGGTCCGAACGCCTACTCCCGGCCTCGACCGCGTGAACGCGGATACGGTCTGGGCCAAGCGCCCAGACGACCGCCGGCGCGGAAGGGGCGGAGCGAGGTGACCGAGCGCGCCGCGACGTACGCCGAGGTGTTCGCGGTGCGCGAGTACCGCCACCTGTTCGGTGCGTACCTGCTGTCCCTGGCCGGCGACCAGCTCACGGCCGTGACCGTGGCGTACCTCGTCTTCACCGAAACCGGCTCGGCCGCGCTGGCGGCGGCCGCCTACGCCAGCTCCTACCTGGCCTGGCTCACGGGCGGACCGCTGCTGTCCGGTCTGGCCGACCGGTTTCCCCGGCGAAGCGTGATGATCGCGTGCGACCTGGGCCGCGCGGCGCTCATCCCGCTGGCGGCGCTGCCGGCCCTTCCCGCGCCGGCCCTGGTGGTGCTCCTCTTCGTGGTCAACCTGATGCGGCCACCGTTCGTGGCGGCGCGGGCGGCGTTGATGCCGGAGGTGCTCGACGGCGACCGCTACGCGGTGGCCAACGGCGTGGACAACATCTGCGCCCAGGTCGTGCAGGTGGTCGGCTTCGCCGTCGGGGGGAGTCTGGTGGCGTTGCTGTCGCTGCGCGGCGCCCTGCTGGTGGATGCCGGCACCTTCCTGGTCTCCGCTCTCCTGATCGGTATCGGCGTGCGTTCCCGCCCCGCGCCTCGACCGCCGTCGGGTCCGACCGGTCAGAGCCGGGCGGTCGGGCTGCGGATCATCTTCGCCGATTCCCGGCTGCGGTCCTACGTCCTCGTCCTGTGGACGGCAAGCGCCTTCACCTACGCGGCCGAAGGGTTGATGGCACCGCTGGCCCGACAGTACGGCGGCGGGGCCGGCACGGTCGGACTGTTGCTGGCGGCGGCGCCGTTGGGGATGGCCCTCGGCGGGGTCGCGCTCACCCGGTTCTGTCCACCGGCCGCCCGGCCACGGCTCATCCTGCCGCTGGCCGCGATGTCGGCCGGGGTGCTGACGGTCACCTGGCTCGTTCCTCCGCTGTGGATGATGCTCCTGCTGTTGGCGCTGGCCGGAGCGGCGAGCGCCTTCGCCATCCCCCTGAACGCGCTGTTCGGCCGGGCGGTGCCGAGGCAGTACCGGGGACGCGCGTTCGGGGTGGCCATCACCGGTCTCAGTGGGCTGCAGGGAACGGCGATGGTCCTGGCGGGTCTGGCCGCCGACCGGTGGGTGGCCACCACGGTGATCGGGTTCAGCGGATTGTCAGGCGCCGTGGCGGTTCTCGCCTTCGCGCCGCTGTGGCCGCGGCGACCTGCCTCCACACCTGCGACGTCCGAGTCCCCGGTCGAACAAGCCCGAACGACTCCGAACGCCGACATCCCTACCGCCGAAGCGGGCCGTGGCCGACGCTGAAATCAGCTGGCGGGCACGGGAACCGTCACCGAGGGGGAGGAGAAGGACATGCGCAGCGTTCGTAACCGTGGCATCAGCTGGACCTGACCGTAACGCTCCAACCGGGTGGTCGCCCGGCAGGCGACCACCCACCCCTCGACGCTGGTGCGAGTCAGTCGACTGCGGCCCGCCAGCTCCAGGAGGTGCGCCTTGCCCGGCCGGGCAGCTCACCGCGGCCGGTCATCCACAGCAGCACCTCGGGTGCCGCGCCGGCCGGGGCGTCCGGGAAGAGTCGGCGCAGCACCAGCGTGCTCAGTCGCTGCGGCGGTTGCCACGGCACGGCGAGGCCGAGGGTGACGTCGTGGGTGTGCAGCACGGTCTCGGCCACGCCCATCGCGGCGAAGCCGGCCGGATCGCACGGGCCCCAGTGCCAGGCCCGCGTGTCCGGCGGGGCGGCGTCGACGACGGCGGCGAGCAGCCCGGCGCAGGCCCGCACCACGGTGAGCACCTGTGCCGGGCTCGCGTCGGGGGAGACCCGCAGGTCGTACGGCAGATAGCCGTCATCCGGACGGCCGGTGACCTGGCCGGCGTACGCGAGGAGGTCGTGCGCGACGTGCGCCGCGGTGGTCCAGCAGCTCCAGCTCAGCGAGCCGGCCGGCACCGACCAGTCGCGTTCCCCGTGTGGCAGCAGCACCCGGGTCATCTCGTCGGCCGCCTCCAGCAGGTCGGCGCCGGTCACCGCCGACATTCGCCAACCCGCCGGGCAGCACCGGGCGTGGGAATCCCGTCATGGGTAAAGAGGGTCGAGGCATGCAAGAATCCATCTTCGCATATGAGGGGAGGCGAGCCGAGTGTTGCCCAACCAGGTGGTGGACACGACGGTGCTGCCTCCGGCGGAGCGGTTCGCGTTCTGGTATGCCCTGGTCGCGCAGGAGACGGCACCAGCGCACATCAGCAGCGGCCACCTGGACAACTTCGTCGCCTACGTCCAGGCCATCGATCTCGGTCGCATTCGGATGACCTCGCTGCGCTACCCGTCCCTGGAGGCGATCCGGCCCGCGAAACTGGTTCGCAGCGCCGAAGGGGACGTGTACCAGCTCACGCTGCCACTGACCGGTCGCAGCACCCTGATCCATGACCGCACCGAGTCCACGCTGGAACCCGGCAAGCACTTCACGCTCCTGGACCCCGCGCGGCGGCACGTCGCCCGGCACCACGCCGACGGCGCCGGTCTCGCCACCACGATCACCGTGCAGATACCGCACGCGGCGCTGCCCCTGGCGCCGGACCGGCTCCGCCGCCTGCTGGCCACGCCTTTGTCGTCGCACCTCGGCGTCGGTGGGCTGTTGGCCCACCACCTACGCAGCATCGCGGCGCACCCGGAGCAGTTCGAGCCGGCCCAGGCCGAGATCCTGGGCGGTGTGGCGGTGGACCTGCTCACTGCCGCGCTCGCCCAGTACCTCGACATCGAGGACACCCTGTCACCGGAGGCGCGGCACACCGCGCTGCGGGCCCGCGTCGTCGACTTCATCGACCGTCACCTCGACACTGACGAGCTCAGCCCTCGCAGCGTCGCCGCCGCCCACCACATCTCGCTGCGGTCGCTGCACCGCCTGTTCGAGGCGGAGGCGACGACGGTTGCCGAACTCATCCGTGCCAAGCGCCTGGAGCAGTGCCGGCGTGATCTCGGCAACCCGCTGCTGCGGCAGCCGATCCAGGCCGTCGCCGCCCGTTGGGGCTTCTCGGACAAGGCCCACTTCAGCCGCCTCTTCCGCGCCCACTACGGACGTTCACCGCAGGAGTACCGGATGGCCGTCACCCGCCAGGATCGGTGATCCGCCCGACCGACCGCTACCGCCGGCGGTCGGTCGGATCGTCGGCGACGAAGTCACGGACAGCGGCCCGGATGCTCTCGCCGTACGGGTCGTCAGGTAGCCGCACCAGGTGTTCGCGGGCCCGGTCGAGGTGCTCCCGGGCCGGGCCGACGTTGCCCAGGCGTCGGTGGCAGTCGGCCAGGTTGAGGTACAGCGACGGCAGGAACGCCTGGACCTGGAGTGAGGACAGATACCGCTGGGCGCGTTCGTCGGTCAGGTCGGCCACGGCGGCCAGGGCACGTTCGTCCCAGCTCAGCTCCGCCTCGGTGGTGTCCTGCAGGTCGGCGAGGTAGTGCGCCAGGGTGCAGCGGTGCAGGGCGTCACCGGTGGGGTCGAGCTCGTCCCACAACGCGGTGAGCAGCGCACGGGCCTGGGCGGGCGCGCCGTCCTGGCCGATCTGCACGGCCTCGATGATGCGGGTCATGGTCGGGTCGACGGTCGGTTGGTCGGTCATGGCGCCGATGTTCGGGCCTCGACCCGGTCGAGGGTCAAATACAACAGGCGTCGGGAAATTTCGGGTCTCTGCGCAAATCTTGCGCTCCACTGTCGACTTTACCTAGGCTGCCGGGGTGAGCGAACATCCGCTGGTCGAGGCGAGAGATCTGACCAAGGTCTATCCACCACGTGGGTCCACGGCGGAGTTCCGCGCGGTCGACGGCATCGACTTCGCGCTTGAGCGGGGCGAATCCTTCGGGCTTCTCGGCCCCAACGGCGCGGGCAAGTCCACCACCATGCGGATGATCGCCGCGACGTCGCCGATCAGCGGCGGTAGCCTGCGCGTGCTGGGCATGGACCCGATGACACAGGGGCCCGAGATCCGCGCCCGGCTGGGCGTCGTCACGCAGGACGACTACCTGGACAACGAGCTCA
Organism: Micromonospora ureilytica; assembly: GCF_015751765.1. NCBI lineage: Bacteria > Bacillati > Actinomycetota > Actinomycetes > Micromonosporales > Micromonosporaceae > Micromonospora > Micromonospora ureilytica. The sequence goes on from NZ_JADOTX010000001.1 coordinate 2,129,191, forward strand.
CCGTGCGGGAGAACCTGCACATCTACGGGCGATACTTCGGCCTGCCGCGGGCCGTCATCCGGGACCGCGCGACCCGGCTGCTCGACTTCGCCCAGCTTCAGGAGAAGGCCGGCGACCAGGTCGAGACGCTCTCCGGCGGCATGCGTCGGAGGCTGACCATCGCCCGCTCCCTGATCAACGAACCGGAGATCCTGCTCCTCGACGAGCCGACCACCGGCCTCGACCCGCAGGCCCGCCACATCCTCTGGGACCGGCTCTTCCAGCTCAAACAGGAGGGCGTCACGCTCATCCTCACCACGCACTACATGGACGAGGCCGAGCAGCTCTGCGACCGGCTCATCGTTGTCGACCACGGCCGGATCGTCGCGCAGGGCTCACCCCGGGAACTGATCACCAGGTACGCCACCCGCGAGGTTCTCGAACTCCGCTTCCGCCTCGACGAACGGGACACCGCGGCGCAGAAACTCCGGACGTCGGTGCTGGCCACCGGCGGAAGCGACGCCGACGGCCGCGTCGAACTGCTGCCCGACCGGGTGCTCGTCTACACCAGTGACGGCGAGGCCGCCCTGGCCACGGTGCACGCCATGTCGCTCACGCCGCTCACCGCGCTGGTCCGCCGCGCGACGTTGGAGGACGTGTTCCTCAAGCTCACCGGCCGATCGCTCATCGAGTAGCGGGGGAGACCACTGATGCTTCGTGTCTTCCGATACTGGGTCACGCGCTACCGGCGTACCTGGCGGGGCTCGATCGTGATCAACGTGCTGAACCCGTTGCTGTTCCTCATCGGCATCGGCGCCGGCCTGGGCGCCCTCGTCGACGACAACGCGCCGGCCCAGATCGCCGGCGTCTCCTACGCGGCGTTCTTCGCCCCCGGCATGCTGGCCGCCGCCGCGATGCAGAACGCGTTCCTGGAAGGGGCCGCGGGGGTCGCCCGGGCCGCGGGCTTCGGGGCGTACCGCAGCGCCACACCGACACCGCTGAGGCCGGAGCAACTCGCCGCCGGGCACCTGCTCTTCATCACGTTCCGGGTGCTCATCGCCAGCGGGGCCTTCATCGTGGTGATGGCCGCGTTCGGGTTGATCCGGGGGTGGTGGGCCCTCGGCGCCCTGCTCGGCGCGACGCTGACCGGGGTCGCGTTCGCGGCGCCCGCCGCCGCGTGGGCGGTCGGCGTCCGCAAGCTACGCCAGATCGACACGGTGTTCCGCTTCGTCATCATGCCGCTCTACATGTTCTCCGGCACGTTCTTCGCGGTCTCGCAGCTACCCGAGTGGATCCGACCGGTGTCCTACCTGCTGCCGCTGTGGCACGGGGTGGAGCTGTGCCGCACGCTCAGCCTCGGCACGGCGACGATCAGCGGCAGTTCCGTCCACATCGCCTACCTGCTGGCGCTCGCCATCGGCGGCTTCCTGGTCGCCCGGGTCACGTACCGCCGACGGTTGCACCCGTGACGGCCCACGCCCCGAGCCTCGTGGAGGCACCATGACCACCGTCGCCGTACCCGCCTGGACGAGACGCCGGGCCCTGGCGCTCGTCGAACGCAACGTCATGATCTATCGCCGGTCGGTCACGCCGCTGCTCAACGCACTCGTCGAACCGATCCTGTACCTGTTGTCGATCGGTGTCGGCGTCGGGATGCTCGTCGGCACGGTCCCCGGCGTCGACGTCCCGTACGCCGCCTATGTGGCCCCGGCGATCCTGGCGACCACGGCGATGAACACGGCGTTCAACCAGACGAGCTTCGGTGTTTTCATCCGGATGAGGGTCGAGAAGACCTACGAGGCGATCCTGCCGACACCGCTCTCCGTCACCGACATCGCCGTCGGCGAGGTGACCAGCGCGATGATCAACGCGCTGCTGACGTCGATCGGGTTCCTCACCCTGATGGCCGTTGGTGGGCTGGTCACGTCGGCCTGGGTGCTGCTGGCCCTACCGGCGTCGGTGCTGATCTCGTACGCGTTCGCCGCCGGCGGACTGGCGGTCACGACGTACCTGCGCGACTTCCCCGACTTCCAGTACATCCAGCTCTTCATGCTGCCGATGTACCTCTTCGCGACGACGTTCTATCCCCTGTCGGTCTACCCGGAGGCGGTGCGGCCCCTGATCCAGGCGCTGCCGCTCTACCACAGCATCGAACTGGTCCGCGAACCCACGCTGGGCCACCTCGGCTGGGACCTGCTGATCCCGGTGGCCTACCTCCTCGCGTTCGGCTCGATCGCGATGTACGTCGCCACCCGTCGAATGACCCGCGCGATGCTGCGCTGATCGGCTCGCCGGTGCGTCAGCGCTGGGCGACGATGGCCCCGAGCACCGAGCGGACGGATGTGGGGCGGTGGCCGATGATTGTCTCCAGCGTCGGATCCGTCACGGCGAACTCCTTCTCTCGCGCCGCGCGGTACATGCCGAGAGTGAAGTCGGCCGCCGCCGCGGGCATGCCTCGCGCGATGGCGGCCGCCCGCCACTGGTCGTCATCCGCGACGACACGTTCGACGGTGCGGCCCGTGATGTCGCTGAGGATGGCGGCCACCGCTTCGAGGTCGAGTGCCTCCGCTGCGGTCAGCGCCGGCGTGATGCCGTCGAGCAGGCCCTCCTCGGTTAGCGCGATGGCGGCGGCCTCGGCCAGGTCGGCGTGCGCGGTCCAGGACACCGGGCCGTCCGCCGGCGCCACGAGTTGCCCGGTCTCCAGCGCCGTGCCGATGGAGAAGCTGAGCGTGCTCGCGTAGAACCCGTTGCGTAGGGCGGTGAAGGGAACCCCCAGTCCAGCAAGGTGTTCCTCGGTCGCGGCGTGCGTGGGCTGGGCGGCGAAGAGCGAGTCCCGGGAGGCGGCCTGGTGGCTGGTGTAGAGGATCCGGTTGACTCCCGCGGCGCGGGCGGCGTCGATGGCGGCGCGGTTCGCGACGAGCGCGCCGGGGCCGCGGATGGCGGCGGAGACGATGAGGACCTTGTCGGCGCCCTCGAAGGCGTGCGTCAGCGTGGCCGGGTCGGTGAAGTCTCCGGCGCGCACCCGCGCACCGCGCTCGGCGAGGCCGGCTGCCCTGTCGACGTCGCGCACGCTCACGCCCACGGCGTCGGGCGGTAGCCGGTCGAGCAGCCGGTCGACGATCTGGGACCCGAGGTTTCCAGTGGCACCGGTGACGACGATCATGATGAACACTCCTTGTTATCGGCGTTACGTCGCTGACGTTAGCATTGATAACTCACGGATAACAAGGCGCTGTTAGCATCGGTTCATGGTGATGACGCAGGACACCCGCGACGACGTCCGCGCGGGCATCGTCGCGGCAGCGACCCACCTGCTGCGCGAGAAGGGCGCGAACGCGGTGACGACGCGCGCGGTCGCCCAGGCCGCCGGCGTGCAGGCGCCGACCATCTATCGCCTGTTCGGCGACAAGGACGGCCTCATCGACGCCGTCGCCGAGCACGTCATGGCCACCTACGTCAGCGGCAAATCGGTCGCAACGGACGGCGCGACGGGCGACCCGGTCGCGGACCTGCGCGCCGGATGGCGCGCGCACGTGGAGTTCGGCCTGACAAACCCCGAGCTGTACGCGCTGCTCGCCACCCGGGGGAGCGGCGTACCCTCGCCGGCGACGGTCGCCGGCCTCGACGTGCTACGTCGCCGCGTCCGACGACTCGCCGCGGCCGGCCTCCTGCGGGTCGACGAGGAGCGCGCGCTCCTGATGATCCACTCCGCGGGCAACGGAAGCATCCTCACCCTGCTGGGAATGCCCGCCGACCAGCGCGACCTCGGCCTGGGCGAGGCCATGCTCGACGCCGTGCTCACCAGCATCCTGACGACAACTCCCGCGACACCCGACACGACCACGAACACGGTCGCGGTGACCTTCGCGACGGTGCTGCCCGACCTCCCGGGGCTCACCGACGCCGAGCGCGCGCTGATGGCCGAGTGGCTGCACCGATCGCTGACCCACCCGAAGCCGTGAGCACGTGCCGAGGAAAGAACTCGACGAAGTCGCGCTGGGGGATATAGCTTGCAGTTGACCGCGACACCGCCCGAGGAGGTGAGACCCATGAACGTTGAAGCGATGTGGGTGCTCCCCCTTGCCGTCACGGTCGGGCGATTGACGTAGGTGTCGCCGGGAGCGCCTTGCCGACACGGCACTCCCGAGAGGCAACACCCATGCGATTCACCGCCGAACCATCGTCGACCGACGCGGTAGAGCGCGACTCCACAGTCAGCGCCCGCCCGTCGTCGTCTGCCTCCGACACCGATCGCGTGCCCCACGCGTACGACGTGATCATCGCCGGCTGCGGGCCGACCGGGGCGATGCTCGCCGCCGAACTACGACTACACGACGTACGGGTACTCGTTGTCGAGCAGCAGACCGAGCCGGCGTCGGCCGTCCGCATCGTCGGCCTGCACATCCGCAGTCTCGAACTGATGGCGATGCGCGGACTGCTGGAACGCATCCTCCCGCACGGGCGGAAGCGTCCGGCCAGCGCCTACTTCGCCGCCATCGCCAAACCCGCGCCGCCGGGCCTGGATTCCCGGTACGCCTACCTGCTGGGCATCCCGCAGCCGGTCATCGAACGTCTGCTCGAAGAACACGCCGTCGAACTGGGCGCGCAGGTGCGGCGCGGTTGGGCGGTCGCCGGTTTCGAGCAGGACGACGAAGGCGTGACCGTCGAGCTGGCCGACGGGGAGCGGCTGCGGTCGCGCTATCTCGTCGGCGGTGACGGCGCACGCAGCACGGTACGCAAACTGCTCGGCGTCGGCTTCCCTGGCGAGCCTGCCCGGACCGAGAGCCTGATGGGCGAGATGGAAGTGGGCGTACCGCCGGAGGAGGTCGCCGTCACGGTGGCCGCGATCCGCGAGACCCATCAGCGATTCTGGCTGCGGCCCGCGGGCGTGGGGGTCTACAGCGTCCTGGTGCCCGCCGCGGGGGTCAGCGACCGGGCCGAACCGCCCACCCTCGAGGATTTCAAACAACAGTTGCACGCCGTCGCCGGGACGGATTTCGGCGTGCACTCGCCGCGCTGGCTGTCCCGCTTCGGGGACGCCACCCGGCTCGCCGACCGCTACCGGGTCGGGCGGGTGCTGCTGGCCGGCGACGCGGCGCACATCCATCCGCCCATCGGTGGGCAGGGCCTCAACCTGGGCGTTCAGGACGCCTTCAACCTCGGCTGGAAACTGGCCGCGCAGATCCACGGCTGGGCGCCGGAAACCCTGCTGGACACCTACCAGACCGAACGCCGTCCGGTCGCGGAGGCGGTACTGGACAACACCCGAGCCCAGACGGAGCTGTTGTCCACCGAACCGGGCGCACAGGCCGTGCGGAGGCTGCTCACCGAGTTGATGGACTTCGACGAGGTGAACCTCCATCTGCTGGAGAAGATCACCGCCATTGGCATCCGCTACGACTTCGGCACAGGCCCCGACCTGCTCGGCCGCCGCCTACGCGACATCGACGTGAAACAGGGCCACCTCTACGATCTGCTGCACCGCGGCCGCGGCCTGCTGCTGGACCGCACCGAACGCCTGACCGTCGACGGCTGGTCAGACCGGGTCGATCACCTCGCGGATTCCACTGCGGCACTGGACGCTCCATCCGTCCTGCTGCGCCCCGACGGCCACGTCGCCTGGATCGGCGACGACCAGCAGGACGTGAACGACCACCTCTCCCGCTGGTTCGGCAAGCCCGCCCACTGACCAGGCCGGCGACCTCCACAGCGCCGCAGAGGGATCCGCGCAACGTCGCTGTTCCTGCTGCTTCCTCGCGATGCGAGGCAGCAACATCCGCGACGGTGCGCGGATCACGGGCCGCCCATGTCCGGCACGGGATCGATCGCGTGGTGCCCCGCTGGTGCTGGCAGACTTGTCGCATGACAGGTCTGACCGCCGACCTCGTGGTCGATGGTCGTGACCCGCGGACCCCGGCGCTCGCCCCGAACGGACGTCTGCTCTGCCACGTCCTCGCTCCCACCAGCCGAACCGGTGACCACCTCGACACCGAACTCTGGCTCGTCGACACCGATGGCGCCGTCGCGGCGTGCCGAGCGACCGCCGACACCGCAACCGAGTCCCGGCCACGCTGGTCGGCCGACTCGGCGACGCTGTTCTTCCTGTCCGACCGCGCCGACCGCGGCACCCCGCAACTGCACGGGCTCACCCTCGCCGACGGCACGATGACCACGGTGACCAGCTGGCGCGCCGGCGTCATCGACCACCTCCCGCTCGCCGACTCCAATATGGTCGCTCTGCTCGCCGAGGACGAACCCACCGAGCAGGATGAGCGCCGCGCCCGGGACCGCGACGACGCCGTTGTCGTCGGCGAACGCGAACCGCGTGCCCGGCTGCACCTGCTCGACCTGCGCACCGGCCGGGTCACCACCCCGAAGGTGTTCGGTGACCGGCACGTCGTGGAACTGCGGCAACGTCCCGACGGTGGCCCCCTCGCCGTGCTGACCTGGGCCAGCGCCGACAACGACTACGGCCCGCGCACCGGCCAACTGCACCTGTTCGACCCCACGACCGGGACCGCGGAGAACCTCGGACCGGTCGGGGCCGACGCACAATCTCTGGCCTGGTGGCCGGGCGAGGACGGTTGGCACGTCGGTTACCTCGCGCTCACCCCACCGGTCCTACAGGCCGGCACCGCCGTGTTCGACCTGGCCATGGACAGCTGCGTCCTGCGCAACCGCACCGCTGGCCTCTCGATGTGCCCGACTGAACTCTGCCAGACCGATGCGGCCCCGTTCGTGGTGTTCGCCAACGGCCTGAACACGACAGTGGCCCGGCTCGACCCCACCGATCTCACGACCCTGTCGCATCACCCCGGCCGCCTCGACAACCTCACCACCACCCCTACCGGCGAGACGATCGCGGTGCTCACCGGCACCCGCTACCAAACCCCGAACGTTCACATCGGACCGCCAACCGGGCCGCTGCGAAAAATCACCAACACCCGTCCGGAACTAGACGGCATCGCGCTCGGCACGCAACAACCGCTGGCCTATCGCGCCGCCGACGGTCTCGACCTGGACGGCTTGCTGGTCCTGCCGATCGGAAGAACCGCATCGGAAGGCCCGTTTCCGCTGGTCACGATCGTGCACGGCGGCCCGTACGACCGCTACGCCGACCGTTGCCAGTTGTTCTGGTTCCCCAGCGCGCAGTGGCTGGCCGCCGCCGGCTACGCCGTGTTGCTGCCCAACCCGCGCGGCGGCCAGGGTCATGGCCACCAGTTCGCCGCCAGCGTCGCCGGCCGGGTCGGCCAGCAGGAGTGGACCGACATCCTGACCGGCATCGACCTGCTCATCGCCGAGGGCATCGCCGACCCCGACCGGCTGGGCATCGCGGGCTGGAGCCACGGCGGCTTCATGTCCGCCTGGGCCATCGGCCAGACCGACCGCTTCCGCGCCGCGCTGGTCGGCGCCGGCGTCGTCGACTGGGGCATGCTCGCCGCGACGGGGGAGAACGGCCAGTTCGAAGCCGCGCTCGGCGGCAGCACCGGCTGGTCCGGCATCGGGCCACATTCACACGACGCGGTCAGCCCGATCTCCTTCGCCAGCCACATCCGCACTCCGGTGCTTCTCCTGCACGGCGCCGAGGACACCAACGTCCCTCTCGGACAGGCCGTGTACCTTCACCGGGCGCTGCGCAACTTCGACGTCGAGCACGAGTTCGTGATCTACCCGAGAGAGGGCCACTCGATCCGGGAACGCAATCACCAGGTCGACGTCCTGCGCCGGACCCGCGCCTGGTTTGATCGCTGGCTCCGGCCCTGACCTGAGCTGACCATAAGGCTGGCGCCACCGGCGCCCACTCGACCCAGACCGATCAAGCCGGTTTGATGTATCTTCGTGTCATGGTGCCGCCGAGTCACACCGCGCCGCCGTTCGTCCGGCTGGCCGCACACCCGCTGCGCTGGCAACTGCTGACCGAACTCGCCCGTAGTGACCTGCGGGTCCGCGAACTGGTCAGCCTCCTGGCCCAGCCGCAAAACCTTGTCTCCTACCACCTACGGCTGCTGCGCGACGGCGGCCTGGTCACCGCCACCCGCAGCAGCTTCGACGGCCGCGACAGCTACTACCACCTCGACCTCGACAGCTGCGCCCACGCGTTGACAGGCACCGGCTCCGCACTGCACCCCGCCCTGCAGCTGGGCAACACTGCACCGGCCCCGCCGGTCCACCCGCCGCGAACCGTGCTGTTCGTGTGCACGGGCAACAGCGCACGTTCCCCCATCGCCGAAGCCCAGCTCCGACGCCACGCCGCCAGCGACGTACAGGTGACCAGCGCAGGAACCCGCCCCCGACCGCAGCTACACCCCCATGCCGTGCGGGCTCTGCGCGACCACTTCGGCGTCGACGTCGCGCGCAGGCACCCTCGGCACCTCGACACACTCGCCGGCCGCCGCTTCGACTACGTGATCACCCTGTGCGACAAGGCCCGAGAAGTCTGCCCCGACTTCGGTAACCCGGCCGGCCAGCTGCACTGGAGCATCCCCGACCCCGCCGCAGCCGGCGCCCGGGACGACTACCCCGCCTTCCTGCAGGTTGCTGCCGACATCGACACCCGTGTGCGGCATCTGCTGCCCGTCCTCGCTACCGATCCCCAGGAGGCCAAACCGTGAGCACACCCGAGCAATACGTCAGCGTCCGCTACCTCGTCGACGATGTTCACGCCGCCGTCGACTTCTACACCGCCCACCTCGGCTTTCACCTCAAGACCAGCGCGGCCCCCGCCTTCGCCGACGTGGTCCGCGGCCCGCTACGACTGCTGCTGTCCGGACCCGCCAGCTCCGGTGCCCGCGCCACCCCGGACGACGCCACCAGCCCCGGCCGCAACCGCATCCACCTCATCGTCGACGACCTGGACACCGAGATCGACCGGCTCCGCGACGCCGGCCTGGCGTTCCGCAGCGAACTGGTCTCCGGGCCCGGCGGCCGTCAGATCCTGCTCGCCGACCCCGCCGGTAACCTCATCGAACTTTTCCAACCCCGCGAAGCCACCCCCGCCAACACCTAAACCCAGTCGCACGTCGCCGCTAGCCCGCCAAGGCATAGTCGATGTTTCTCAGCGCCGACTCCGCCGCAGTCCAGCCACTCATGCGCAGGATCTCGCGCATCTAGGCGACATCCCGGCCCAACTGATCGGCGTGCGCGGTGATCCATCTCGCGTCGCGTCGGTAGAGCCCGACATGACTGCGAATGTTCTCCTGTCCCTGATCAGCCCGGGCCTTGGTGAAGGCGGCGAGGTCGTGTAGTCGATGGACTGCGACCTGGAGGATGCGAGCCGGTTCGTGCTCCGAGCCATAGGCATCGCAAAGCAGGCGCAGCCGACGTGCCCGCTCGCCCAGGCCACTGTCGATAGCGTCGCCGTTGTCGGGATGGGCCAACGGCACCAGCCGATAGGCAAGGTAGGCCAGATCCCACGACCGGGGACCGGGCGAGGCCGTGTCCCAGTCGACAACTCCGGCGAGCCGCCGGTCGGTGAAGACCATGTTGTACGGGGCGAAGTCGTTGTGACAGACGACCTCAGCTGGCTGCCGCACCGCAACTGCCACACTCCGCCGATGGCGTCGAAGCTCGCGCTGGCCTGGTGAAGTTGGGCGAGGTGGACACCGGCATCGGTGAGGACTTCCTCGCTCCAGATCCAGTCCGGCAACGGGTACTGCGGCACGATGCCCGGCAGGTACGAGACGCTGTCGCGTCCGTGCTCGTCGGTTCCCAGCGGCTGCGGAGCCCAGGTGACGCCGCGCTCACGAAGATGTCCCAGCAGCCGTTGAATCGTCGGGCTCCATGCCCCGGCGGGCCGCCGGACAGTGGCATCGACCCGTGTCGCACCCCCCATGTTGCCGCCAGGTAGTGCTTCCTCCTGCTCGTTGACCGCGTTCGCGCTGTGGTCACTCATGCCGACATCCTCAGCGCGTGAGGGCGGCAGCGCCACTGCGTTCCGGGGGCGGGCTGACCCGGAGGATCGAAGCCGTGATTAACGATTATCAGATTGACATTAACAATAATCCGATAAATACCTGGGACGAAAGGGACGTAACGTGCATGCATCATAATGACAGTTCTTGTGCGTAAGGAGTCAGGATGTTGTGTTGACGATCCCGCACCGCCCTACTGGTGAGAGCGACTCTTCGACTGTCGCAAGTTCTCGGCGTGCGGCCTGCTTTAGCCACTCTCCGTAGGCAGGGCGTCAAGGCGTTCCTGCAGCGCGCGGGTCTGCTCGTGGTCGGGGCCGCGCTGGCTGCGGGACGCCTCGACTGCGGCGCCGAGCTCGGTGCGGGCCTCGGCGGTACGGCCGAGCCAGTGCAGGATCTGGGCATATTTCACGCGGGTTGCGAGGGTGGCCTCGTGATGCTCGCCGAAGTCGCGGCGGCGCTGGGCGACGGTCGCCCGATAATCGGCCTCGAGCGCCTCCAGCGTGACGCGGTCGGCGCCGGGGATCACGCCGTGTCCGGCGACGATCTCGTCGAGCCACGCGAGGTAACCGGAAGGGTCGTTCTCACCGAGTGACGGGAGCGCGGCAAGGTACTGCGGCGAGCGCAGCGCCGGCCCGGCCCGCATTGCCAACTCCTGCGCTGCGGCGAAGTTGGTGTCGACGTAGACGTTGATCAGCGCGTTGGCGCACCTGGCCCACTGGACGACCTGTTCGTCGCCGCACCGGACGCCTGCGACGTCGTCGTGGGCCTCGACGGCCAGATCGACCCGTCCGGCGCGCAGGTGGCCGCACAATGCGCTGAACGCGACGAGCACCCGCGCCCGCCGCACGCCCTCGTCCCCGGTCGCGTCGGCGAGCGCGCCGAGCGCTCGGTGCGCCCGGGCCGCTCCCTCCGCGTCGCCGCGCCGGACGTGCACCATGACGGCCTCGAACCCGATCGCCGTGAGGTTGCCCAGGACGGTGTCGGCGGCCCGGTGCGGGCGGTAGGACGTGAGCAGCGAGACGGCGAAGCCGAGGAGGTCGTCGTCCGGGCCGCCGCCGGGCTCGGTGAGGACGAACAGCCGCCGGGTCCACGCGGCGGCCACGAAGACCTGGTCCGCGCGGTCCGGCTGGTAGAAGGCCGCAAGGTCGCGCACTGCATCGGCCTCGGCCCGGGCGGCCTCCTCGATCCGCCCCGCATTGGCCAGCCGGTTCGCCAGGCTGTTCGCCGCCACCGCCCGCGCCAGCAACGGCCCGTCCCTCGCCACCCGCACCGCCTCCCGGGACGCCGCCTCTGCCTCGGTGTCCGGACCGTCGGCGAGGCGCTCGTAAAGGCGCCCGCGGGCTATCAGCGCCCGCTGGAACGCAAGGCGCTCGTTGTCGTCGAGGGTCCGCCCGACCGCGACGGCGGCCTCGATGACGACGGCGGCCGCGTCGACCCGCTCGACCGGCTCCCCGCCAACATTGTCCAGCCAGGACAGCCCGAGGTCGACGAAGGCGTCGACGAGGACGGCGGCCGCCTTCGCGCCGATCTTGGTGAAGATGTTGACGGCGAACGCCGCGTACACCCTCATGCCGTTCAGGTCCCGCCGGCGCCCCCTGTCCCGGCACAGCTCGATCACGGCGGCAGGCAGCGCCTCGGCAACGGCGCCGCGCGCAGCGGCCACCAACGGATCGCTCTCGTCGGCGGCCTCGCGCCGGGCAGCCAGTGCGCGGGCCGCGGTGAGGATGGCCTGGGCGTGCTCGACGCCGTGGCCGTCCGGGGACTGCACCGCGTGCTCCCGGATTATGGTGACCGCGCGCATCGCCGGGTCCAGCGCCTCCTCCGGCCGGTCCGCGTCGATCAGGGCCTGGGCGCGGCCGAGAGAGACCAGGCCGAGGAGGTGGTAGGCCCCGCCGATGTCGCCCCGCTCGGCCGCGGCGGAGTCGATGGCGAGCCGGGCGTGGATCTCGGCGCTGTCGGACGCGGCGGCGGCTGGCCCCGCGCGGCCGGCGTTGAGCAGCCGCACGCTGAGGGTGTGCCAGGTCGTCGCGACCACGCCAGGGGAGCGGATGCCCAGCTCGGCCAAGGCGTGGACGGCCGCCTGGGCGGTGCGGATCGCGGCCAGGTGCTCGCCCGACGCAGTGTGGCACGCGGAGCGCACGCGGAGAGCTTCCAGCAGGTGTAGTCCGGGGTGTTGCCGTGCGGCCTCCACCGCCGTGGCCGCTACCTCGCTCGCACGTGCGAGGTCACCGGTCTCCAGGAGCCGCTCAGCGTGCTGCACGGCGAGTCCGGCATGCTCCGGCGTGCCGGCGCCGACTCCACGATCGAGCAGGATCCCGGTGATGACGGCATCGGTCGAGCCAAGCACCGTCGTGTGCGGCGGGATGCTCGCCCGCGCCGCGACGAGAACCTCGGTCGGCAGGTCGGTCTCGCGCAGGACCCGGTCGAGGTGGACCCCCATCGGCTGGCCGGTCTCCACCGCGACCCTGATCGCCGGGCCGACGAGCCGGGCTGGGTCGCGCAGCAGCGCGTCGACGATCCACCTCCCCACGTTCTGCTCACGCTGCGCGAGCCGGGTCAGCACGGTCAGGGCGTGGACGGCCTGCTCCTCAGTGAACGGCACCGAACGCCCCGAGCAGAAACGGATCGTCGTCGAGCGTCGCGGCGACCAGGTGCTCGCCGAGCAGGTCCGGCTGGACGCCCGCGAGCCAGGCCGCCGCGGGGTAGAGACAGTGCAACACTTCGCCGACGACGGCCAGCGCGGCATCGGGTTGGCCGCCGAGCAGCGGAGCCTGCCGCAGCAGCTCGACTGTCTCGGCCGGGCCGGCCGCCCCGCCGGCCATCGTGACCAGCGCAGCCGCCTGCCGCACCGCACGGCCGGCGAGCTGCGGCAGACCGGCGTCGCGCATCGCGCGGTCGAGGAAGCCCTGCTCGCGGCGCAGCGCGAAGTCGAGCAGCCCGTCCTGGGTGTGGGCCGGGTCGCCGAGGACGGCGGCGAGCGCGTGCAGGTGGATGAACAGCACGCGGTCGTACAGCGGCGAGTCGAGCGGTTCCCCGAGCACCGTGCCCGGCATGTCGAGGGCGGCACCGAACGCGACGACCGCCTGACGGTGGATGTCGGCGCGGGAGCGCGGATCGCTTGCCAGCGGCGCCAGCTCGTGCCGGGTCGCGGCGGGCCCGTTGACGAAGTCGCCGACCGGGCCCGGGGCGTGCCGCAGCTCCAGCCACCAGTCGCCGGCCGACCGGGCCAGCAGCACGATCCGGACCCGGCTGCGGCAGCCGAGCGCAGCCTCGATGAGGGCGGCGGTCGCGCCCCGGCGGATTTCGGCGTAGTCGACCGCGACCAGCACGCCGGCCGCCCCGGCGGCGAGCAGGTCGAGCTGCCTGGCGGTGACACGTTCGACAGTTGGGTGCAAGAACCCGGCCCGCCAGGAGTTGTCGCGGGCGCGGGCACACGCTTCGAGCAGGAGGCGGGTCTTGCCCATGCCGCCCGGCCCTGTGTAGATCCGCAGCGACGTCATCGGTCCGTCCGAGAGCCCGCCGACGAGGTCCTCCAGGGCCCGCTCGCGGCCGAAGAAGGGCACGATGCGGTACTGCGCTCGCAGCAGCGCGCTCGGCGGGTACTGCTCGCGCCACCAGGGCCACGCAGCGTCGTGCAGGACCGCCGACGCCTCGAGAACCTCCTGGGTCTCGCGCAGCTCGTCGGTGGCGGCGGCCTGCGCGGAGAGCCGAGACAGCACCGCACCCTGGAACTCGCGGGTGAGATCCGGCAGCTCGGCCGCTTCGGCGGCGAGGGCACCGACGGCCGCGTCGAGGGCCATTCCGGTCAGCCGCCGATCGGTGTCGTCGAGCCTGGTCAACGCCGGCTCGGCGCGGCGGCGCATGACTGCGGCCGCCCGGTCCGGGTCGAGGTCGGCGCCGGTGAGGTCGGCGATGGTCAGTGGATGCTCGGTCAGGATCTGCCGCACGTTCTCCAGCGCCCGGACGGTGGCCGCGGCGTCGATCCCCTCACCACGCGCGAATGCGACCAGGCCGGCCTCGATCCGGTCGGAGACCCTCGCGAACCGCTTCCGGGCGTCCGGCGGCGCGCCACCGAACGCCAGGTCGAGGGCGACCCCGCCGGCTTCTTGCAGGGCGGCGACCGGCCCGCCGAACAGCCCGGCGAGGGAAATCCGGGCGACGCGTTGCGCGAACCCGCGCGACTCCGGCGGCATGACAGCAAACCGTAGTCGATTCAGCACGCTCACGAGTTCCCGCCGATCCGGTTACTCAGCGAACTCGGTGCCCAAGACGGACCGGAGACGGCGCCGTACGCGCTCAGTCCACCTGCCGCCCGTAAGCCGCCCGTGCTGCGGCAACCTCTGCGGCCTGGCGGACGCGCCACCTTCTCTGGGCCTCGCTGTTGCACACACGACACACCTTGCGGTAGCGGCCACTCGTGGGATCGATTTCACGCTCGTGCCCCTGGCGGCAGCGCGGCTGCTGGGTGCGTTTGCGGCAGCTTTCGGCGTGTGTCACCTGCTGCAGATGAGTGGGCTCGATGCAGTCCGGCACGCCACAAAGGTGGTGCACGTCCAAACTCGGGTCGTAGCCACCCACGAAGACGACGTAGGCCGTGACGTGGGCCCAAGCCCTCCCGCCGACCTTCTGGTACACGCCCCGCTGGCTACCGTAGCCGCAGACGATCAGGCAGCCGTCGTCTCGACGAACCGAACGATCGATGAGGTACGCCCGCAGGGTCTCCTCAGTGAAATGTCGGGACAGGCCCTTCACCTGCGACAGCATCTCACCAGGCTAGGTTAGTGCTCCGACACCTTCGACCTGCTGGTACCCGATCCGTAGGGCGCCCTGCCCTGAGCAGGGCCGCGGCGACGCAGTGGGTGCCGTAGACGTCAATCGTTGACTGCGAACCGGTCGAGGGCTCGAAGGACGTGCTCCCGCGTCTCGGCGCTGCCGAGATGCCCCGCGCTCTCGACAACGATCAACTCCGCACCGGGCCAGGCGCGGTGCAGTTCCCACGCCGTCTGCAGCGGCCCACCCAGGTCGAGTCGACCATGGATAAGGACACCTGGGACGCCGGCCAGCCGACCGGCATCGTGCAGGAGTACGCCTTCCTCCAGCCACGCCCCGTGGGAGAAGTAGTGCGCGCAGATTCTCACGAAGGCCAGCCGCGCCGCGGAAGGGCGCTCGCCGTATGGATTTGCTGCCCCACCGGTCTCTTCAGACAGCACCGCGTCCTCCCAGGCGCACCAATCGGCCGTGGCCTTCTCCCGCACGGCGGGGTCCGGATTTTCCAGAAGTCCGGCGTAGGCCGCGACGACGTCACCGTCGCGTGGTGTGCCCGGGGCCCCATTGAGGAATCGCTCCCACTGCTCGGGGAAGAACCGGCCGACGCCCCGGTAGAGCCAGTCGATCTCGGACCGCCGGGTCATCGTGACGGCCGCGATGACGATCTCGGACACCCGTCGGGGGTGCTGTTGCGCGTAGGCCAGGATGAGCGTCGAGCCCCAGGAACCGCCGTACAGCAACCAGCTGTCGATGCCCAGGTGCCCGCGCAGCCGTTCCATGTCGGCGATCAGATGCCAGGTGGTGTTGTGCCGCATGTCAGTCGTCGGGTCGCTCGCGTGCGGCGTGCTGCGGCCACAGCCACGCTGGTCGAACAGGACGATCCGGTACCGGTCCGGATTGAAGTGCCGCCGCCAGCCGGTCCCACACCCTGACCCGGGTCCGCCGTGGACGACCAGCGCAGGCTTGCCGGCCGGGCTACCACACACCTCCCAGTAGACGAGGTTGCCGTCGCCGACATCGAGCATGCCCGTCTCGTACGGCTCGATCGGCGGGTACAGCTCGCCCAAGGCCCAGACCTCCAAGAAGCAGGAATCGCCACAGTGGCACCTCTCTACAACGATGGCGCATTCACTGAAGATCAGACGCCGCGAGGAGTCGGACCGCCGCGTCGATGCTGGCCGCAGCCGCTGGCAACATCGGCAGCCGCACTCTCGGGGTCGGGATGCGGCCTTGCGCGTGCAGCACTCCCTTGATCACGGCGGGGTTGGGCTCGGCGAACAGGACGACCGCTAGTCGCGTGAGCTGATGTCCCTCGCCCGGCTCCTCGGCGTGTGACCCGTCGCGGATGTCGCGGTCGGTGCTGCGACATCATTGGTTGTCATGTTCTCCGTAGAGGAACGCGACCTGATCCGGCAGCGGCTGCTGCACCTGGCGGAACACGACCCCGCTATCGTCGCCGCCGCCATCACCGGCTCGCACGCTACCGACGATGAGGACCGTTGGTCAGACATCGATCTGGCCTTCGCGGTCAGCGACCCGCTCGACGCCGTCATGCATCGGTGGACGCGACAGATGTATCAGGACTTCGCCGCGGTCCACCACTGGGACCTGACGGCCGGGTCCGCGATCTACCGGGCATTCCTGCTTCCTCACTGCCTGGAAGTCGACCTCGCGTTCAGCCCCGAAGCCGAGTTCGGGCCGCGCGGTCCGAGTTGGCGACTCATATTCGGGCAATCCACACCACCCCCGGCTGCCACGCCGAGCGGCCAGGACGAGATGGCCGGCCTGGCATGGCACCATGCCCTGCACGCGCGGATCAGCATCGAGCGAGGCAGATACTGGCAAGCGGAGCACTGGATCAGCGCCATGCGCACCCAGACGATCGCGCTCGCCTGCCACCGTCTGGGCCTCCCCACCAGCTACGCCAAGGGCGCCCACCTACTACCCGCCGACGTCACTGAACCGCTCGAAACGACAGTGGTCCGCTCCACCGAAGAGACCGAGTTACGGCGCGCGCTCCTGGCCGCCGCAACCGCCCTGGCCGCGGAACTCACTCGTACGGACCCGAAGCTGGCCGGTCGACTACGCCCGATTCTCACCGAACTCGCCACCACCACATGACGCCCTGAAGCAGCAACCCGCGCGCCCGTCGGCGTCACCGACCCGCACGTGTCGGTGACGCCGACGGGCTTCTCAGGTGCGGACGCGGTAGTGGAGGTGGACGACACCGCTGCCGAGTCGGCGACTGTCCAGAAGCTCCAGGCCGAGGCGGGTGCCGTCGGGCAACCCGGGCTTGCCTCCGCCGGTGAGGATGGGGTGGATCAGCAGGTGGCACTCGTCGACCAGTCCGGCCCGGAATGCCTGCGCCGCGAGGTGTGCGCCCCCGATCGTGAGGTCCTTGGTGGCCGAGGTTTTCATGGCGCGTACCGAGGCGGGGTCGAAGCTCGTTTCGAGTCGAGTATTGGCGGTCGAGGTCGTGTCGAGCGTGGTGGAGTAGACGACCTTGTCCGCTGTCTGCCAGACGTCGGCGAAGTCGGCCGTGAGCTTCGACTGTGCGGCCAGGGCGGGTTCGGTCTCCCAGAGGGCCATCGACTCGTACAGGCGCCTGCCGTAGAGGTAGGTGCCCATGGGCCGGACGAGATCAGTGATCAATGAGAGGTACTCGTCGTCGGGTGGGGTCCAGTCGAAGCTGCCGTGTTCGTCCTCGATGTAACCGTCGAGGGACACGTTCGTCACGTAGATCAGCTTGGCCATTGCGCTACACCTCGATGTCGACTGCGACGGGGTGGGCATTCCGCAGCGTGGTGTCCAGTTTGGAGAAGGCCTCGTTCCAACCCTGGTCGGCGGGGCCAACCACCCGCCCCGGGAGCCACTGACGGATCTCGAGGCGCGTCCGTCCATCGGCCTCGTCGTGGAACTCGACCCGCATCCTTGTCTCGTGCGGCTCAATGCCCTCCGGCAGCTGCCCGGTGACGTGTGCGACGCCGTCGAGCAGCTCACCGTCGGCGACGTCGGTGAGATCGATGTGAACCTCGACGCGAAGGCCGGGTTGGGCCGGGAAGACCTCGGTCCACCGCTGGTAGCCGCCGGGCCGGACGTCGAAGTCCATCTCCTCGCGGGGTATTGAGTTGCCGATCGGCCCCCACCATGCCGCCAGGTGGTCCGGGTCGGTGAAAGCTCGGTAGACCAGCTCCCGTGGCGCGTCCACCACGCGTGAGATGACGATTTGCGGGTTGTCGCCGTCCATCAATTCTCCTTGTCGTGAGGCTTGCCCGGGGAGTCGGAAGTCGACGGGCCGTGGGTCGTTCGGTCCGTCGCGCGACCGACGGCCTGCACGGCCGCGAGGTGGGCGTCGAGGCGGGTGAGGGACGTGTCCCAGAACCGGCGGTAGCGCTCGATCCACTCGGCCGCTTCGCGCAACGGGGCCGCTTCGATGCGACTCATCCGCAACTTGCCCGACCGGGTGCGTGAGATGAGCCCAGCGCGCTCAAGCGCCTTCAGGTGCCGCGACACCGCCGGCATCGAGATCGGCAGCGGAGCGGTGAGCTCGGTGACCGTGGCGTCGCGGTCGGCCAGCTCGGCGAGAATCGCCCGTCGAGTCGGGTCGGCGAGCGCCGAGAACACCGCGCTGAGTTGATCGCTGCCAGACACCGAACCCTCCCGTCACTTAACCAACACGTTAAATGTAGTGCGGGATGAACGCGTGTCAACACGCCGAGACAGCGTGCTGGCATGGAATTACCGTTCCGACTGCCCGCCCGCCGTCGGGCACGGTCAGCCGACCCGCTGCGAGGACCGCTGTCGCGTTCTGACTAGGTGAGGTGCGCCCATGCCGGTAGCCAGACCTCGGTGCCGGGTGCCCGCACCCGTCGGGAGCCGAGGTGGTTGCGGAGTGCGGCCAGGGCGGGGTGCGGGTTGTCGTCGCGCCAGATCAGTGACATGGGGTAGATCGGCGCCGGGTCACGCACCGGCACGCGTCGCAGGTCGTAGCTGTCCGGCCAGAGGTACCGGGTGCGTTCGCCGGCGAGGGTCGCCAGCTCCGCGGAGTCGGCGATCTCGGCCAGCAGCGCCTCGTTGCCGAAGACCGGCCCGACCAGGTCGATGGTGAGGCCGAACGCGGCGGCGAGTTCGTCGTAGTAGTCGGCCCATTCGGTGCCGGGGGCCATGCCGGGCATCCAGATGCGGTGGTCGGCGAGTTGCGCGGGCGTGACGAATCGGGCGTTGGCGAGCGCGTGGCGGGGGCCGACGAGCAGTTCGTGGTGCTCGTCGATCACGCGCGTGGTTCTGATCGCGGCCGGCAGGTGGCGTGCGGCGACGGTGACGGCGTGGAAGGTGGCGTCGACAGTTCCCGCCTCGACGGCGGCCATCGCGGCGTGGACGTCGGCGTCAAGGGTGACGACGTCCAGCTCGATGCGGGGATGCGAGCGGTGGAAGTCCTGCAGCAGTACCGCCGGTGCGATCCGTCGGCTGTGGACGTCGACGCGCAGTGCCCGTCGGCCGGGGCGTACGGAGGCGTCGGCGCGGGCCTCGGCCCGGAGCAGTTCACGGGCGTGCGGTAGGAAGGTCTGACCGTCGACGGTGAGATGCGTGCCGCGCGCCGTGCGGGTGAACAGGCGTACCCCGAGGTCTTTCTCCAGGGCGGCGATGCGCTTGGAGACGGCCTGCTGGGTGATCGACAGCGCGGCGGCGGCGTCCTGGAACTGGCCGGCGTCGACGGCGGCGACGAAGGTGCGTACGGCGTCGAGATTCACCCGGCAACCCTACTGACACAACGTCTGGTTGTGGCTCGCCCCGGAGTCGGTTGTTTGATCCTTGGTAACCGGCATTGCTTTGATTCCCACGGTCAACGTCGAGTTGTTGAAGCGGGAGGTGTGGGCTTGTCGGCGAGGCGGTCACTGGGACGGCGGTTCGGCTGGTTGTGGGCGTCGTACGCGGTCAGCGCCTACGGCTCGGGGCTGGGGTTCGGGGCGTTGCCGTTGATCGCCGTGCTGGTGTTGCAGGCCAGCCCCGCCCAGGTGTCCGTGTTGGCCGCGCTGGGGCCGGCGGTGGGCGCGCTGCTCGCCCTGCCGCTCGGGCCGTGGGTGGAGTTCCACCGCAAACGGCAGGTGATGATCGCGATGGATCTGGCCCGGTTCGCGGTCCTGCTGACGATCCCCGTCGCGTACGCCCTCGGCCGACTCAGCTTCGGGCAGTTGCTGGTCGTCTCGGCCGTGGTCGCCACCGCAAAGATCGCCTTCAACGCGGCCAGCGGCGCCTTCCTCAAGGCCCTCGTCCGGCCGGATGACCTGTTGGTGGCGAACGCGCGGTTCGAGTCGACGACCTGGAGCTCGATCGCGCTCGGGCCACCGCTGGGCGGCGCGGCGGTCGGCCTGTTCGGGCCGGTCGTCACCATCGTGGCCGACGCGCTCAGCTACCTGCTCTCGGCGCTGGGCATCACGGCCATTCGCGGCCACGAGGACCGCCCCCGGCGCACCTGCGCAGGCCGGGTCCGGGCCGGTGAGCTGCTCGACGGCTGGCGGCATCTGCTCACCCACCGCGGCCTGCGGGCGCTCTACCTCAACCAGTTGCTCGTCGGTGGACTGATCATGGCCACCGAGCCACTGCTGGCCGTACTCCTGCTCGGCGAGCTGGGTTTTCCGCCCTGGCAGTACGGCCTCGCGTTCGCCGTGCCCTGCGTCGGCGGGCTCATCGGGTCACGCCTGGCCCGTCGGGTGGTGGCGCGGCACGGCCAACACCGGATCATCCGTACCGTGGGCACGCTTCGCGCGATCTGGCTGATCGGCCTCGCATTTGTCCAGCCCGGCGTGGTCGGTCTCGCCACGGTGATCGCCGTCGAGTTCGCGATCATCATCAGCATGAGCCTGTACAACCCGGTGCTCGCCACCTACCGCCTGGAACAGACTCCGAAGGATCGCGTCGTCCGTACCCTCTCGGCCTGGTCGATCGGCAGCAGCGCGACCATCGCCATCCTCAGCGCGCTCGGTGGGCTGCTCGCGGAAGTCACCAGCCCTCGCACGGCGATCGCGGTCGCGGGGGTGGTGATCCTCGCGAGCCCGCTACTGCTGCCCGGGCGCCCGGAGACCGACCGACCGGCACCGGAGCGCCCCGCTCACGTCTCTACGATCGCGTGATGATCCAGCCGAGCTACCCGATCCGGACCGCACGGCTCGCCCTGCGCCCGGTCACGATCGACGACCTCGACGACGTGTACGCGTTTCAGCGCCGACCCGACGTCGTGCGCTGGGTGCTCGGTGCCGAGCCGCGTACCCGTGAGCAGTCACGGGCGTCGGTGCTCGCCATGGCGGGCGAGGACGCGTGGCGCGCTGAGGGTGACTGCCTGACGGTGGCCGCGGTCACCGATGCCGGGGTGATCGGGATCGTGGAGTTGGTGTGGCGCAGCCAGCTCGACCGTACCGCCGAACTGGGGTTTGTCTTCCACCCCGACCACGGTGGCCGCGGGTTGGCGACGGAGGCCGCCACCGCGTTGTTGGCCTGGGGCTTCGACGAGTTCGGGCTGCACCGGGTCTACGGTCGCTGCCACTGTCGCAACGGTGCGTCGGCCCGGCTGATGGGGCGACTCGGCATGCGGCAGGAGGCGCGCCATGTCGAGAGTTACAGGTTCAAGGGGGAGTGGGCCGACCAGCTCGTCTTCGCGATCCTGGCGCAGGAGTGGCAGACCCGCACGCCACCGTCGTGATCGTGTACGACGGCGACGTGCGGGCCGGTTGGTTCCTCAGACCTGACGGCCGAGCCACTCCCGGTAGGAGGTGGGCGCGATGACGGCGTCGTCGCCGGCGATGAGGACATCGCCGGACATGGCGGCGAACATGCCGGCGCCGTTGTCGGTGGTCACGGTGCGCTGGTCACCGCGGGCGGCGAGAGTGATCCGCCCCAACTCGTCGAGGGCGAAGACGTCGGGCCCGGCGACGTTGCGGACGCCCTGCAGCGGCGCGCCCATGGTCACCTCGGCGACGGCCTGCGCCACGTCGGCGGCGGCCATCGGCTGCACCGGCGTGCTGGGCAGGCGGACGGTGGTGTCGTCGGCCGTCCAGGACAGGATCGCCTCGACGAACTCGAAGAACTGGGTGGCGCGGACGATCGAGTACGGGACGGGACCGGCCTTGAGGATGTTCTCCTGAAGGACCTTGGCCCGGTAGTAGTCCAGGTCGGGCACCTGGTCGACGCCGACGATGGAGAGGATCACCGCGTGGCCGACGCCCGCGCGAGCGGCGGCGGTCAGCAGGTTGTCCATTGTCGTCTGGAAGAAGGCGGGCGAGGCCTCGTCGAAGGTCGGCGAGTTCGTCAGGTTGACGACGACCTCGGCGCCGACGAGCCCGTCGGACAGCCCCTGCCCGGTGAGCAGGTCCACCCCGGTGGACGGCGAGAGTGGCACCGCCTCGTGGCCCGCGGCCTGCAAGATCTTGACGACCTGTGACCCGATGAGGCCGGTCCCGCCCAGTACGGCGATCTTCATGCCCATACACCTTCCCGTGACTGTGTGGTCGTTTGTCCGGCTGCCGAAACGCTCGCCGATACTCGGACCTCTCATGTCCGAGAACTATACTCGGACACATTCAGTCCGAGTATCGGGAGGGCTGCCGCTCTTCTCAGGCGCCGGCGCCGCCGTCGACCGGCACGATCGCGCCGGTCACCATCGAGGCCCGGTCGCTGAGCAGCCAGGCGGCCGCCTCGGCGACCTCGCGGGGCTCGGCCATCCGGCCGAGCGGGGTCGCCGCGCTGCTGGCCTCGATGACGCCGGGGCTGGTCGCCTCCCACTCCTGCATCATCTCGGTGAGGGTGCCACCGGGGGTGAGGCCGTTGACCCGGATGCCGTCGGATGCCCAGGTCACCGCAGCGGTCTCGGTGATGCTGTTGAGCGCGCGCTTCATGGCACCGTAGGCGGGCAGGGCGGGGTTCGCGCGGCGGCTGCCGATGCTGGAGGTGTTGACGATTGCCCCGCCGCCGGTGCGACGCATCAGCGCGGCCTCGGCGTTCATGGCGGTCCAGTGGGCGAGGAAGTTGACAGCGAATTGTTCCTCGATGTCCTCGTCGCTTGTGGTGTCGAGCGGGCCGACCTGCCGCTGGACGACCCCGCCGTTGTTGAAGGCGCCATCGAGCCGCCCGTGCAGTTGCTCGACCCGGTCGACGGCGGCACGGATGCTCGCCCGGTCGGCCAGGTCCAGGGCGACCGCGTCGGCGACGCCGCCGCCGGCCCGGATCTCGGTCACGATGATGTCCAGGGCGGTGGTGTTGCGGGCGGCGAGCACGACGGCCGCGCCCTCCGAGGCGAAGAGCCGGGCGGCGGCCGCGCCGATGCCGCGGCTGGCGCCGGTGATGAGAACGACCTTGCCGGTGAGCAGGCCGCCGGGGGTGTTGTCGGTGCTGGGCGTGTTGTCCGTCATGACCAAATCATTCGACAGGATCTCGACCGGATTCAGGCACAGGCTGTACCAGGATCCGCCGGCGCGACGTGCGCATACTTGGCGCATGGACAAGCAGGAACTCGGGGCGTTCCTGCGCAGCCGCCGCGAGCGGCTGCGCCCGCAGGACGTCGGCCTCCCGTCCGGCCCGCGACGCCGGACGCCAGGTCTTCGCCGCGAGGAAGTGGCGGTCCTCGCGCATATCTCCACGGAGTACTACGTCCGACTCGAACAGGGCAGGGCACCACGGCCGTCGGGTGACGTACTGGCCGGAATCGCCAGCGCGCTGCGGCTCACCGACGCCGAGTCCGGCCACCTCCACGTCCTGGCGGGCACCGCGCCGCGCCGTACCGGACTGCACCGGCGCGACGTCCGCCCCAGCGTCCTTGCCCTGCTCCAGCGGCTGCCGCAAACGGCCGGCTTCGTGATGTCCGCCGCGTTCGAGGTCCTCGCCTGGAACGACCTCGCCGCCGCGCTCATGGAGGACTTCTTCCCGCTCACCCCCCAAGACCGCAACCTCGCCCGCCGAGCCTTCCCCGGGCCGCAGCACGATGCGAGGCTGTACGGGGTCTCCGACGCCGCCGAGTTCCGGCTCAGCGTCGTGATGCAACTCCACGCCACCCTCGCCCGCTACCCGACGGATCCCGCGATCACCGGTCTCGTCGACGACCTCCGCACCACGAGCGCCGACTTCAGCCGGCTCTGGGAACAACGCGACGTGCAGGCCCCGCCGATGCTCACCAAGACCTTCCGGCACCCGACCGTCGGGGAGGTCACCGTCGACTGCGACACACTCACCCTCACCGACCGTGACCAGTACCTTGTGCTCTTCACCGCACCGCCGGGATCCCCGGGCGCCGCGGCGCTGGCCCTTCTGAACGTCCTGGGAGCGCAGGCCAGCAACTATGTCCGGTAACGCCACGGCGTACAAGATCCACTTACGGCGGGTGTTGGCCCTTACCTCGGCCGCACCCCGACTACTGTGACGTCATGAAGATGTCCGGCGGGGTCGAGTGGGCGCTGCACTGCTGCGTGGTGCTCACGGCCAGCAACACGCCCGTTCCGGCGGCCAAGCTGGCGGAACTGCACGACGTCTCCAGCAGCTACCTCGCCAAGCAGCTCCAGGCGCTGGCCCGCGCCGGCCTGATCCACTCCATGCAGGGCAAGTCGGGCGGCTACGTGCTGACCCGCGCGCCGGAGAGCATCACCCTGCTCGACGTGGTCCGGGCCATCGACGGGCCCGGCCCGTCCTTCGTCTGCACGGAGATCCGCCAGCGCGGCCCCTTCGCGACCCCGGCCGCCTCCTGCACCACCCCGTGTCCGGTGTCCCGCGCCATGTGGGCGGCCGAGGACGCGTGGCACCAGGCGCTCGCCGCGGTCACGATCGCCGATCTCGCCCGCGACGTCGACGCCAACTCCGGCCCCGAGGCCCTGGTCGGCATCCAGGCCTGGCTGACCGGCGGAGCCTGACCCGACCCGGCAGACCTGGGCGGGCACGGTCAGCCGGTGTGGCGTACCTCGGTGTCCCAGATCTGCGCCCATGGACGCCGCAGCCCCCGGCACACGTGGATCGGGCCGCCGTTCTCGTCGTTCTCCACCTCGACCCGCTGGTCCACCCGCCCGGCGAGCGTGCACTGCTCGAACCAGGTGTTCAGCTGGTCGGGGCGCTCCCAGCCGACGGCGATGACCACGTCCGCGTCGGCGGGCGGCCGACCGAAGTCGACCATGCTGTTGTGCCCGGAGTACGCCCGGGGCAGACCACGGGCCGGCCCGTAGCGGGCCACCGCACCGGCCTCGCCGTAGTTGCCGGTCAGGACGACCGCCCGCGAACGCTCCTGCGGTGGCAGTCCGCGATGGACGGCGGCGAGTGAGTCGGTGAACTCCGGCCAACCGATCGTCTCGCCGGCGTCGTAGTTGACGTCGACCACGAAACCGGGCAGCCGGTCGGCCGGTAGCACCGGCAGCAGCAGCACGACGTTGGGCAGCAGGAACGGCACCACGCCCAACGCGAGCAACCCCCGACGCCACCAGGCCGACCCGCGCGAGGCCCACGCCACGGTGACCAACGCGCCGGCGGCGGTGAGGACCAGCAACAGCGGCGCGTCGTAGTAGCCCTTGCCGCCGGCGATCAGCACGATGCCGACAACCACAAGCCACGCCCAGCCCACCGCCCGGTAGGCCCGCCACGCCGGCCGGCGCAGCAGCGCGACGAGGCCAGCGATCCAGATTGGTACGGCGTACGGGCTGATGATGACGAAATGGAGGGCGAACGCCTCGAACCGACCACTGTAGGAGCTGTCGCCGCCGGAGATGGACCCGGCAACACCGAGCTGCGGGAAACCGTTGGTCGCCTGCCAGATCAGGTTCGGCGCGGCCAGTAGCACGAGGATCCCGGCGGCGACGAGCACCCACCGATCGCGCAGCAGCCGACGCGGCCCGGCGATGAGCACCCCGGCGACCAGGCCCACGGCCAGCAGCGCCGGCAGCAGCTTGCTGAGCATGCCCACACCGAGCGCCAGCCCGATCCCCAGCGCCCAGCGGCTGTCACCGGTGCGCAGCAACCGCACCGCACACCACGCCGCGACCAACCAGACCAGCAGGTCGACAGTGGTGGTGCTGAGCAGATGACCACTGGCGAGCACGATGCCGGAGAGCGCGGCGAGCACCGCCGCGAAGAGCTGCCCGCCCCGGCCGGCACCCAACTCGCGGGCGATGGCGGCGACCAGCAGCACCGCGCCGCCGGCCAGCAACGCCGACGGGGTACGCAGCACCACCAGGTTGCCCGGCGCGATCGCGTCGAGCAGCCGGGCCAGCGCCGGGACCAGTGGCCCCTGATCGACGTAGCCCCAGTCGAGGTGCCGGCCGGCGAGCAGGAAGTACAGCTCGTCGCGGTGATAGCCGTAACGGCCGGCGAGAAGCAGGAGCGTCACGGTGGTCGCGGCGGCCACCAGCCAGGGGCCACGGGCACGAACGCCAGGCTCCGGCGGCCGCCCCGACGGCGGCGACTGGGTCGGCTGGTGAGGTCGGTCGATCTCGATCGCGGGCTCGCTCACCCGCTCATGATGACCGGCGGCGTCGCCGCGTGGGTGCCTCAGCGGCGTTCGGCACTGTCCCGAATGCGGGTGGCCGAGGCGGGTGCGAAGATCAGCTTTGTCACTCGGACCGAAAGGACGATATGCGCTATCGCACTCTGGGCAACACCGGCACCGTGGTGTCCACCCTGTGTCTGGGCACGATGACCTTCGGCGCGGAGACCGACGAGGCTGGCAGCTTCGCCCAACTGGACCGCTTCGTCGAGGCCGGCGGCACGTTCGTCGACACCGCTGACGTCTACTCCGCCGGTGTCTCGGAGGACATCGTCGGGCGCTGGCTGCGCAGCCGACCCGACCTGCGTGACCGCCTGGTGATCGCCACCAAGGGGCGGTTCCCGATGGGTCCGGGGGCGAACGATGCCGGCCTGTCCCGGGTTCATCTCACCCGCGCCCTGGACGCCAGCCTGCGGCGGCTCGGCGTCGAGGCCATCGACCTGTACCAGGCGCACGCCTGGGATCCGCTGACCCCGCTGCCGGAGACCCTGCGGTTCTTCGACGACGCGGTCAGCGCCGGCAAGATCCGCTACGCGGGGGTCAGCAACTTCACCGGCTGGCAGTTGCAGAAGGCCGCCCTGCTCACCCAGCACCTCAACCTCACCCCGATCGTGACCCTGCAACCGCAGTACAACCTGCTGGCCCGGGAGATCGAGTTCGAGTTGGTGCCGGTCTGCGAGAACGAGGGCATCGGCATCCTGCCGTGGTCACCGCTGGGCGGCGGTTGGCTGACCGGCAAGTACCAGCGCGACAGCACGCCCACCGGCGCGACGCGGCTCGGCGAGAACCCGCAACGCGGCGTCGAGGCGTACGCGGGTCGCAACGCCGAGGAGCGGACCTGGCGGGTGCTCGACGCGGTCCGCCAGATCGCCGGGGAACAAGGCGCGTCCATGTCGGCGGTGGCGCTGGCCTGGCTGGCGGCCCGACCGGCGGTCACCTCGGTGATCCTCGGCGCGCGTACCACCGAGCAGCTCGACGACAACCTGACCGCCGCAGACCTGGTCCTCGACGCCGAGCAGATGCGGCTGCTGGACGAGGTGAGCGCTCCGCTGGTGGGCGACTACCCGTACGGCGGCGCGGGTGTACGCCAGCGCGCCCGCGACCTACCGACCGGGTCATGACGTCGTTCCCCGAGCCCACCAACCCGGCGGGCAGCCGCAGCGAGGTCTTCCTGGGCTACCTGGACTACTTCCGCGATTCCGTGATCGACAAGGTGTCGGCGCTGAACGAGCCGGAGCTGCGGCGCAGCCGGCTGCCGACCGGGTGGACCCCACTGGAGCTGCTGAAACACCTGCAATACGTTGAGCTGCGCTGGATCGGTTGGGGTTTCCAGGGCCGGGACGTCGCCGACCCGTGGGGCGACCGCCGCGACGACCGCTGGTACGTCGCGCCCGACGAGACCCGCGCGGATCTGGTGGCGGCGCTGCGAGCGCAGGGCGCGCACACCACGGCCGTGGTGACGGCACACGACCTGGCCGAGATCGGTGCGCCGGGCCCGCGGTGGAGAGGCGCGGACCCGGCGTCGCTGGAGCGGGTGCTGTTACACCTGGTGCAGGAGTACGCCCGCCACCTGGGCCACCTCGACGTGGTCGCCGAACTCGCGGACGGCCCGACCGGAGAGTGAGGCCGTCGGCCCGATAGTGGGTTGATGCCGCTGCTCGTCACCCCCGTGGCTTCGTTGCGTTGCTGATCACGAAGGTGGTGCCGTTGTTGTCCTGCTTGACCACCAGGTAGGGATGCGATTCGGGTGGCGCGAGGACCGCGCCGACTGAGGGAAGGTGGCGCATCTCGCCAGTCGGGCAGTGCACCACCAGATCTTGGACAGTTTCCGTTAGGCCGTAACGGAAACTGTCCAAGATCTGCGCGGAGTAGCGGTTGGTCGGGACGGTTACCTGGCTGTAGCGGCCAATGCGCGGGGGCCGGTCTCGAACGGCTCATCCGGCAGCGACACCAACAGCGGCCGCTCGATCGCGAACAGCTTCGAGGGCCGCGGCGGCATCGGCGTGCGCGGTGGCTTCAGAGGAGCGGATTCCATGAAGTTCCTTCTCACGTCGTCGGGCCTCAGTAACCCGAGCATCTCCGACGCGCTCGTCGACCTGCTAGGCAAGCCGATCGCCGAGTCCACAGCGCTGTTCATCCCCACCGGCATCTACCCCTTCCCCGGCGGAGGCGAGAGAGCGTGGAAGGCGATCCACGGCCAGGCTCCGATCCCGCTGACCCAGCTCGGTTGGAAATCCCTGGGGATGTTGGAGCTCACCGCGCTGCCGACCATTCGAGAAGAGAACTCGGTCCCCGCGGTCCGGGAGGCCGATGCCCTCCTCGTCTGGGGCGGCGACGTGCTGTACCTGACCTACTGGCTGCGCCAGTCGGGCCTGGCCGACCTCCTTCCGTCGCTGAGCGAGACGGTCTATGTGGGGGTCAGCGCCGGGAGCATCGCGGTCACCCCGTACAACTGCGACGCCGAATTCGACATTGGATTCGTCCCTGACGGCAGCGACATGGCGCAGGGCGCCGACCGGGGCGCTCGGGCTGGTGGATTTCACGCTGTACCCCCCCCACCTCAATCATCCCGACCTGATCAGCCCCTGACCGAGACGTCCCTTCAGCCGAGCCAGCCCTACACCGGGCGATCTGAGCACCCGATCTACTCGATGGTCGGCGCGGATAGCGTCGCGCCATTGGCGTCGGCGCGGCGCATCGTCCGCGGCAGTCGCAGCGCGACGACGCCGGTGGCCACCAGGCCGCCGACGCCCGCGACTATCAGGGTCACCGGGGCGGAGGTGGCGTCCAGCAGGACACCACCGGCCAGGTAGGACGTCGCGGCGGCGACCCCGATCGCACCGTACAGATTTCCGAAGACCCTGCCGAGCATGCCCGCCGGCACCGTACGTTGCAGCAGCGTGCTGGAGGCGACGTCCATGGCCGCCAACCCGAACCCACGGACGGCCTGCAGGGCGATCGCGGCGGCGACGGCCCAGGCGAACCCGGTCAGCAGGTTGCCGACACTGCTGACAGCGAAGCCCACGATCAGCAGCAGCGGCATCGACGCCCTGGTGCCCCACCTGGACAACATGGCGTAACCGGCCACGAGTCCGACCCCGACCGCCCCCAGCAGAAGCCCGACCGCCGAGTCACCGACGTGAAAGGTCTTTTGGGCCAGCAGCACCAGCGCCACGTCGTCGACCCCGTTGAAGGCGACCACCGCAGTGAAGCCAAGGAAGATCACCCGCACCGTCGGAACACTCAACAGATAACCGATGCCCGCTCTGGCCTGTCGCAGCAGGGACGGCTGGCGCCCGTCGCCGGCTGCCGCCGGAAGTGAGGGGAGCGTCGCGAGCAGCACGGCCGAGACAAGGAACGACACGGCGTCGACGAGCAGCACACCACGCAGTCCGACCAACGGGAACAGGGCCGCGGCGAGGAGGGGGCCGACCGCCTCTGCCCCGTTCGAGCCGAACCCGAGGGTGGAGTTGGCGGTCTCCAGGTCACGGTCGCCGACAAGTGCGGGCACCGCCGCCCGAGACGCCGGTTGAAAAAGCTGCGAGGCGGTGGCGCGAATCGCGACGAGGGCCAGCAGCACCGGCAGCGAAGGCATCGTCAGCACGATGACCAGCAGGACCGCCGCTTGGATGAGTTCGCAGACGACCATCAACCGCCGGAGATTGAGCCGATCAGCGAGGGCGCCGGTGAAGGGACCCAACAGGGATGGAGCAAAATCTCCGACAAGGAGCAGCAGCGCGACTGCCAGCCCCTTACCCGTCGTCTCGGCGACGTGGAACATCAGCGCGACAAGGCTGAGTGAATCGCCCGCGTACGAGACGAGCCTTGCCGAGAAGAGGGCTCGGAATGGCCTGTTGCGGCGAAGTAGCTGGGTAGGACGCAACGGCGCAGCGTCTGCCGTGGCGGACGCTGCGCCGGACATCTGGATCTCCCATTACGGCACCGTTCACCGACCAGCCTGTGGGTGAAGGTAGTCGTCAGAGGGTCGGTGAGCGCGGTATTTATGGTTGCCAGGGAATTGACTCAGGGAGCGACCGAGACGTTGGTGGGGGTTCCGTTGGCGTCGGTGACCCGTACGTCGGTGGCGGTCGCGGGCAGGAGCGCCGCGTTGCGGCCGGCGTCCTGCCACTGGCCGTCGCCGACCCGATAGCTCAGCGCCGACCCCTCAGCCGCGACGAGAACGCCCTGGTTGTCGGGCAGTCGTAGCCGCACGGGCAGGGGTGCCGACCAGTCCGCGGTCGTGCTCGCCACCGCCTCGAACGGAAGGTATTTGCCGGCGACTAGCGCGATGACGCGGGACGGTTCGTCGTCGTACTGGACAGTTTCCAGGAGGAGCCGCCGGCCGTCGGGGATTGCCCCGTAGACCCACAGGCGGGGAGAG